>DAIQRJ010000007.1:0-125409 GCA_036786375.1 Actinopolymorphaceae bacterium
TCCGGGCTCGAACGCCGCTCCGGCAACCGCGGTCGCCAACGGCGGCAGAGGGAGCTCGGGTTGGGTCGACAACATCTCCACATTCTAGCCGAAGGCGCGTTCGCACACAAGACTTCTGATGAGAGAATCTCCAAGCAGGGTTGACGAATCCGGCTCACAGCGAACGCCGATTCACCGCCACGTCAGCCAGGTTGCGGAACATCACGTGCAGGCCCACCAGCCCTTGAGTGCGGTGGTCGAACGCCTCCGGGACCGTCGCGAGGATCTCGAAACCGAGCGATCGCCAGAGCCGAACGGCCGCGGTATTGGTCTCGACAACGGCATTGAACTGAATGCTGTGATGGCCGGCGGACCGTGCCCACTCGAGGACGTGCACGCCAAGCGCCCGCCCGACTCCTCGTCCTCGATGAGCCGGGTTGACCATGAAGCTCGCGGTCGCCACGTGCGCGCCACGGCCGGGACGGTTGGGGCCCATTTTGCGGAGCCGAGGATCTCGTCGCCGTCGCCGTCGACGGCCACGACCGTCCGGCCGGGCGTCGTCTCCATCCACCACGGCCGAGCCTGCTCGAGCGATAGTCCGTCCGGAAAGGCGTAGCTGTCACCGGCGGCCACGATCGCTGCGAAGAACGGGTAGATCCTCGGCCAGTCCCGGTCGGATGCGAGTCGTATCTCCACGGCTATCGACCGTAGGCGTCGATGCGGCCGAGGATCAGCGGGTCCCCGATGGGGGCTTCGTCGCCGATCGCCCACTGGCCTTCCATTGCCTCGAGGGCACGATCGAACCGGGCCGGATCGTCGGTGTGCAAGGTGAGAACCGGGTCGCCGCGCCGCACCAGCTCACCTGGCTTCGCGTGCATCACCACACCCGCCCCGGCCGACACCGCATCGCCCTGACGTGCGCGGCCGGCGCCCAGTCGCCATGCCGCCACCCCGACGGCGTAGGCGTCCAGCGTTGTCACGTACCCGTCCGCCGGAGCCGCCACGACGTGGGTCTCGGCTGCCGTGGGGAGCACGGCCGAGGGGTCACCGCCCTGCGCGGAGATCATCGCCCGCCAGACATCCATCGCCGAACCGTCGGCCAGCTTCCCGGCCGGGTCGACACCGGTCACGCCGGCCCCCGCGAGCATCTCCCGCGCCAGTGCCAGCGTCAGCTCGACCACGTCGGCCGGCCCACCCCCGGCGAGCACCTGCACCGATTCGGCCACCTCCAACGCATTGCCCGCGGTGCGGCCGAGCGGCACGTCCATCTGCGTGAGCAGCGCGACCGTCCGCACCCCGGCGTCGGTCCCGAGCTCGACCATCGTCCGAGCCAGCTCGGACGCGTCGTCGAAGGTCTTCATGAACGCGCCCGACCCGACCTTCACGTCGAGGACCAGCGCGGCGGTGCCCTCGGCGATCTTCTTGCTCATGATCGAGCTCGCGATCAACGGGATGGACTCGACCGTCCCGGTGACGTCGCGGAGCGCATAGAGCTTGCGATCGGCCGGCGCGATCGCGCCGGTCGCCGCGCAGATGACCGCACCGATGTCGCGCAGCTGTCCGACGATCTGCTCGTAGGTCAGATCGGCGCGCCAGCCCGGGATCGACTCGAGCTTGTCGAGCGTCCCGCCGGTGTGCCCGAGACCGCGTCCCGACAGCTGCGGCACCGCCACCCCGCATGCGGCCGCCAACGGCGCCAGCGGCAGCGTGATCTTGTCCCCCACCCCACCGGTCGAGTGTTTGTCCACGGTCGGTCGGCCGAGGTCCGCAGACTCGAAATCGAGCCGCTGCCCGGACGCGATCATCGCCCGCGTCCACCGGGCGATCTCGCGACGATCCATGCCCTGCAGGAGAATCGCCATCGCGAGCGCCGACATCTGCTCGTCGGCAACCTCGCCCCGGGTGTAGGCGTCGAGCACCCAGTCGATCTGGCCGTCGCTGAGCCGGCCGCCGTCGCGCTTCGCCCGGATGACGTCGACCGCGTCGTGGTCGCTCACGCCAGATCCGTCGCGTCGAACGCATCCGGCAGCACCTCGGTCATCGCAACGATCCCCCGACCGGTGGCCACCAGCAGGGTCGGACCGCCCTGTTCCCACAGCAGTTGCCGGCACCGTCCGCACGGCATCAACGACGCACCCGACCCGTCCACGCACGCGAAGGCGACGAGCCGTCCGCCACCGCTTGCATGCAGGGCCGACACGAGGCCGCACTCGGCACACAACGTCAACCCGTACGAGGCGTTCTCGACATTGCAGCCCGACACGATCCGCCCGTCGTCGACCAGGGCAGCCGCCCCGACCGGGTAGTGCGAGTAGGGCACGTAGGCATGCGTAGAGGCCTCGATCGCGGCGTCTCGCAGGGCATTCCAGTCGATCGGATTCTCGTCCACGTCGGTCTCGTCCACGCCAGTGTCATCCACGAACATGATCATCCCTTGATGTGGGGCTCGCCGTCGGCGGCCGGTGCCCGGCACCACAGGGAGGACATTCGGGTTCATATAACCGCGTGCGCAGCCGAATCGTGCTGGTTGCCCGGCCGCAACGATCAGAAATGCCGTTCCGGGGCTTCGCCGGCTCAGAACCGTTCCGACGGCTCGTACCGGCCCCACACGGCCCGCAGCGCCGAACACACCTCGCCGACGGTCGCCCGCGCGGCCAGCGCCGTCCGCATCGGGTAGAGCACGTTCGCCGTCCCCGCCGCGGCCTCCGACAGCGCGGCCAACGCGGCGTCGACGGCAGCCTGGTCGCGGCCGGCCCGCAGCGCGGCCAGCCGGGCACGCTGCGCGGCCTCGAGTCCCGGGTCGGCCACCAGAGGGCGGTAGGTCCCGCCGTCGCCCTCGGTGAAGCGGTTGACGCCGACGACGACCTGCTCGCCGGCGTCGATCCGCCGGGAGATCCGGTAGGCGTTGCGCTCGATCTCACCCTTCTGGAAGCCCTCGCCGATGGCGGCCACGGCACCGCCGCGGGCGTCGACCTCGTCGATCAACCGCGACGCCGCCGCCTCGAGCTCGTCCGTCATCGCCTCGACGACGTAGGACCCGGCGAACGGGTCCACCGTCGCGGTCACGTCGGTCTCGTACGCGAGCACCTGCTGCGTTCGCAGCGCCAGCCGTGCGGAGTCCGGTGTCGGCAGCGCCATCGCCTCGTCGTAGGCGTTGGTGTGCAGCGACTGGGTCCCGCCGAGCACCGCGGCCAGCGCCTGGACGGCGACCCGGACGAGATTCAGCTCCGGCTGCTGGGCGGTCAGCTGCACGCCGGCGGTCTGGGTGTGGAAGCGCAGCATCTGGCTGCGCGGATCGCGGGCGCCCATCCGGTCGCGCATCAGCCGCGCCCACAGCCGGCGCGCGGCCCGGAACTTCGCGACCTCCTCCAGCAGCGTCGTCCGGGACACGAAGAAGAACGACAGCCGCGGGGCGAACTCGTCGACGGACAGGCCGGCGTCCACTGCGGCCTGGACGTAGGCCAGCCCGTTCGACAGCGTGAACCCGATCTCCTGCGCGGGCGTCGCGCCGGCCTCGGCCATGTGGTAACCCGAGATGGAGATCGTGTTCCACCGTGGCAGTTCGGCCTTGCAGTACGCGAATGTGTCGGTCGTCAGCCGTAGCGAGGGCACCGGAGGGAAGATGTACGTGCCGCGGGCGATGTACTCCTTGAGCACGTCGTTCTGGACGGTGCCGGCGAGCTGGTCACCGCGCACGCCCTGTTCCTGCGCCACCAGCTGGTACAGCAGCAGGAGCACAGCCGCCGGGGCGTTGATCGTCATCGAGGTCGACACGACGTCGCACGGCAAGCCCTGCAAGAGGATTCGCATGTCGTCGATCGAGTCGATCGCCACTCCGACCTTGCCGACCTCGCCGGCCGCGATCGGGTCGTCGGAGTCGTAACCCATCTGGGTGGGCAGATCGAAGGCCACCGACAGGCCGGTCGTCCCGGCGGCGATCAGCTGGTGGTAGCGGGCGTTGGACTCCGCGGCCGTGCCGAACCCGGCGTACTGGCGCATCGTCCACGGCCGGTCGGTGTACATGCCCGGGTAGATGCCCCGGGTGTAGGGAAACTGGCCGGGCGCGCCGAGGTCGCTGTCGGGGTCGAATGCCGAGAGATCAGCCGGCCCGCGCACCGGCGGGAACGGCAGGCCGGACTCGGTGTGTCGCTCCGGATCGACCGGTCGGTCCGCCTCGCTGGCCACCGGGTCACGCCTCGTCGTCGCGCGACCGGCGGAGCACGACCGTCGACAGCGCAGCCCGCGCGCGCAGCCGGTCGGTGAACCGGCGGACCCCCAGCGGACGGTCGGCCAGCGCTGCCGCGCGGGTCGCGAACGCCTCCGAGCGCACGAGTTCGGCCTCGGTGAGGCCGTTGCCGGCGACGGCCACCGACGCGCCGAAGAGCAGCAGCCGGGCGAAGTAGTTCAACCAGACGAGCAGCGCGATGATCACCCCGAACGTGCCGTAGAGCTTGTTGTCCGTGACTCCGGAGATGATCAGCGTGGCCGCCACCTTGATCACCTCGACGCCGATCGCGGCGACGAATGCGCCGGTCAGCAGGCTGCGGCGACGCATGTGGTGGCTGGGGAGAACCCGGTAGATCAGGTACAGCATGAGAGTGCTCGACGCGACGCCGATGGCGAGCCCGAGAACGATGAACACGATGCCCAGCGGGCTGTCCTTGTCGAGCCCCAGGGCCGTTAGCAATGCGTCCTTCACCCCACCCGACACCGCCGAGCTGGCAGCCACCGAGATCACCAGGATGAGGCCGCTCACCGCCATCGTCAGGAGGTCGGAGAGCTTGCCGAGCACGAAGTTGCGCTGCACCTGCCAGGGCACGACGAAAACCTGGTCGAGTGCGGACCGGACGTTGGAGGCGATGCCCGAGGCCGAGTAGAGCAGCGTCACGAACCCGATGATGCCGACCCCGGTACGGGCCGAGGCGATGCTCTGGGCGTTGATGCCGTTGTCACCCCCGACCAACCCGGGCAGGGCGTTCGCGAGCGCGTTGTTGACCAGCTCCGGTGCGCTCGGGACGGCCACCACGATGAACCCGACGACCGAAAAGGCCACCGCGATCAGCGGGAAGAACGAGAGGAACCCGAAGTAGGTGATCGAGCCGCCGAGCTGCGCTGCGTTGATCCCGGTGAAGTGCTGGTAGGCGCGGACGAGAGCGTCCAGCCAGCCCCAGCGGTGTCGCGCACGGGCAAGCGTCTCCTTGGCCCGGGTGACGACATCGCCGAGCGCCATGCTCAGCGGCCGCCGTCGTGGCGGACCGCCGCGGGGACGAAACCGACCCGGTCGTACACCGTGGCGAGGGTCACCGACGCGACGTCACGGGCCCGCTCGGCACCCGCGGCGAGGATCGCCTCGAGGCCGGCCCGGTCGGCGAGAACCTCGTCGTAGCGCGCGCGGAAGCTGCCGGTGAAGTCGGCCACCACCTCGGCGACGGCCTTCTTGAGATCCCCGTAACCGCCGCCGGTGAACGCCTTCTCCGACGTCTCGACGGTGCCGCCGGTGAGCGCCGCGTGGATCGTGAGCAGGTTCGACACCCCGGGCTTGGCCGCCGGATCGAACGACACCTCCCGGCCGGAGTCGGTGACGGCGGATCGGATGCGCTTGGCAGACACCTTCGGGTCGTCGAGCAGCTCGACGACCCCGGCCGGGGACGAGGCCGACTTGCTCATCTTCGACGTCGGGTCGGCCAGGTCGTAGATCTTGGCGGTGTCCTTGACGATGTGTGGTTCGGGCACCGTGAACGTGTCGCCGAAGCGGTGGTTGAACCGGCCCGCGAGGTCACGGGTGAGCTCGAGGTGCTGGCGCTGGTCCTCACCGACCGGAACCTGATCGGCCTGGTAGAGCAGGATGTCCGCGGCCATCAGCACCGGATAGGTGAACAGGCCGACGGTGACGCCGTCGCTGCCGGTCTTCTGCGACTTGTCCTTGAACTGCGTCATCCGGGCGGCCTCGCCGTAGCCGGTGATGCAGCCGAGCACCCAGGCCAGCTCGGCGTGCTCGGGGACGTGGCTCTGCACGAACAGCGTGCACCGCGCGGGGTCGAGACCGGCCGCGATCAGCTGGGCGATCGACGACATCGTCCGCTCACGCAGCTTGGCCGGGTCGTGCTCGAGGGTGATGGCGTGCAGGTCGACGACGCAGTAGAACGCGTCGTGGGTGTCCTGCAGGCTCACCCAGTACTGCAGCGCACCCAGGTAGTTGCCGAGATGGAACGAGTCGGCGGTCGGCTGGATACCCGACAGAACCCGAGGACGTGACGACATGCGGGCATTCTGCCAGTCGTGCGACGGCGCCCGTGTCGAGCGGGTCCCACCGGATCAGCGCGCGGGAGCTGCGACGTCGGCAGCAGCGTCTGCCGCCGCGTCCGACCCGGCTACCGGCGCGGTGATCTGGACGCGCGCGATCCGGCGGCGATCGGTCTCGGTGACGGCGAGCCGGTAGCCGTCGACCTCGACGACGTCCCCGGCAACCGGCAGCCGGCCCAGCCGGGAGATGACGAAGCCGGCGATCGTCTCGTACGGGCCGTCCGGGAGTTCGAGCGCGCTGACCTCCTCGACATCGGAGAGGTTGAGGGTGCCGTCCACCTCGACCACCCCACCGGGCCCGAGAACCGTGCGCGGCGTGCCCGGATCGAACTCGTCGCGGATCTCGCCCACCAGCTCCTCGACGAGGTCCTCCACGGTGACGATCCCGTCGGTGCCGCCGTACTCGTCGACCACCAGCGCCATGTGCGCGCCCTGGTTACGCATCTGGTTGAGCGCCGGGACGATGAGCGCCGTCCCGGGCAGCATCACGATCGGCCGGGCGACGTCACCGGTGCGCAGGTGCGGCTTCGCCGGGTTCGCCGGGTTGAACAGGTCACGGACGTGGACGAACCCGATGACGTCGTCGGCGGAGCTGCGCATCACCGGGTAGCGGGAGTGGTGCCGGGTGCGGATGACCAGCGCGCTCGCGTCGCTCACCAGCATCGACGCGTCCAGGAAGTTCACGTCCGGGCGCGGGACCATCACCTCGACGACCGCGCGCGACCCCGCGTCGAACACGTCGGCGACGATCCGGCGCTCGTCCACACCGAGTGTCGAGGTCGAGCTCACGAGCTCGCGCAGCTCGGCGTCGGTGATCCCGTCGCGGGTGACGTGCGGATCGCCGCCGAGCAGCCGCACGACCACGTTCGTCGAGCGACCGAGGAACCAGATGGCCGGCCGTGCCAGCCGGGCCAGGTAGTCCACGACCGGGCCGAGGACGAGGGCGAAGCGTTCCGGGCTCGCGAGCGCCAGCCGCTTCGCGGTCAGCTCGGAGATCACGATGGACAGGTAGGACACGACGACGGTGACGACGACGACCGACACCACATGCGCAGGCCCGCCGGCGAGCCCCGCCCGCACCAGAACTGGCGTCATCTCATCGGCCAGGGTGGTCGCGCCGAAGGACGCGGACAGGAAGCCTGAGAGGGTGACACCGATCTGGCCGGCGGAGAGGAACCGGTTCGGATCCGAGACAAGCCTGGCGACGATCGCACCGCGTCGGCTGCGGGTGGCCAGCTGCTGGACCTGGCTGTTGCGCAACGACACGAGCGACATCTCGGCGGCAGCGAAGACGCCGCCGAACAGGATGAACGCGAACACGACGGCGACATTTGTCGCGATCTGACTCACTGCGTGACCGTCCGATCCGGGTGCTGACGTCACCAGGGTACGGGGAACCCGCATCGACCTGTCACCTTCCGGCCACCAGCGGGCAGCGGACCCGTCACGGGGAGACGTCGCGGCGGCACCGACGGCAGACTGGCCGCATGCCCACGACCCCGTCGCTGCACGCGCCTGATCTCGAGTCCGCACGAGCCGGGTTCCGCGCCGCCTACGGCCACGACGCCGAGGTCGCCTGGCTCGCGCCCGGCCGGGTCAACCTGATCGGCGAGCACACCGACTACAACGACGGCTTCGTCCTTCCCCTGGCGATCCCGGCCGGCTGCCTGGCTCTCGTCGCGAAAACCGGCACCGGCGTCGTCCGGATCGCGTCGGCGCAGGAGGATGACACCGTCCAGACGCCGGTCGAGGGACTCGCGCCCGGCGCGGTCGACGGCTGGGCCCGTTACGTCGCCGGCGTCGTCTGGGCGCTGGCCGAGGCCGGCAAGCCGGTGTCCGGGGTGGACATCTACGTCGACGGCAACGTCCCCGGGGGCGCCGGGCTGTCGAGTTCGGCGGCGCTGGAGTGCTGCGTCGCCGGCGCCGTCGACGAGCTGTTCGACCTCGGCTGCACCGCCGAGGAACGCGTCGCGGTGGCGCGGACCGCCGAGAACGACTTCGTCGGCGCGCCCACCGGCGGGATGGACCAGCTGATCTCGGTGGGCGGGCAGGCGGGCCACGTGCTGCTGTGCGACATGCGGTCGCTCCAGGTCGAGGCGGTGCCGTTCGACCTCGCAGCGGTCGGACTGGCCATGCTGGTGGTCGACACGCGTGCGTCGCACGAGCTCGTGTCCGGCGAGTACGGCGAGCGGCGGGCGTCCTGCGAGAAGGCAGCGACGCTGCTGGGGGTGCGGGCGTTGCGCGACGTGGCGCTCGGCGAGCTCGACGTCGCATTGGAGAAGCTCCGGGCCCACGGCGGGGACGACGCGGAGACCATCGTCAAACGCGCCCGCCACGTCGTCACCGAGGACGCCCGGGTGCTGGAGACGGTCGCGTTGTTGCGGGCTGGTGAGTTCCGGGCGATCGGCGACGCGATGCTCGCCTCGCACACGTCGATGCGCGACGACTTCGAGATCACCGTTCCCGAGGTCGACCTCGCGGTCACGACCGCGGTGACCCAGGAGGGCGTGATCGGTTCCCGGATGACCGGCGGCGGGTTCGGCGGCTGCGTGATCAGCATCGTCGAGGCCGACGCCGTCGACGCGGTGGCGGCGGCAGTGCAGACCGCCTTCGCCGACACCGGCTTCGTCGCGCCGGTGTGTTTCACCGCGACGGCGACCGAGGGTGCGCGGACGGTCGGCTGATGGCGGGATGCTGCGGCCCGTCCGTGCCGTCGGGCGCCGAAGTGCTGCGGCCGGTCGATCCCGCCCTGCTGGCGGCCGGTGCGACTCGGGTCGGCAAGGAGGTGCACCGCGGGATGCGACGGCTGGACGGCGGCGCGTTCGCGATGGGCAGCGAGGACGCCGACGCGGTGGCCGGTGACGGCGAGGGCCCCGTCCGCGAGGTGGCGGTGTCGCCGTTCTGGATCGACGAGACCGCGGTCACCAACCGCGCGTACGCACGCTTCGTCCGCGAGACCGGATACGTCACCGACGCCGAGCGGCTCGGCTGGTCGTTCGCCTTCGACGGCTTCCTGCCGCCCGCATCGCGGCGGTACGTGCTCGACGGCTCGGTGCCGGGCGCGCCGTGGTGGCGTCCGGTCGCGCAGGCGACGTGGCGGCAGCCGTACGGCCCAGGTACGGCATCGTCGACGCTCGATCAGCACCCGGTCGTGCATGTGTCGTTCAACGATGCGGCCGCATTCGCTGCCTGGGCAGGGAAACAGCTGCCGACCGAGGCGCAGTGGGAGTACGCCGCGCGCGGCGGGCTGGCGGGGCGCCGGTATGCCTGGGGCGACGAGCTCACCCCTGGCGGGCGGCACCGCGCCAACATCTGGCAGGGCGAGTTCCCGCGTCGCAACACCGGCGAGGACGGTCACCTGGCGACCGCGCCGGTGCGCTCGTTCGCACCGAACGGGTTCGGTCTGTACGAGGTCGCTGGCAACGTGTGGGAATGGTGCGCGGACTGGTGGAGCACGTCGTGGCACGTGGCCGACTCTCCCGCCACCCGGGTCGACCCGGTGGGTCCGCCGGCCGGGACGCACAAGCTGGACCGTGGCGGCAGTCATCTGTGCCACGCTTCCTACTGCAACCGGTACCGCGTCGCAGCACGGACGTCGAACACACCGGATTCGTCGACGTCGAACATGGGGTTCCGCTGTGTCTGCGCAAACTGATACTCCTGATGCCGCCGCGTACGCCCGGTTGGCGCCGGTCCCGCCGCGTGGCTGGAATTCGTGGAACGCGTTCCGCTGCTACGGCCTGACCGAAGCACGGGTGCGGGAGTCCGCGGACGTGCTGGCGTCGTCCGGTCTGCGGGATGCCGGCTACGAGTACGTCGTCGTGGATGATTGCTGGCAGGACCATCGACGAGGTTCCGACGGTGCACTGCGGTCGCATCCCGAGCGGTTCCCGTCGGGCATCGGGGCGCTTGCCGAGTATGCGCACAGCAAGGGCTTGAAGTTCGGGCTGTACGGCTGCCCCGGAACGAAGACGTGCTCGATGAGCTACGACGGTTACTCAGGTGTCGAGCTCGGATCGCTCGGCAACGAATCGCAGGACGCCGAGACGTTCGCGTCGTGGGGTGTGGACTACCTGAAGTACGACTGGTGCCTGGCCGACGAGATCGACGGACTGTCGCAGCCGGCGGCGTTCGCACGGATGCGGACCGAGCTCGATCTGACCGGGCGCGACATCGTCCTGTCGATCAGCGAGTACGGACGCTGGGAACCGTGGTTGTGGGCACCGGAGTTCGCGAACATGTGGCGGACGACGGAAGACATCCAGCCCCGGTGGGAGTCGGTGTGCTCGATCGTCGACCAGCAGGCGCCGCTGACTCGGTACTCCCGCGTCGGTTCCTGGAACGACCCGGACATGCTCGAGGTCGGGAACGGTGAACTGGGTGACGCGGCCGACTCTGTGGAGGTGGCGATGAGACGATGCCGTGCGCACCTGGCGATGTGGGCGATCCTGAATGCTCCGCTGATGCTGGGGAACGACCTCGGATCGCTGCAGTCGTGGTTGCTGCCGTTGCTGACCGACGCGAACATGCTTGCTGTACAAGGTGATTTCGCCGGTACCCAGGGACGCCGGATGTTGCAGACCGGCTCGATCGACGTATGGGCGAAGCCGATGACGACGGGCGAGTTGGCCGTGGTCGTACTGAACCGCAGGCCGGAGCCATCATCGGTGAGCCTGTCGGACGACACGATGTCGTCGCTGCATGCCGTGCCCGGCTTGACCGTTCCGTCCATCGCTCCGTTGGACGTGGAGGTTGCGGGCGAGGACGCGGTGCTGCTACGCCTGCGCGGCTGATCCGGCACGCCCGGCGTTCCGGCGGCGTGTGACACTCGACGGGTGGCTTCGGGCAGGCGTGCGCGCGTACGTCGAATCACCGTGGCCATGCTGGTCGGCGTCGCTGCCATGACGAGCTGCGGCCTTCCGTCGGCCGCGCCGGAGGTACCGCCGAGCACCCGGGCCCAGTCGGCGGCTCCGATGCCGACGGCTCCGAAGGCACGCGGACCGGTGCGGATCGTCGCTCTCGGGGACTCGGTCACCTCTGGCTATCACTGCCACTGCACTGCCTTCCCAGAGCTGTACGCCGCCGCACTGGGCACGCGCCGGCGGGTGCACGCGACGGCGACCAATCTAGGGGTGCCCGGGCTCACGAGCGGCGAACTGCTCGCCGAGCTGACCGGCAGCACGACTGCGGACGCGAGAACGCAGGACGCCGTGGCCGCGGCCCGCGTCGTCGTCGTCACCATCGGCGCGAACAACTTCTCCGACAAGCACGACCCGATCACCGCGGGAACGTGTGCCGGGGCGAAGCACACCGCGTGCACCCGGGACGAACTGACGACGATGACCCGGACGGTCCCGGGCGTCGTCGATCGGATCCGGACCGTGCGAGACGGCGCCCCCACGACCATCATGCTCACCGGTTATTGGAACGTTTTCGAAGACGGCGACGTCGCCGACAAAGCATTCCCCGACGAGGGAGTCTCCGCCAGCGTCGCGCTCACGAAGGAGGCCAATGCCGGCATCCGCAAGGACGCCCTGGCCGAGAACGCCATCTACGTCGACCTGTACCCGGTGTTCGACGGAGCGAACTCGGACAAGGATCCGACTGGCCTGCTCGCGTCCGATGGTGACCACCCGAACGCCGCCGGCCACGCGGCCATCGCGCATCAGTTGCTGGCCGACACCCCGGCGTTCTGAGGTCGTACGGGTCCACGCAGTTACGCGTGCGGGACCGCGGCGTAGTGCCCGGCGAGCAGGTCGATCCCCCAGTCGTGGGTGACGTCGCGCCAGACGGAGTGGATGTGGTTCGCCCCGTCCTGCGTGCAGTCGTACTCGAGGACGAACTGCGGGCCGAGGACGGCGTAGTAGTGTGCCGCGCCGGGTTCGGCCGGACCGGCCCAGGCGAACGACACTTTCGCCAACCCTGCTTCGGTGATCTCCGTCCAGGAACGCTGGCCGACCGACGGTGTCACACGGTCGAGATAGAGGTGCACGAGCGACTCGAGCTGCGTCCGTTGACCGCCGTCCATGTCGCCCCAGGAAAGTCCGCGTGACACCAGCCCGAGGTCGGCCACGGGATCGTGTCGCGTCAGGAGGTCCCACGGCGCGAGCTCGGACGCGAGCGCCTGATGCTGCTGCTGATCGTCCAGCGCGTGGAACAACGCCCGGCCGGAGTCCTCCTCGGCAGCGAGCGCGCGGAACCCGGCCTGCGCACCGCTCGGAACCCTCGCCGGATTCGCGCCGAAGAACTGCGGCGTGCACGAGATCTGCGACCCGACCACCGTCACGTGTACGGCGACGTGGTGCCCGTTGACCCGCCACGCCCACGGCCGCCCACCAGCCGGGTCTCCGAGCACCCGGAACCAGAAGTACAGCGGATGCCGGCCCTCCCAGTTGCCCCCGGCGGCACGGTCGAGCTCACGCAGGATCGCCTCCAGCTGCATCACGTCGCGTGCTTTCGCGGCTCCAGCCGGGCTCAGGCCGAGGTCGAGGAGCTCCATCGCGAGCGCGCGCTGGGCCTCGGTCATGTCGCTCAGCGCCAGTCCCGGCCGGGGACCCGGCAGGTAGGTCCAGTCCTGCGCGTCGGCGACGTCGAACGGTGCCCGGGCCGCGGTCGATTGCGCCTCGGTCAGCGAAGCGAGCCAGCTGGACGCGGCCGTGCGCACCCGATCGGCCACCGCGGGCTCGGAAGCGAGATTGTGAGTCATGGTCACCATCTTGTCCGGTCGGCCGCCCTTCGTGTGCACGGTCCGGCGGTTCAGGCCAGCTTGGCGGCCAGGTTCTCGTCCAGCGCGGCCAGGAAGTCCTCGGTGGTGAGGAAGGCCTGCTCCGGGCTGACGAGCAGCGCGAGGTCCTTGGTCATCTTGCCGGTCTCGACGGTCTCGACGCAGACCTGCTCGAGGGCCTCGGCAAAGCCGGTGACCTCGGGGGTGTTGTCGAGCTTGCCGCGGTGCTTGAGCCCGCCGGTCCACGCGAAGATCGACGCGATCGGGTTGGTCGACGTCGGTTTTCCCTGCTGGTGCTGGCGAAAGTGCCGGGTGACCGTGCCGTGCGCGGCCTCGGCCTCGACGGTCCTGCCGTCCGCGGTCATCAGCACGCTGGTCATCAGGCCGAGCGAGCCGAAGCCCTGCGCGACGGTGTCGGACTGGACGTCGCCGTCGTAGTTCTTGCAGGCCCAGACGTAACCGCCCTCCCACTTCATCACGGCGGCGACCATGTCGTCGATCAGACGGTGCTCGTACGTCAGCCCGGCGGCGTCGAAGTCGGCCTTGAACTCCTTCTCGAAGACGTCCGCGAAGATGTCCTTGAACGCACCGTCGTAGGCCTTGAGGATGGTGTTCTTCGTCGACAGGTAGACGGGGTAATTGCGTTGCAGGCCATAGGAAAGTGACGCCCGCGCGAAGTCCTCGATGGACTTGTTGAAGTTGTACATGCCCATCGCGACACCGCCGTCGGGGCCGTAGTTGGCCACGACGTGCTGGATCGGCTCGGAGCCGTCGGACGGGGTGAACGTGATCGTCAGCTCGCCGGCGCCGGGAACCTTGAAGTTCGTCGCCTTGTACTGGTCGCCGTGGGCGTGCCGGCCGATGATGATCGGCTTCGTCCAGCCCGGCACCAGCCGCGGGATGTTGCTGATGATGATCGGCTCGCGGAAGACGACGCCGCCGAGGATGTTGCGGATCGTCCCGTTCGGGGAGACCCACATCTTCTTCAGGCCGAACTCCTTGACGCGCGCCTCGTCCGGGGTGATCGTCGCGCACTTCACGCCGACGCCGTACTGCTTGATGGCGTTCGCGGAGTCGATCGTGACCTGGTCGTCGGTCGCGTCACGGTGCTCGATACCGAGGTCGAAGTACTTGAGGTCGATGTCGAGGTAGGGGTGGATCAGGCGTTCTTTGATGAACCGCCAGATGATGCGGGTCATCTCGTCGCCGTCGAGTTCGACGACCGGGTTCTGCACCTTGATCTTGGCCATGCCCACCAGACTCCTTCGGGGTTTCACCTGCTCCGGCCGCGCTGCGGCCCGGGGTGGGTGCTCGGTACGTCGATTGCTCGACGTCAAGATATCGGACTCGTTCGTCGCGTCACCAGCGAGCCTGGCCCGGACCGGCCGCGACCACGCGCAGGCCGGGTACGGTCAGCCGGTCCGTGAGTTCGCTCACGACCTCGACACGGACCCGTGATGGTGTGATTGCGCGGTGCTAGCGTCGATTCATCTGCCGGAGTAGGCATGTGCGCGATTTCCCCGAGGAGCCAGTTGTGAGCAAGAGTCCCGTCAAGGTCGCCGTCACCGGAGCGGCCGGGCACATCGGTTACAGCCTGCTCTTCCGGATCGCCAGCGGGCAGATGCTCGGCGAGGACCAACCGGTGATCCTGTCGCTGCTCGAGATCACGCCGGCCCTCGGTGCGCTCGAAGGTGTCGCGATGGAGCTCGACGACTGCGCGTTCCCGCTGCTTGCGGGCATCGAGCGCAGCGACGACCCGAACTCCGCGTTCGGCGATGCGTCCTACGCCCTGCTCGTCGGGGCCCTGCCGCGCAAGGCCGGCATGGAGCGCGGTGACCTGCTCGGCGCGAACGGCAAGATCTTCAAGCCGCAGGGTGAAGCGCTCTCGGCGAGTGCGAAGCCCGACGTGAAGGTCCTCGTCGTCGGCAACCCGGCGAACACGAACGCGCTGATCGCGTCGTCGAACGCCTCGAGCCTCGACCCGCGGCAGTTCCACGCGATGACGCGGCTGGACCACAACCGCGCGGTGTCCCAGCTCGCGCGCAAGGCCGCCGTGCACAGCACCGATGTCAGCAAGCTGACGATCTGGGGCAACCACTCGGCCACCCAGTACCCGGACATCTTCCACGCCGAGATCGCCGGGAAGCCCGCGGCCGAGGTGGTCGACGACCAGTCCTGGCTCGAGAGCGACTTCATCCCCACCGTCCAGCAGCGGGGCGCGGCGATCATCAAGGCGCGCGGCGCGAGCTCGGCTGCGTCCGCGGCGAACGCGGCCGTCGACCACGTTCGCTCCTGGGCCCTCGGTACCCCCGCGGGCGACTGGACGTCGATGGCTGTGGTGTCAGACGGGTCCTACGACGTGCCGGCAGGCCTGATCAGCTCATTCCCGGTGACGACGTCGGGCGGCGACGTCAGCATCGTGGGCGGGCTCGAGATCTCGGAGTTCTCCCGAGACCGGATCGACGCCTCGGTGGCCGAACTCGTCGCCGAGCGCGACGCCGTCCACGAGCAGGGCCTGATCTAGCTTCTAGCCCGAACCCGGCACCACGATCGACAAGACGATGACGGCGCCGCCGATGAGCAGCATGGTCACGGCGTCGAAGATACGTCCGCGGACGGCGAGCATGCCCACGGCGTGAGTCGGGAGCACGAGCCGCAGCATCATCGCGAGGATGACCGCCACGCCCACGCACTCGGTACCGCGGCGCCAATACCCGAACGCGACGGTGAGCAGCCCGACTGCCAGCACCACCAGCACGAGCCCCAGTGCCCATTCCCGCTTGAGGAATGTCACGATCGCGGGCTCACGCGGATGCCGTGGGTGGGTGCGATCACGCCGGACAGCCTATGACCCGACGTTCGGCGCGGAATGCCCCAGCGGCCCGAACCGACGTCACCGCCGCGCATCCGGCCCAGCGCGCTCCCCCAGTCCCGCACCCGCCGTCGCTTCGGGCCGCACTGAGAGCTGTGGACAACTCGCCGCACGGTCGGCGGGTTCTGTGCATCCTGGCGCGTGGCCGACACCCCGATCACCGTCCTGCGCTCGCACGGCGGCTGTGTGAGCGCAGCAGAACTCATCGCGAGGTGCGGCCGACGCGCTCTCCGGACCGCGGTTGCGCTCGGTGACCTCGTCCGCGCCAGGCGAGGTCTCTACGTGGCCGCCGGCCTCTCCGATGCTCAGGTGGCCGCAGCGCAGGTCCGCGGGGTCGTCTCCCACCAGAGCGCCGCATCGATCCTCGGCCTCAGTGTCGCCGTCCAGCCTGACCAGCCACACGTCACCGTCCCGAGGCACCGGCATCTCGCACGCGCTCGGGCTCATGTGCACTGGGCGGACTTGGGTGCCGACGAGTCCCTCGACGGCGTGACCACGGCCCTGCGGACTGTCGTCGACTGCGCTCGCACCCTGCCCTTCGGTGAGGCTCTGGTGATCGCAGACTCGGCCCTCGCCCAGGGAAAGGTTGCCCGAGTCGAGCTACGCGACGCGGCGGCCGCGGTTCGCGCCCAGGGGCGTGCGGCTGCGATGCGTGTTGCCGAGGCTGCCGACCGGCGCGCGGAGAGTCCGCTCGAATCACTGGTCCGGGCGTTGACGCTCGAGGCCGGGATGCACGCGGTCCCCCAGGCGACCGTCACCGATGACGCGTTCTTCGCCCGGGTCGACCTCGCCGACCTCGACCACGGAATCGTTGTCGAGGCGGACAGCTACCGCCACCACGCGACTCGCGAGGGGTTCGAACGCGACTGCGAGCGTTACGACGAACTCGCGGTCCGGGGTTTCCTGGTCCTGCGGTCCACCTGGCGGCAGGTCATGAACGACCCGGAGTGGGTGACGCGGACGTTGGTCGCGGCGATGGGACCGGGTCGAGCCCGGCGGACACGATCCCGGCGCCCTCCCGCCCCGATGGCACGCGCGGCCTGAGCATCTGTCGACGGCAGCATCTCCCATCTCGACGCGGCCGAGAGGTCGGTTCAGGCCGCCGAGCCTCGGAAGTCCGAGCGCCACCGCAATCGTCGGTTCGGGCCGTCGGTGGGCACTCTGGCCCGAACTGACGTCAGCAGCCACCCCGCCTCACGTTCTCGGGCCAACTGCTGCGCTGGTGCAGTCGGTTCAGGCCGCCGGCCCACGCGTGGCCCGAACTGACGGCAGGAGCTTCTTCGCCTCTCGATGTTGTGCTGCAGATGGTGTTCGCGCCGTCGGTTCAGGCCCCTGGGCGCGCACGTACGTCGGCGTGTGCTGCGGCCGGGTGCTCGGGTCGGAAGCGGGGTTCGTGTCGTCGGTTCGGGCCGGCTGTCCCTCTAGGGCTTGCGGTAGAAGGCGAGGCAGTCCGCGATCCGAGGATCCGAGGGGTCCGCGCCCACCCTCCGAAGCACCCGCTCGACGGCGACCGCGCCCCTGTACTGCGGGTTCAGGTCGCCCCCGAGCGTCATCACCGTCGTCGCCACGTCGATGTACGCATCCCCGACGCCGAGCCAGCCGACGTCGAGCACTCCCGTGAAAGCCAGGGACCCGGGGTCGATCAGAACGTTCGGGCAGCAGAAATCCCCGTGTGTCACGACGAGGCCGACCGAGAGCGCATGAGCCGGGTACCGCGTCGGGAACGGGCAGGCCGACGCGTCGAGCGCGTGCAGCGCCAGCAACGCATCGGCAAATGCGTCGAGCACCGCATCCCGCTCGTGCGCCGGCCATGGCTGAGCAGCGTCACGCCCACGAAGCCCGGCCGTCAGCATCCACCCCGGACCCGCCTCGACCACCGATGGGCAGCCGAAGCCGACCGACTCGAGCCACGAGAGCCGCGCCACCTCGTCCGCGACATCCGGCGGCGGCCCCTGCTTGAGGAACAACGCCGCCCGGCCAGGTCGAACCAATCGGTGAACAGAAGCCGCCGACATCCCCAGCGTGATCGGCTCGATGCGCTCGACGGCGAACCGACGGGCCAGCGCTGCGACATCGAGCACAGGAACGGTCAGTGGAAGAAGTGCCGCGCGCCGGTCAGGTACATGGTCACGCCCGCAGCGTCGGCCGCGGCGATGACCTCCTCGTCACGGATCGACCCACCAGGCTGTGCGACAGCAGAAACTCCGGCGGCGAGCAACACCTCGAGCCCGTCGGCGAACGGGAAGAACGCGTCCGACGCAGCAACGGACCCGGCCGCTCGATCACCGGCGCGGGCGACGGCGAGCTTCGCCGAGTCGACCCGGTTGACCTGGCCCATCCCGACCCCGACCGTCGCCCCGTCGTGCGCCAGCAGGATCGCGTTCGACTTCACCGCACGGCACGCCCGCCACGCGAACAGCAGGTCGTCGAGTCCGGCCGCATCCAGGGCCGGACCGCTCACGAGCTTCCAGTTCGCCACGTCGTCTCCGTCGGCGTCGAGGATATCGGTCGTCTGCATGAGCATGCCGCCGGAGATCGCTCGTGTTTCGACTCCACCGACGGGGGTCAGCGGCACCGTGAGCAGGCGCAGGTTCTTCTTCTTCGTCAGGATCGCCAGCGCTTCGGGATCGAACGACGGCGCGACCACCACCTCGGTGAAGATCGGCGAGATCTGCGCAGCGAGCGCCGCCGTCACCGGCCGGTTCGTGGCGATCACGCCGCCGTAGGCCGACACCGGGTCACACGCGTGCGCCTTCTCGTGGGCGAGCGCGATCGACGCGTCGTCCCCACCCCGCATCGTCGCGATGCCGCACGGGTTGGCGTGCTTGATGATCGCCACGGTCGGGTCGGTGAACCCGAGCGCGGTCCGGCGTGCGGAGTCCGCGTCGACGTAGTTGTTGTACGACATCTCCTTGCCGTGCAGCTGAACGGCCTGCGCGAGGCCCGGCACCGACACGTAGCCCGACTCGTAGACGGCCGCTCGCTGATGCGGGTTCTCGCCGTAGCGAAGGACGGCCTTGCGGTCCCAGGTCGCCCCGACCCACGCCGGGAAGCCGGCGCCGTCGGACGTGTCGGCAACGACGTTCCCCAGCCAGGACGCGACATTCACGTCGTAGGTAGCAGTGTGGACGAAGGCCTCGGCCGCCAGCCGCTGCCGGGCGGCGAGCGAGAAGCCCCCGTCGGACAGCGCCGCCAGAAGTGCGGGGTACTGCGTCGGGGACGTCACCACCGCCATGCTCGCGTGGTTCTTCGCCGACGCGCGCACCATCGCCGGGCCGCCGATATCGATCTGCTCGATGCACTCGTCCGGGCCCGCGCCCGAGGCCACGGTGTCGGTGAACGGGTACAGGTTGCTTACTAGCAGGTCGAACGACTCGATGCCGAGCTCGACGAGCGAGGCGACGTGCGACGGGTTGTTCTGGTCGGCCAGCAGCCCGGCGTGCACCTTGGGATGCAGGGTCTTGACCCGGCCGCCGAGCGTCTCCGGGAACCCGGTGAGCTCCTCGACCGGCGTCACCGGCACCCCGGCGGCGGCCATCGTGGACGCCGTCGAGCCGGTCGACACGATCGTCACCCCGGCCGACGTCAGCGCCTGCGCCAGCTCGACCAGGCCGGTCTTGTCGTACACCGACACGAGCGCGCGGCGGATCGGCCGGCGCCCGTCGTCTCCTGCAGTGGGGGTGGATTCGCTCATGACCCGATCACGACCTTTCGTCCGACGATCTGGAAACCGTTCCGCACGAGCCGCCCGACGCCGTCGACCACGAGGGATCGCTCGGCCACCTTGATGCGCTCGTGCAAGCTCTCGACCGTGTCGTCGTCGCGCACCGGCACCGCCGACTGGGCGATGATCGGGCCCGAATCGACACCCTCGTCGACGAAGAACAACGTCGCTCCGCTCACCTTCACCCCGTATGCCAGCGCGTCGCTCGCCCCGTGCATGCCGGGGAACGACGGGAGCAGCGCGGGATGGGTGTTCACGACGCGGCCACCGAAGCGGGCCAGAAAGGCGGGTCCGTTGAGTTTCATGAACCCGGCCAGCACCACGAGGTCGGGCGAGAACCGCGCGACCGCCTCGGTGAGGGCGACGTCCCAGGCCTCACGCGTGGGGTGGTCGGGTACCCGCTCGGAGAACGTCGGGATGCCGTGCCGGCGTGCCCGCTCGAACGCCTCGAGCTTGGTCCGGTCGGCGCCGAACGCGACGACCTCGGCCCCGTACGACGGATCGGCGCACGCGTCGACGAGGGCCTGGGCGATGGTGCCGGAGCCCGAGACCAGGCACACGAGACGAGCCGGCACCGGTGGACTCCCTCGAATCGGCGAACGGACGGGCAGTGACCTGAGATGATCCACGCAGTGGACCACCCGCACCGGTGCGTCACGATATCCGACCAGCCCCTGACCCCGAGGAGTACCTCGTGAGTTCGCCGTTCGGCACGCCGGACCGACCGTTCGGCACGCCCCGGAGCGCACCCGGCGGCGGCAGACCGAGACGCACCGGCCTGGTGACCGGCCTGGTCTCGCTGCCGGCGACCGTCCTGTTCTTCCCGGTCGGCCTGGTGCTCGGCGTGCTCGCGATAATCACGGCGATCCGCGCGCTGCGCAAGGGCGGGCCCGACATCGTCGGCCGTGCGGTCACCGCGCTCCTCACCGGGGCGTTCTCGACTGTGCTGGCGCTGCTCTGCTTCGCGTTCATCATCGGGCTCTGGCCGCAGTACAAGGCGTTCACCGCATGCCAGAACACGGCGGTGACGATCCAGGACAAGAACGTGTGCCAGAACCAGCTGCGCAGCGACATCGAGCGCCGGTTCGGCTTCGCGCCGAACTCGATCCCACGGATTCCCTAGCCCGGCTCAGCCGGGCTCAGCCCGACCAGCACCGTCTCGTCGGCGATCGCAGGGGTGTCGGACGCTCGCACCGTCACCGAGCCACGCACGACAACACCCGAGCCGAACGTGACGTCGCCCTCGACCACGAAGCGCTCTGCGCCGACGAGCGACGGCACGCCTTCGGGGAACCGGCGTTCGTAGTCGCCCATCAGCTTGTAGTACGAGTCGTCGAGCGCCACGAACGGATCGACCCGGCCCTTGCGGGCAGCCGCCTTCACCACCCGCCCGTCGGACTGGCGCACATACACGTCGGATCGCAGGACGGTCAGGTCGCTCGTGCTCTTGACCGGCACGAAGCGGTCCCGGTCCACGTGCACGGACGCAGCCCCGTCGAATGCCTGGACGGCAGCCCCCATCGCCGCCTCGATCTGGATGACCGACGGCGTCGTCTCGTCCGCCGGGTCGACGGTCTTGACGTTGCGTATGAGCGGCAGCCCGAGCACCCCGCCGGTCTCGTCGAGAACCTTGGCCAGCGCGCGCAGGTCGACCCACAGGTTGTTGCTGTTGCAGTAGCGGTGCTTGCTCAGGTCGGCCATCGCATCCAGGTCGGCGTCGGCGGTCTGCGCGGTCTCACGCAGGATGAGCCGGCCGTCGCTGCGGCGGACCGCGAGGTGGCCGCCCTTCCGGTCGGCCGGCGTCCGCACGCACGACTCGATGGCGAACGGCAGCCCGTTCGCCGCCACCCAGCCGGCGATGGTCGCGTTCGCGGTGGCGCCCAGGTTGTCGGCGTTGGAGCAGAACGCGTACCGATAGCCCTTCTGCAGCAGGAGATCGAGGAGGCCGGAGCTGCGCAGCGCGGGGTAGAGGTCGGCGTGCCCTGGCGGGCACCACTCGAGCTCCGGGTCGGCGGGCCAGCTGACGGGCTCCAGCGTGTCCGCGGTCAGCTTGGGCTCGCGGTTCTGGAGGAAGTCCAGCGGCAGCCCGTCGACTGTCAGGTCGGGGTAGGCGGCGAGCGCGGCCAGGCTGTCGGCGCGCGTGCGGAAGCTGTTCATCAGCACCAGCGGCAGCGCGACGTCGTGCTCTGAACGCAACGCGAGGACCTGCTCGACGATCAGGTCGAGGAAGCTGCGGCCGTCCTTGACCGGCAGCAACGACTTGGCCCGATCGAGTCCCATCGACGTCGCCAGACCGCCGTTGAGCTTGATGACGACGGTGTGCGCGAGGGCGTCCCGCGCCACGACCGAGTCGACCTCGAGGTCGCCCAGGTACGGCAGTTCGGGCAGCGGCGAGATCGACTCCTCGGGGATCAGCCCGGTCGCACCTGACGCCAGTTCGCCGTAGTAGTGCTCGAACACCGAGACCGCGTCGTCGCCGGCCCCGTCCGCACGCATCTTCGCCAGCGCTGCGGCCAGCCCCGTCGTCATCGCCTCCGTCACGCGACCAACCTAGCGGGCGCGCCCGGCTGTGCCAGGCACTCGCGCTCGGCGTCGATCTCGCGCAGGATTAGCCTCGGCCGGACAGGCCGACGTCTGGGTCCGACCAGCGGATCAACGGTGGAGGCACGCGTGAAGAAGGCGTCGACGCTTCGTGACGTGGCCGACGGGGCAGGGGTGTCGCTGTCGACGGCCTCGAAGGTCCTCAACGGCACGGGCCGGGCCGGTCCGGCCACCCGGGACCGCATCTTCGCGACCGCGGAACGGCTCGACTTCCGCCCGGACGCGCTGGCCAAGTTCTTCGCCACCGGCAAGAGTTACACGGTCGGCGTGCTCTCCGACGAGGAGCCGCGCGGGTTCGCCATGCCGGTGCTGATCGGCGCGCAGAAGGCACTCGGGCAACGCGACCTGGCCGCCCTGACCTACTACGCCGATGCGACCGACCCCGACTCGCATCGCGAACACATCCGCAAGCTCCGGGCCCGCCGCGTCGACGGTGTCCTCGCCGTCGGCGGCACGCCGGACGTCACGGTGCCGTCGCTGCGCGCCGGATTCACCGCGCCGATCGTCTACGCGTTTCTCCGCTCCAATCGACCCGACGACATCGTGGTGGTGCCCGACGGCGAGATGGCCGGCCGGCTGGCCGCCGAGCACCTGCTCTCGATCGGGCGTCGGCGGGTCGCCCACGTCACCGGCGAGAAGTCGCACCCGGCGGTACAGGATCGGCTCCGCGGGCTGACCCGCACACTGTTCGCGGCCGGCTGCGCGCTCGCGCTGGACGAGCCGATCTACGGCGACTGGTCGCGCGACTGGGGGTACGACGCCGCACAGCGCGTCCTCGCCTCGATCGACAGGGTGGACGCCATCTTCTGCGGCAACGACAAGATCGCCCTCGGTCTGCGCGAAGCGCTGCGCGAGGTCGGCGTCCGGGTCCCCGACGACGTCGCCCTCGTCGGCTACGACAACTGGAGCCGGCTCTCCGACGACCGCGACTGCTCGCTCACCACGATCGACCCGAACCTGCAGAACCTCGGCGCTGTGGCGGTCGAGCACCTGGTACGCGCGATGGACGGGCGAGGGGTGCCCGGCCTGCATGCGACCCCCTGCACGCTCATCCCGGGCGGATCGACCGGCGCGGCGCCGGCGGCACCGATATCGACCGGCGCCGCCGAGCTCAGGCTGGCCTGAGCGCCTCGAGCGTCGCGCGGGCACCGTGCTCGTGCAGGCACGTGAGCGCCCATGTGTACGCCTCGGCGAAGCGCGGCTGGTCGGCGAGATCGCCGAAGATGCCGCGGTCGGACACGAACGACAGCGGGTCGGTCCGGTTCCGCGCGGCATTCGCGCGGACGCGGTCGGCGAGCTGGTCGACGATCTCGATCGGCTCACCCTGCTCGTCCACACCCTCGGCGTACCGGGCCCAGCTGGCCACGATCGCGGCGGAGATCGCCATCGGGCCGCCCGACGCCAGCTGCATCCGGATCACCGGCACCAGCCATTTCGGGATGCGGTCGGAGCTCTCGGCGCACAGCCGGGCGATCGTGTCACGCACCTCGGCGTTGGAGAAGCGCTCGATCAGCGTCTGCTTGTAGACGTCGAGGTCGATGCCGGGCACCGGTTCGAGGGTGGGGGTGGCCTCGAGGTTCATGTAGTCGAGCAGGAACTGCGCGAACAGCGGGTCCTGCGCGGCCTCGTGCACGAGCCGGTAGCCGGCCAGGTAGCCGAAGTAGCAGATGGCCTGGTGACTGGCGTTGAGCAGCCTCAGCTTCATCAGCTCGTACGGCTCGACGTCGGCGACCAGTTGCGCGCCGACCTCCTCGTAAGCGGGCCGGCCGGTCGGGAAGTGGTCCTCGAGCACCCATTGGGTGAACGGCTCGCACACCACCGGCCACGCGTCGTCGATGCCGAAGCGCTCGGCGACCTCGGCCCGGTCGGCATCGGTCGTACCCGGGGTGATGCGGTCGACCATGGCGTTCGGGAAGCTCACGTGCGCTTCGATCCAGTCGGCCAGCTCGGGATCGCGCAGCCGCGCGAAGGCCGTGAAGACCCTGCGGGACAGGGTTCCGTTGCCCTGCAGGTTGTCACAGGAGCTGACGGTGAACGGCGGGATGCCCCGGGCGCGGCGGCGGGCGAGCGCCTCGGTGACGAAGCCGAACGTGGTCCGCGGTGCCGCCGCGGCCCGCACGTCGTGGACGACGCCGGGGTTGGTCACGTCGAACTCGCCGGTGACGTGGTCGATGTTGTACCCGCCCTCGGTGACCGTCAACGAGACGATCCGCACGTCGGGGTCGGCCATCATCTCCAGCACGGCCTCGGGGCTGTCGGGCGCGTACAGGTACCGGATGATCGACCCGACCACGCGGGCGTCCCGGCTCCCGTCCGGAGCCTTCAGCACAAGCGTGTAGAGCCCGTCCTGACGGTCGAGCGCGTCGCGCATCCGCTCGTCGAACGGCATCACGCCGACCCCGCAGATGCCCCAGTCGAGTGCCTGGCCGTCGTTCATCAGCCGGTCGAGGTACATCGCCTGGTGCGCGCGATGGAACCCGCCGACGCCGAAGTGGACGATGCCCACCGTGACGTCCTCGCGGGCGTAGGACGGGACGGCCACCCGCTCGCCGATGGCGGCCAGCGTGGACGCGTTGAGTGGCGTCGCTTCGAGTGCGGTCACAGCGGCGGGCCTGCCTTCCGGGGTGAGATCATTCGAGGTCGACGAGGTGCTCGGCCTGGAAGCCCAGCAGGGTCTTCGCGACGGTGAGGTCGATCAGCACCTCGTGGCCGGCGAAGCTGCGGAGCCGGGGGACGTCGGGCGCCCACTTCTCCAGGAGTTCCTGCGTGGGCTCGGCGAAGTAGGTGGTCGGCGCGGCCAGCAGCACCGGGTGGACACCGGAGACCGGCATCGTGAGCGCGAGGTAGACCGCACGGGCGGCGTCGCGGACGTCGAGGTAGGACCAGCCCTCCCGCAGCGTGGCGTCGGGGTTGTCGAGCACGTGCGAGGTCATCTGCTGGATGCGTTCCATCGGCGCGGTGAACGGGAACCGGAACGCGACGATGTCGATCCCCCATCGCCGCCAGGCCATCCGGGCCGTCCACTCGTCGGACTGCTTCGACAGCGAGTACCAGTCGTCGATGTCGGTGGGGATCTTCTCGTCCAGCGGGAGGTACGCGGGCAGCGGCCGGTGGCTGTTGAAGATCACCCCATAGGCGTTGATGCTGCTCGCGATCGCGGCCCGCTTGATGCCGGCCGCGCCGGCCTGCGCCAGGACGTTGAACGTCGAGACGACGTTGATGCTGTAGACGTCGTAGGGCGTTCCGGCGGACGGGTGCGCGAGTGCGGCCAGGTGCACGACGGCGTCGATCGGTGGGAGGTCTGTGCCGCTCGCGTCCAGCGCGGCGGCGATGTCGGGCTCCTTGGTGCAGTCCCCGACGAGCAGCCGCTCGGCCTCGAAACCGTCCGGGTAGTCGACGTTGGAGAAGGCGGTGACCGCCACTCCCTCGGTACGCAGGTGCCTCGTCACATGACTGCCGATGTTGCCTGCTGCGCCCGTGACAAGGACGTGTCGGGGTTCGCTCACCTGCGGACTCTAGTGCCCCGCCCAGTCAGCCACCACAGCGTCGAGCCGACCGCGCCGGTGAGTCCGAACCAAGCCACCGACAACGCGAGCGTGGACAGCGCCGGCGCCCCGATCAGCGACAGCCGCCCATGGCCCCAGGCACCGCCGGAGAACAGGATGAGGCCCGTCGTCAGGACCGCCGCGGCCAGCCCGGTGAGGACGCCCCGCAGCGCGGCGCGGTCGATCGGAAGCGCACGCCAGTCGTCGCCGTGCCGCACCGCGTACCGGAGTGCGCCGGCGAGCCCGAGAGCCCCGGCGACGACCGCTATCGCATACGCGAACGCCATTGTCACCGGCGGCTGACCGGGGCTGGGCAGCGCGGCGAGGAGCGGCAGCGCGGGCACCTTGCCGAGTTCCACCACCATCGGGGACACCAGGGTCTGCGTGCCGATCGCGAAGCCGGGCCCGAGCAGGTAGGCCGCGCCGAAGGCGGCCGCGTTCGGGAGCAGTGCCACGCAGACCAGGGCCAGCACGACGGCCGAGAACCAGCCGCCGTGATAGAGCCCGAACAGCACGCCGACGCGCTGATGGTGCAGGACGAGGCTGACGACCGTGAGGACGAGGCCGCCGGCGACGATCGCACCCGTGGCCACCAGCGCGCCGACCGCACCGGCACGCACCGGCATCGGGAGCAGCACGCGGAGTTCGCCGACGAGCTGGGGCGTGCGACGCAACACCCCGGCACCGCCGGCCAGGACGGCGATGACGAAGCCGGCGACGAACGCCAGCATCGGGTTGGCATGTGAGCCGGCACCCGCGGACAGCGCGGCCGTGAGCAGGAGCCCGGCTCCGTAGACGCCGCCGAGCCCGGTGGCCGCCTTCGCGGCGTCGAGCCAGTTCAGGATCAGCGCGTGCCGGGCCAGCTGGCCGCCGGCGGCGACGAGGGTGCCCACGATCGCGATCGTGATGCCGAGCGGCGCGACGGTCATCGGGTTGCCGTACACCGTCACCGGGACGTGGTGACCGGCCAGCCACAGGTGCAGGCCGACCCGCATCGCATCGGGCGCCGAACCGCCGTCGCCGTTCCAGGTGGAGGTCAACCACGACAACACGGCGAGTCCGGCGAACGGGACGATGCCGAGGATGAGTGCACCGGCACCGGCCAGTACCGCCACCACCGACAGCGGCCGGTGCTCGTGGCCGGGCGCTCCACTGGGCATCAACGCCCGTCCGGGACTGCTCGGTCGGGATGCGAGGACGATCACCGTCCCCATGGTGTCAGCGGGCGGCGGTCCGGCCGGGGATTTACACGCCCTGCAGGATGGTCCGCATCAGCTCGGCGGTCGCGCTCGGCGTCTTGCCGACCTTCACCCCGGCCGCCTCGAGGGCTTCCTTCTTCGCCTGCGCGGTTCCCGACGATCCGGAGACGATCGCGCCCGCGTGGCCCATCGTCTTGCCTTCGGGTGCGGTGAAGCCGGCGACGTAGCCGACGACGGGCTTGGTCACGTTCGTCCGGATGAAGTCGGCCGCGCGTTCTTCGGCGTCGCCGCCGATCTCGCCGATCATCACGATCGCCAAGGTGTCCGGGTCGGCCTCGAACGCCTCGAGTGCGTCGATGTGGGTGGTGCCGATGATGGGGTCACCGCCGATGCCGATGGCGGTGGAGAAGCCGATGTCACGCAGCTCGTACATCATCTGGTAGGTCAGGGTGCCGGACTTGCTGACGAGCCCGATCGGCCCGGTGCCGCTGATGTTCGCCGGGGTGATGCCGGCGAGGGACTCCCCCGGCGTGATGATGCCCGGACAGTTCGGGCCGATGATGCGGGTCTTGTTGCCCTTCGCCTGGGCGTGCGCCCAGAACTCCGCGGAGTCCTGCACGGGCACGCCCTCGGTGATGATCACGAGCAGCGCGATCTCGGCGTCGATGGCTTCCAGTGCGGCGTCCTTGGCGAACGGCGCCGGCACGAAGCTGATCGACACGTCCGCACCGGTGGCCTCGATCGCCTCCGCGACGGTGCCGAAGACCGTGAGGTCACGGCCCTCGTGCGTCACCGTCTGGCCGGCCTTGCGCGCGTTGACGCCGCCGACGACGTTGGTGCCGGCCCTGAGCATCAGCGGGGTGTGCTTGGAGCCCTCGCCGCCGGTGATGCCCTGGACGATGACCTTGGAGTCCTTGGTCAGAAAGATCGACATGGTGTGTTCTCTTCTCGGCTTCTGGGCTGCTGAGTCGGTCCGGTCGGTTATCGGCTGGCCAGCTCGGCGGCACGGTCGGCGGCGCCGTCCATGGTGTCGACCACCGTCACGAGCGGGTGCGCGGCCGCTGCGAGGATCGCGTGGCCGTCCTCGACCTTGTTGCCGTCCAGCCGGACGACGAGCGGCTTCGAGGCCGCGTCGCCGAGGATCTGCAGGGCGCTGACGATGCCGTTGGCGACCGCGTCGCAGGACGTGATGCCGCCGAAGACGTTGACGAACACGACCTTGACCTGCGAGTCGCCGAGGATCACGTCGAGGCCGTTGGCCATCACCTCGGCCGAGGCGCCGCCACCGATGTCGAGGAAGTTGGCGGGCCTGACGCCGCCGTAGACCTCGCCGGCGTACGCGACGACGTCGAGGGTGGACATGACCAGCCCCGCGCCGTTGCCGATGATGCCGACCTGGCCGTCGAGCTTGACGTAGTTCAGCCCCTTGGACTTCGCCTTGGCCTCGAGGACGTCGGTGGCCGCGCTGTCCTCGAACGCGGCGTGGTCGGGGTGCCGGAATTCGGCGTTCTCGTCGAGGGAGACCTTGCCGTCGAGTGCTTCCAGCGTTCCGTCACCCAGCAGCGCGAGCGGGTTGACCTCGACCAGCGTCGCGTCCTCCTCGACGAACACGGTCCACAGCGACTTGGCCAGGGCGATCGCGCCGTCGGTCAGCTCGGCCGGGAACCCGGCGGTCGCGACGATCTCGCGCGCTTTCGCGTCGTCGACTCCGACACCGGGATCGATCGGGATCTGCTTCACCGCGTCCGGGTTCGTGTGCGCGACCTCTTCGATCTCGACGCCGCCCTCGACGCTCGCGATGCAGAGATAGGAGCGGTGCGTGCGGTCGACCAGGTAGGAGAAGTAGTACTCGGCCTTGATATCGGCGGCCGGCGCGATCAGCACCCGGTTCACCGTCAGGCCCTTGATCTGCATGCCGAGGATGTCGGTGGCCCGGTCGAACGCGTCGTCGGGGGTCGGGGCGAGCTTCACTCCGCCGGCCTTGCCGCGACCGCCGGCCTTGACCTGGGCCTTCACGACCACCGCGGTACCGATCTGCTCGGCGCCGGCTCTCGCCTCGTCGGGAGTCTGCGCGACCACTCCGACGGTGACGGCGACGCCGTGCCTGGCGAAGAGCTCCTTCGCCTGGTATTCCATGAGGTCCACGCGGAGTTTCCTCTCGTCGAGATACGAGCTGTGTCGGTTTGGGAGGCCGAATGGGAACTGTCTGAATAGACGCCCCCGGCAGCGGGGTCGGCGCCGCCCAGACTCTAGCCCTGCCCGGATGTGCCCATCGTTGCGGCCGGACCGGGCTCGTCGCCACCCAGGTGCGTGTGCACCCAGTCGACGATCGCCGAGGTCGGTGCGCCGGGAGTGAAGATGGCGGCGACGCCGAGCTCGCGAAGTGCGGCGATGTCGTCCTCGGGCACGATCCCGCCGCCGAACACGACGATGTCGTCGGCGCCGCGGTCGCGCAGCAGGTCGAGCACGCGTGGAAACAGGGTCATGTGCGCGCCGGAGAGGATCGAGAGGCCGATCGCGTCCGCGTCCTCCTGGATCGCGGTGGCCACGATCTGCTCCGGCGTCTGGTGCAGGCCGGTGTAGATGACCTCGACCCCCGCGTCGCGCAGCGCCCGCGCCACGACCTTCGCGCCACGGTCGTGTCCGTCGAGTCCGGGCTTCGCTACGACGATGCGGATCCGGCTCATGTCCGGCAGCGTAAACCCACTGCGCCCGCACTTCGACGAGCCCGGGAGAGCGCACATCGGCCGCAGATCGGCCCGTCCGGCAGCCCGCCCGGCAGCCTCCGGACGCGCTCGCGGACGACCCATTTGGGCGGAAGTTGCTGTGACCTTGACCACGCTGCCGCGACTGGACCAGTCATCGGTGTTATCCGAACGTGATCATTCGGTTAGCGTGGACGGCGTTGTCAGTAGGGCCCTCGGGACCGTTCTTCGCTCCCGGACATGCCCTCCCTGAACGTGCACCGCGTGGGGGCGGGACGTGTTCGACGAGCGAAAGGTCGCCTGTGCGAGACGATTCAGCACGAGCTGTTCACACGTCTGCCACCGAGCCCGGACGGCACGCGAAGCCCGGCCGGCACCGCAAGGTCAGGGCCCGCGCCCGTGTCCTCGGACTGCCGCTGGTGCCCACCATCGGGATCGCCGGCGCGCTGGCGCTGGTCGCCGGCGGTACCGCTGCCGCGGCCACCGGTTCGGCCACCTCCAGCACGTCGCTGGCGTCCGGCAGCATGAACGCCGCAGCCCAGGACACCGCCCGCACGGCAGCCGCCGACCGGGCCGACCGAACCCGCACCGACCAGGCGAGCGCCGCCGCGGCAGCGCGTAGGAAGACCGCGGAACAGCGCGTCGCCTGGGCCAAGAAGACGGCCGCGACGCAGCGCTCGCTGGTACAGAAGCTCAGCACCGAGATCGTCAACAAGAACCAGGTCGACCTGACCGCGTCGACGCTCGCCCGCAAGAAGGCCGCCGCCACGAAGATCACGGCTGTAGCCGGTGCAGCCGGAGTGAGCACGAGCGGCCGGTACGTGCTGCCCGTGAGCTCCGGCGTCAACCGCGACACCTTCGGCACGACCGGCCCGCACTGGGCGAGCCGGCACACCGGCCAGGACTTCCCGGTCGCGCTCGGCACCGGCGTCCGCGCCGTCGGCTCCGGCAAGGTCCTCGAGACCGGCTGGGCCGGCGCGTTCGGCAACCGGATGAAGCTCCTGCTCGACGACGGGACCGAGATCTGGTACTGCCACCTCTCGTCCTACGTCGTGACGAGCGGCCGCGTGAGCGCCGGGGAGATCGTCGCGCGCTCGGGCAGCACCGGCAACTCGACCGGGCCGCACCTGCACATGGAAGTGCACCTCAAGCAGAACCCGGTGGCATCGGATCCGCTGAACTGGCTGCGCTCCAAGGGCCTGTCGATCTGACCCTCAGCCCACCTTCTCCACGGGGGCGTACCGCAGCAGCAGTTTCCGGACCCCGGACGAGCCGAAGTCGACGGTCGCCTGGGAGGACTCGCCGGCACCCGCGGTGGCGACGACCGTGCCCAGGCCGTACTTGTCGTGGGTGACGCGGTCTCCCGGTGCGAGGTTCGGGATCGGGCCGACCCGCTTGGCTGCGCCGAAGCTCGGCGTCACCGCCGGCTGCCCGGTCGGACGAGGAGTCGAGCGCCGGCCGCCGTAGCGGCCCTGCTCGGCGGCCAGAGCCGAGGCCGACCGTGAGTTCCAGCTCGAGCTCGCCTGCTCGGTGCGCCGCCAGTCGACGAGCTTCTCCGGGATCTCGGTCAGGAACCGGCTGGCCGGGTTGGCCTGCGGTGCTCCCCACGCACTGCGCACCTGGGCCCGGGAGATGTGCAGCCGCTTGCGGGCGCGGGTGATCCCGACGTAGGCGATCCGGCGCTCCTCCTCGAGCTCGGCCGGATCGGCCAGCGACCGCGAGTGCGGGAACACCCCGTCCTCCAGCCCGGTGAGGAAGACGACGTCGAACTCCAGCCCCTTCGCGGTGTGCAGCGTCATCAGGGTGACGACGCCGTCGGTGTTCTCCGGGATCGCGTCGGCATCGGCGACCAGCGCCACCCGCTCGAGGAACGCCGGCAGCGAACCCGGCACCGGGTCGAAGGCCGCGTCGTCGTTCGGGTCGGTGACCTCGACGTCGACCTGCACCGCGACGCTGCCCGCCTCGGCCTCGGCCTGCTCGGTGAACTCACGCGCCACCGCGATCAGCTCGTCGAGGTTCTCCACCCGGGTGCCGTCCTGGGGGTCGTCGGAGTTCTCCAGCTCGGCCCGGTAGCCCGACAGGGTCAGCAGCGCTTCGACGATCTCGGCGGGCGCCTTGCCGTCGGCCACCATCTCGGTCAGCTCGTCGAGGATCGCGACGAACGCGGCGATCGCCCTGGCCGAGCGGGTAGCCAGAGCGGGCATCTCCGGCACCCGGCGAAGCGCCTCGTTGAACGTGATGCCGGCACGGCCGGCCAGCGCCTGGATCTCTTCCTGGGCGCGGTCGCCGATGCCGCGCTTGGGCACGTTGAGGATGCGCAGCAGCGACACGGTGTCGGCCGGGTTGACCAGCACGCGAAGGTAGGCCAGCGCGTCGCGGATCTCGCGCCGCTCGTAGAACCGCACCCCGCCGACGACCTTGTAGGCCATCCCGACCCGGATGAAGACCTCCTCGAAGACCCGGCTCTGCGCGTTCGTGCGGTAGAACACGGCCACATCCGAGGGCGTGATGGCTTTCGAGTCGACCAGCGAGTCGATCTCGTCGGCGACCCACTGGGCCTCGTCGTGCTCGTCCTCGGCGACGTAGCCGATGATGGCGTCGCCGGCACCGGAATCGGTCCACAGGTTCTTCGGCCGGCGGCCGGCATTCAGCGCGATGACCGCGTTGGCCGCGGACAGGATCGTCTGGGTGGAGCGGTAGTTCTGCTCGAGCATGATCGTCGTGGAGTCGGGGAAGTCCTCCTCGAACTGCAGGATGTTGCGGATGGTCGCGCCCCGGAAGCCGTAGATCGACTGGTCCGCGTCGCCGACGACCATCAGCTCGGACGGCTCGCTCGGGCCCTTCGGGTCGGCGAGCTGCCGGACGAGCTCGTACTGCGCGTGGTTGGTGTCCTGGTACTCGTCGACGAGGACGTGGCGGAACCGGCGACGGTAGTGCTCGACGACGTCGGGGAACGCCTGGAACAGGTTGACCGTCGTCATGATCAGGTCGTCGAAGTCCAGCGCGCCGGCCTGGCGGAGCCGTTGCTGGTAACCGGTGTAGGCCTGCGCGTAGATCTCGTCGAGCGGGCCGTCGGCGCGCTCGGCCGCCTGCTCGTGGTCGACCAGCTCGTTCTTGTGGTTGCTGATCCAGTTCAGGATCGCCCGCGGGCTGTGCCGTTTGAGGTCGAGATCGAGGTCGCGGCCGACCATCGAGATGAGCCGCCGGGAGTCGGCGTCGTCGTAGATGGAGAAGGAGCTGGAGAAGCCGAAATGGCCGATCTCACGGCGGAGGATGCGCACGCAGGACGAGTGGAACGTGCTCACCCACATGCCGTTGACGCGACGGCCGACGAGCTCGCCGACCCGCTCGCGCATCTCGCCGGCAGCCTTGTTGGTGAACGTGATGGCGAGGACCGAGCCGGGGTGCGCGTGCCGGGGCCCGACGAGCCACGCGATCCGTCGGGTGAGCACACGGGTCTTGCCCGAACCCGCGCCGGCGACGACGAGAAGCGGCTTGCCCTCGTGCACGACCGCGGCGCGCTGCGGTTCGTTCATGCCCTCGAGAATCGCCCGTGCAGCTTCGGTGTCGGCGTCGGTCGGGCGGTTGCCCGGCAGCACCGCGGGAGCGCCGCCGCCCGACCCGAGGCTCTCGCCCGCGCGGCGCGCGACCGGCTGACCGGGAACCTCGGAGTACCTCGAGAGCCGCTCGGCCAGCCGGGCCACCGCCGGCGACGGAGAACCCGGTCCGGCGGATTCCGAAGGCGTTTGCGGCATGGTGTGCTCAACCCTAACCGCGACGTCGGACAACCGGCCCGGTCGTCCGCGGCGGCCCCGGATCGAACAACGGGCCGTCCCCGCCGGTGGCCGATAGGCTGCGCGGATGACCACGGACCCAGGCGACGACATAGCCGCCGCCCGCCCGGTGACGGTGATCCCGGACGAGGAGATCGAGCGGGTTCTCGTCGTCGCCGCGCACCCCGACGACGCCGACTTCGGCTCGGCCGGGACGGTGGCGATCTGGACCGAGCGCGGCATCGACGTCAGCTACCTCATCCTCACCGACGGCCAGGCCGGCGGCTTCGACGAGAGCACCGACCGTGCCGAGATCCCGGCGATCCGCCGGGCCGAGCAGACGAAGGCGGCGGCCGAGGTCGGTGTCACCGACGTCCGCTTCGCGGGCTACATCGACGGCGAGCTCGAGGTCACGCATGCGCTCGTGCGCGACATCGTCCGGGTCATCCGCCAGGTCCGTCCGCAGCGGATGGTCTTCCAGAGCCCGGCCCGACGCTTCGACGTCGTCGCGGCCAGCCATCCCGACCACCTCGCGGCCGGCGAGGCGAGCATCCGGGCCCTCTACCCGTTCAGCCGGAACCCGTTCGCCTACCCCGACCTGGTCGCCGACGAGAAGCTCGAGGCCTGGACGGTGCGGGAGATGTGGCTCACCGCGCACCCCACCCAGAACCACGCAGTGGACGTCACCGATGTCGTAGAAGCCAAGTTGGCAGCCATATTCGCGCATGAGTCTCAGCATGCTGATCCCGCCTTGGTCCGTGGCTGGATGGACGTCTGGCTGACGTCGGTGGCCGCTGAGTTCGGCCTCGGTGAGGGTCGGCTGGCCGAAGGGTTCGCCGTCTTCCCGACCGGCTGACCCGGTCCTGTTCTACACGGCTGCTCTACTCGGCTAGAGGAGTCGCCGGTCCGCCGCCCAACGGGTGAGTTCGTGCCGGGACGACAGCTGCAGCTTGTGCAGGACATGCGAGACGTGGGTCTCGACGGTCTTGACCGAGATGAAGAGCTCCTTGGCCACCTCCTTGTAGGCGTAGCCGCGGGCGATCAGGCGCATCACCTCCCGCTCGCGCGGCGAGAGCCGGTCGAGGTCGGAATCGATCGCCGGCACGTCGATCGCCCCGGCGAACGCGTCCAGCACGAACCCGGCCAGGCGTGGCGAGAACACCGCATCGCCGCCCGCGACCCGCTCGATCGCGTCCACGAGCTCGGGCCCGGTGATCGTCTTGGTGACGTAGCCGCGGGCACCCGCGCGGATGACGCCGATGACGTCCTCGGCAGCGTCGGAGACCGACAGCGCCAGGAAAGCCGTGACCGTGCCGCGCTCGAGCACGCGTCGGACGACCTCGGTGCCGCCGCCGCCGGGCATGTGGACGTCGAGCAGCACGACGTCGGGCGGGTCGGCCAGGATCGCCGCGACGGCGGAGTCGACGTCCTCGGCCTCCCCGACGACCTCGACGGCGTCGCCGAGTTCGGTGCGGACGCCGGTGCGGAACATCGCGTGGTCGTCGACGATCAGGACACGACGGCGACTCGGTTCGCTCACGTGGGCTGCCTCTCGGGGGTACGTGCTGCGCGGTCGGTGCCGGTGGTCGTGCCGGCGTCGGCCGGGGCGTCGGGCTTCGGCGCGGGCGACGGTGGCGTCGGGCGCAGCGGCATCCGCAGCCGGACCTCGGTGCCGTAGCCGGCTTCGCTGCGGATCACCGCGGTCCCGCCGTGGCGTTGCATCCGGGCGAAGATACTGCCGCGGACCCCCATCCGCTGGTCGGCGACCGTCTCGGGGTCGAAGCCGGGACCGCGGTCGCGGACGAACAGCTCGACGTCGGCCGGGGTCACCTCGGCGTACACATCGACGGTGTCGCAGCCGGAGTGCTTGGCCGCGTTCACGCAGGCCTCGCGCCCGGCCGCGACGAGCGGATCGAGCTGGTCGGTCATCGGCAGGTCGCCGACGCAGACGACCTCGACGGCGACCGCGTACTCGTCCTCGACGTCGGCGGCGAAGGCGCGCACCGCCTGCGCGAGCGTGGCGGTGTCGTTGCGGCGCTGCCCGTAGTAGAGCCAGCCGCGCAGGTCGCGCTCCTGCGCCCGTGCAAGCCGAGCGACCGCCTTCGGGTCCTGCACCTGCTGTTGAATCAGCGCGAGCGTCTGCAGGACCGAGTCGTGCAGGTGTGCGGCCATGTCGGCGCGCTCCTGGGTGCGGATCCGCTCGGACCGCTCCGCCTCGAGCTCACGGACGAGCCGCTGCACCCACGGCGCGGCCAGCAGGCCGACACCGCCCAGGACGCAGACGGCGCCAAGCAGCACACCGCCCGGTCCCGTCGTGACTGTCGCCTGGAGCGCGAGCAGGGTGACGGCCGCGGCGACCAGGACGAACCCGGCGACGACGCGGACGATCGTGAGAGTCCGCGCCCGCCGGCTGACCGGCTTGGAGTCGGTGTCGTCGGCCTGGCGCCACACGAGGACGACGGCGACCGCGACGAGCAGGAGCGGGATGAGCAGCTGCGGCCGGACCCCGATGCCCAGGACCTGGGCGAGCACGACGAGGCCGATCCCGACTGCGCCGAGGGCGACGACCTGACCGGTGAGATCGCTGCGGAGCCCGCGTGTGCTGACGGGTCCGACCGGGAGCAGCCGGCCCAGGCCGGGGATCCGCATGCCGGCCCGGCTGGCCGCCGACAGACCCGGCGGCTCGTCGAGGGCATGGCCGCGCTGCGGCGGGAGCAGGAACCAGAGGATGAGGTAGGCGACGATGCCCGCGCCGGAGCTGACCGCGAGCACGACCATGACGACCCGCACGATCCACACCGAGACGTGCAGGTGGGCCGCGAGCCCCGAGCACACCCCGGCGATCAGGCGGTCGTCGACGTGCCGGTAGGCCTTGCGAACCGGCGGCAAGGTGGATACCGGCACCGGCACCCGCGACGGGTCGGACGCGTCGGAGGTTGTCGGATCCGGTGTCGTCGTCATCGCGCCTCCCCGATCGTCGCCAGCCGGTCGCCTGCAGGCCCGGTTGTTCGAGCTTGCCTCCAGCGTCACACGCACGGGCCCATGCGGCTACCCGGACATGGCCCCACCGGGCCCCCGGGGTAGACCCCGCGGAGGTGAGGGTCGCGTCAGGGGCGATCCCGATGGTGGCAGCCTCGACGGTCCCGCAGGCTGATGCCATGACCACCAACGACCACGACAGCACCACCGGCCCGGCCGGCCCCGGCCCGGGCGGCACGACCACGACCGACGGTTCGGCACCCGCTCCCGTCGGCCACACGTCGGGCTGGTCCGACAGCGGATTCGACGCCGAGTCGGCCAAGCAGACGTTCACGCGGCCCGAGGGCCTGCGCCGCAGCCGGACCGACCGCAAGGTCGCCGGCGTCTGCGGCGGACTCGGGCTCCAGCTCGGCATCGACCCGACGATCGTCCGGGTCGCGATGGTCGTGCTGACGATCGCCGGCGGCGTCGGCATCCCGCTCTACATCATCCTGGCGCTGCTCATGCCCAACGAGGGCGCCGACACCACGACGGTCGGCAACGCCGTCGGCCCGCACCTGCCCGAGCAGGTACGCAGCGGACCCGGGCTCGCCATCCTCGTCGTCGTGCTGACCCTGATCCTCGGCGCCGTCTTCGGCGGCGCGTTCAACAACCAGTTCTGGGATCACGGCGGCTGGCCCTGGCCGCTGATCGCCGCAGGTGTCATCGGCTGGCTGGTGTACCGCAAGCGCAAGAGCGGCGGCACCACCGCCGGTGCCGACGCGACACGGGCAGCCGCGACGGCCGCTCGGCCGCCGGCCGGCTACTGGGCCGCCGTCCCCGCGGACCCGGCCGACCCGGGCGCACCCGGTCCGGAGTTCTGGTCACGGCCCGACCCGCTCGGCCTGTACGACCCGCCGGCCGGCGTCGTTGCGCCGGCACCCGTGCGGGCTGTGGTCAGGACCAAGCGCGCACCGATCCTGATGATCCTCACGACCCTGTTCCTCGCGGCCGTCTCGGTCGCCTGTCTCGGACTGTTCACTGCCGCCGGCGCCACCGTCGCACCCGTGCTGTTCGCGGCGGTCCCCGCATTGATCGTCGGCGCCGGCCTGTTGATCGCCTCGCGGCTGGGCGGCTCACGCCTCCTCGTCGTCGCGGCTGTTGCACTCGGGCTGACCACGGCGGGTGTCACCCAGGCCGACCTCCCGTCGAACCTCGCCTCCGGGGCCTGGTCGCGGATGGGCACCAGCACGGTCTACGCACCGGCCACCCTCGCCGGGGCGCAGGCGATCACCTCGCTCCCGGACGGCCGGAACAAGCTCGACCTCCGCGGCGTCGACTTCGGCAGCGGGACGACGACCCTCGACCTCTCGCTCACCGACGGCGCGGTCGAGGTGATCCTCCCGGAGAACCTCGACGTCAGCGCCACCCTCCACGTAGCACCCCACGGCTGGGGCGCTGTCGGCGCGGATCACAACCGGTTCCAGAGCACCGCCGGCGGGAACAGCGGGAAGAGCCTCAACACCACCGACGACGGCATCGACGGGGCCAACGCGAACGGCCCGCACCTGAACCTCGACGTCGCCATCGACCACGGCGCCGTGGTCCTCGAGAGGAGCAACTCATGAGCACCGACCTGACCGGCACCCCGCCGGCTCCCGTCGTCCGTACCGAGGTGGGGAACGGTCGCGGCAGCCTGATCGTCGGGCTGACCGTCGTCGCGATCGCCCTGTTCTCGCTGGTGATCCTCGCGACCGGACTGCCCGCCCACATGATGGCGTGGTTCGCCCCGACCGCACTCATCACCGCAGGCGTGTTCGGGTTGGTGCAACGTCGATGACGACGAACCAGCCCGAAGACGCAGATCTACCCGAACGGCACTCCACCAACATTCAATCCAGCAACGACATCACTCACGAGGAGAACAGCATGACCAACCCCCAGCAGACCCCGCTCCACGACGTCACCGGCGCTCCGAGCCCGTCGCAGGACAAGCCGGTGCCGAAGAAGCTCACCCGGGACACGTCCACCAAGATGGTGGCCGGTGTGTGCAGCGGCCTCGCCGACTACTTGAACGTCGACGCCACACTCGTCCGGCTCGGCTTCGTCGCCCTGACGATCATCACCGGCGGCGTCGGCGCACTCGCCTACGTGGCCGGCTGGATCGTCATCCCGGAGCGCACCGCCTGACCGCTCGACCAGCGTCACCACGCAATGCAGATCGACCCCGACCGGATGTCCGGACGGGGTCGATCTGCGTTACAGCGTTGGCGAATCCGCCGGGTTGGTCCCGGCGTCTACTCCCACTCGATCGTGCCCGGCGGCTTGCTGGTGATGTCGACGACGACGCGGTTCACTTCGGGCACCTCGTTGGTGATCCGCGTCGAGATCGTCTCCATCACGTCGTAGGGCAACCGGCCCCAGTCCGCGGTCATCGCGTCCTCGCTGGTGACCGGACGCAGCACGATGGGATGGCCGTACGTCCGGCTGTCCCCCTGCACACCGACCGAGCGGACGTCGGCCAGCAGCACCACCGGGAACTGCCAGATGTCGCGGTCCAGGCCGGCGGCGGTGAGCTCCTCGCGGGCGATCGCGTCGGCGTCGCGCAGGATCCGCAACCGATCGGCATCGACGGCCCCGACGATGCGGATCGCCAGCCCTGGACCAGGGAACGGGTGCCGCCACACCATCGCCGGTGGCAACCCCAGCTGGGCGCCGACCGCACGGACCTCGTCCTTGAACAACGTCCGCAGCGGCTCGACCAGGGTGAAGCGCAAATCCTTGGGGAGGCCGCCGACGTTGTGGTGGCTCTTGATGTTGGCCGCGCCCTCACCGCCGCCGGATTCGACGACGTCGGGGTACAGCGTGCCCTGGACGAGGAACTCGACGCTCTCACCGGCCGCGCCGGCCGCCTCGACGATCTCCCGTTCGGCCGCCTCGAACGTGCGGATGAACTCGCGTCCGATGATCTTGCGCTTCTGCTCGGGATCGATGACCCCGGCCAGGAAACCGAGGAACTGCTCGCTGGCCTCGACGACCTTGAGGTCGACGCCGGTCGCGGCGACGTAGTCGCGCTCGACCTGCTCGGCCTCGCCCTTGCGGAGCAGGCCGTGGTCGACGAACACGCAGGTGAGCTGGTCGCCGACGGCGCGCTGCACGAGGGCCGCGGCGACTGCCGAGTCGACGCCGCCCGACAGTGCGCAGAGGACCCGCTTGTCGCCGACCTGCGCACGGATCGACTCGACCTGCTCTTCGACGATGTTCGAGCTCGTCCAGGTGGGCCGGCAGCCGGCGATGTCGATCAGGAACGTCTCGAGAATCTCCTGCCCGTGCTCGGAATGCAGCACTTCGGGATGCCACTGGACGCCGGCGAGGTGCCGGTCGGTGTCCTCGAACGCGGCGACCGTGGCGCGTGGCGACGAGGCGTTGACGAGGAACCCGGGCGGTGCGGCGACGACCTCGTCGCCGTGCGACATCCACGAGCTCAGGGTGCTGGGCAGGGTGGCGAGCAGCGTGCCCGGCTGCGAGACCGTGACCTGCGTCCGGCCGAACTCGCGCATACCGGTGCGGCGGACCTCGCCGCCGAGTGCTGCGGCCATCGCCATGAAGCCGTAGCAGATGCCGAAGACGGGCAGGTCCTGGTCGAACAGGCTCGGGTCGATCTGCGGGGCACCGGGTTCGTAGACCGACTCGGGGCCGCCGGACAGGATGATCGCTTTCGGGCCCTTCGCGAGGATCTGCTCGACCGGCATGGTGTGCGGGACGATCTCGGAGTACACCTTCGCCTCACGCACACGCCGGGCGATCAGCTGCGCGTACTGCGCGCCGAAGTCGACGACGAGGACGAGATCGTGCTCGGCTTGGGGGTTCGTCACGTATGGCCTTTCGGTGCCGGCGAGACGCCAACACTACCGGCGTCAGATCCACCGGCCGTCGACGACAGAGGCGAACCAGCCCGGCATCGAGTCGGCCCAGCCCATCGCCGCCGCGGCGCGCTGGTCGCCCGCGAACATCCGCCGCCACGACTCGGCCCGGCCGATCCGCGCGAGCAGCAGCACCGACGGCAACACCCCGCGCAGGTCGGCGAGCGTCCGGCCCGGGCCGGTGAAGGGCTCGAGATAGGCGTCGACGAGCCGTGCGAGCTCGGGCCGTTCGGTGGCGGTGTCGAGCCCGAGCCGGTTCGCGATCCCGTTCAGCGTCACCAGCAGGGTTCCGAACGGATGGCCGAGATAGGAGTCGCCCCAGTCGATGATGCTGAACCCGCGGGGGTCGCCGGTGCGGACGAAGACGTTGCCGTCGTGCAGGTCGTCGTGCTGGATGCTGATCCCGATCCCGGCAGCCTCGACCGCGTCCACCGCCTCCGCCACCAGTGCCTGGGTCCCGCACAACTGGGCGTAGGTCTCGAACGACATCTCCGGGCTGATCCCCGGACGCAGCCACTCGTCCTCACCGAGCAGTTCGTCGAACAGCGCGGGGTGGTCAAGGGGCGCGACCAACGGGACGCCTGCGGCCACCAGGTCGGCAGCAAGTGGGACGGCCGCGAGCTGCAGCTCCGCATAGCGGGGCAGCAGATCCGCCCAGGTCGCCAGGGTGAGCCGGGCCCGCCCGGAGCCGGCGCCGTCGAGCTGTTCCCGCAGCCGTTCCCCGGCGTCGTGCATCAGCAGCCGGGACCGAGCCGGGTCGACTGCCACCGGCTCGTCGACGAGTGGGCTGATCTGTGCCAGGGCAGCGGATAACGCGGGTTCGTGGCGGCCCGAGAGCCGGTTCTCCTTGAACCACCAGCACTCGTCCCCACCCGAGGCCGGCGTGAGTTCCCACACGCCGCTCCACGGTCGGATGCGTGACGACGAGACGGTGACCTCGGCCCCGCCCAGAGCGTCGGCGACCCAGCGCTGCGCATCCTCGGGCAATGGCTGTACCGGCTCCTCGTCCATGGCGCCCGACCCTAGCTGCGAGGCCATCGCGACGATCGGCAATCCCGTTGCCGGGCAGGCCGTTTATCCATTCGTCAGGCCGCCCTGCACACCCCTACCGTTGTGGGTCGTATGCGCAACCTGCCTCTTGCCGATCCCGGCACACCTAGTACCCGCTCAGCCGCACGCTTCCTCTGGTGGAACGTGCGGTTGCAGATCGGCACGCTCCTGGTCGGCATGCTGCTCTCGTCGTTCTGGATGGCCAGCGGCGCGTTCGGGCCGGCCATCATCGGCAAGGCCGTCGACCAGGGCATCCTCGGCGGCGACACGAGCCGGCTGATCTGGTGGGGCGTGGCGTTGTTCGGCACCGGCCTCGTCTCCGCGATCGCGGGCATCCTCGGCCACCGCAACGCCGTACAGCGCTGGCTGACCGCGTCCTACACGACGATCCAGCTCGTCGCCCGGCAGGCCACCCGGCTCGGCGCCCAGCTCCCCCAGCAGATCCCGACCGGCGAGGTCATCTCGGTGGGCGCATCCGACGTCAACCACATCGGCAACTTCATGGAGACGCTGAGCCGTGCGTTCGCTGCGCTGGTCTCCTTCGTCGTCGTCGCGGTCATCCTGCTGACGATCTCGGTGCCGTTCGGGCTGCTCGTCCTGATCGGCGCTCCGGTGCTGCTCGCACTGAGCACGCCGTTGCTCAAACCCCTGCACACACGGCAGGGACGGCACCGCGCGGCCATCGGCCAGCTCTCCACCCAGGGCACCGACATCGTCTCCGGGCTCCGCGTGCTGCGCGGCATCGGCGGCGAGGACACGTTCGCCCGCAACTACAACGCCACCTCCCAGACCGTGCGCCGCAACGGTGTCGGCGTCGGCGGCATGCAGGCCCTGATCGACGCGTCCGGCGTCCTCGTGTCGGGCGTCTTCGTCGTCCTGCTGACATGGCTCGGTGCCCGCTCGGTGGTCACCGGTGACCTGACGGTCGGCCAGCTCGTCGCGCTCTACGGCTACGCGGCCTTCCTGATGAACCCGCTGCGGACGGCGTTCGACTTCGCCGACCGCGTCGTCCGCGCGCTGGTGGCCGGCAAGCGGGTGGTGCGCGTGCTCGGTCTGACCGCCGACCTCGTCAGCCCGACCGACCCGCAGCCGGTGCCGCTCAGCGGCATCCTGCGCCAGCCAGGTCTGGGCGACGTGGTCGATTCCGAGTCGGGTTTCCGTGCGCCGGCCGGCAGCCTGACCGCGATCGTCTCCGACGTCCCCGAGGACGCCGCCGCGCTGGCCGACCGGCTCGGACGCTACGTTGACCCGGCGCACGGCACCGTCACGCTGGCCGGGATTTCCCTGCAGGACATGGCAATCGACGACGTCCGACGCACGATCGTGGTGAACGACACCGCGACCGCGATGTTCGCCGGGACGCTGCGCGACCAGCTCGACGTGCACCATGACCACACCGACGCCGAGCTGCTGGATGCCCTGCACCTGGCCGCGGCGGAGGACATCCTCGACGCGGTCGTCGACGGCCTGGACAGCGAGATCGAGGAGAAGGGCCGAGGGTTCTCCGGCGGCCAGCGGCAACGGCTGATCCTGGCCCGGGCGCTGCTCCTGGATCCCGAGGTGCTGGTGCTGGTCGAGCCGACGTCGGCCGTCGACGCGCACACCGAGGCCCGGATCGCCGAGCGCGTGCACGACTCCCGTCGTGGTCGCACCACGATCGTCGTGTCGTCGAGCCCGCTGATCCTGGCGCGCTCGGACCTGGTCGTGCTGCTGTCCGGCGGCAAGGCCGTCGCCACCGGCGACCACCACCACCTGCTCAACGACGACCGATTCTACCGGTCGGTCGTCACCCGCGAAACCGAACCGGAGGTACGGACGTGAGCAGCACCCAGCTCCCCGTCGCCGACGCGCCGGCGGTCAAGCGCTACGCCCGAACGCTGATCAGGGAGTACCCGCGCGAGCTCGGTCTGGTCGTCGTCCTCTACGGCGTCACCGCGGTCGCCGGCCTCGGTGCACCCCGGCTGCTCGGCTCGATGGTCGAGCACGCGGTCACCGACAAGACGGTGGCCGGCGTGGACAAGATCGCCATCGTCCTGGCGGTGTTCGTCCTCGGCCAGACCGTGATGACGGCTGTGGCGCGGTACGCGGCGTCGGTGCTCGGCGAGAAGGTGTTCGCCCGGCTGCGGGAGGAGTTCGTCCGCAACGTGCTCGATCTGCCGCTCTCGACGGTCGAGCGGGCCGGCTCGGGCGACCTGCTCACCCGGATGGTCCGTGACATCGATGCGCTGTCGAACAGCGTGCGGTTCGCGGTTCCGCAGACGCTGATCGCCCTGGTGACGACGGCGCTGACGCTCGGCGCGCTGCTTCTGGTCGGGCCGCTGCTGGCGCTGCCATGCCTGGTCTCGGTGCCGATCATCTACTACTCGACGCGCTGGTACCTGCGTCGCGCGCCGGCCGGCTACATCCGGGAGAACGCGAGCTACAGCCGGATCAACTCGTCGCTGACCGAGACGATCGACGGTGCCCGCACGGTCGAAGCGCTGGGCACCCAGGCCGAGCGGGTCGCGCAGACCGACGAGGACATCCGCAGCAGCTGGAAGGCCGAGCGGTTCACCCTCTACCTGCGCACCGTCTGGTTCCCGACGGTCGAGATCGGCTACATCCTCCCGGTGGTCGTGACGATGCTGTTCGGCGGGTTCATGTACAGCCAGGGACACGCCACCATCGGACAGGTGACGGCGGCGACGCTCTACGTCCAGCAGCTGATCGGCCCGGTCGACGAGCTGATCTCCTGGCTGGACGAACTGCAGATCGGTGCGGCGTCGATGGCGCGGCTGCTCGGGGTGGCGCAGGTGCCGGCCGACCGCGAGCCGTCCGGCGAGCACCCGACCGACCAGCGGATCGAAGCGCGTGACATCCACTACGCCTACCGGGAGGGGCACGACGTCCTCAAGGGTATCGACCTCCAGCTGCGGCCGGGTGAGCGGCTCGCGATCGTCGGGCCGAGCGGGGCGGGCAAGTCGACCCTCGGCCGCCTGCTGGCCGGGATCCACGGACCGACCCACGGCGAGGTCACCGTCGGCGGGGTCGAGCTCGTCGAGCTGCCGTTGGGCGAGCTGCGCGGCGAGGTGGCCCTGGTGACCCAGGAGCACCACGTCTTCGTCGGGACGGTCCGCGACAACGTCGGCCTGGCCCGGCCGAACTCGACCGACGACCAGGTGATCACCGCGCTGCGCGCTGTCGACGCCTGGGACTGGGTGGAGCGGCTGGAGAAGGGGCTGGACACGAAGGTCGGCTCCGGTGAGCTGGCGCTCTCCCCCGCCCAGGCCCAGCAGGTCGCGCTCGCGCGGCTGGTGCTGGCCGACCCGCACACGCTGGTGCTCGACGAGGCGACGTCGCTGATCGACCCGCGTGCGGCCCGTCACCTCGAGCGGTCGCTGTCAGCGGTCGTCGAAGGCCGGACGGTGGTCGCGATCGCGCACCGGCTGCACACCGCGCACGACGCGGACCGGGTGGCGGTGGTCGAGGACGGCCTGATCAGCGAGATCGGCAGCCACGACGAGCTGGTCGAGGCCGACGGCGCCTACGCCGCACTGTGGCGGAGCTGGCGGTCCTGACACTCAACCCGTGACGGCGGGGCCTGCCCGCCGGGAGATCCCGGTCGGTCAGACGAACCGTGCGCACGCACGCACTTCCCGCCTGACTCGTCGGGCCCGCCACGTAGTCGTAGAGGTTCGTGTGCACGGCCCAGAGGCGTTCGACGAGCGCCTTCAGCGCCGGGCGCAACGTCTCGTAGCCGAGCACGGTGTTGGCCCAGACGGTCGTGCCGCGGTGGGTCGGCAGCTGCACGGCGCGCAGCAGGCTGATCGCCGGGATGCGGTCGACGAAGGTGACGTCGGTGTGCCAGCTGTTGGCCTTGCCGTGGGTTGAATCGATCGGGAGGACAGCGTTCTCGCTGCCGCGGACGGTGGGATGCGGAAGTGTGGGCGTGCCGAGCAGGCGGGCGAACTCGTACTAGGACGCGTCGTCGAGGTGACCCTGGCCGGAGAAGAAGACGACCTTGTTCGCCAGCAGGGCGCGGCGGATCTCGGCCACGGCCGCGGCCGGTACGTCGCCGCCGAGTTCGACGCCGCCGATGCGGGCGCCGATCGATTCGGTGACCTTCGAGACGGTGATGTGGTCGTAGCCGGGGTCAAGCGCCGCGCTCAGCTCGGTGGGACGGCTTTCGGTGATGGTCATGACGATTCCTCACGTGGGTTGGGGTTGAGAGCCCCCATTGGGGATGATCCAGTGGTGGGGCGGGTGGAGCGAAGGGTGTTGGAAGCCGGTGGACAGCTCGTGCGGCGATGGGCCGGCACGGTCCGGTGAGAGGCTGCAGTGTCAGCGACAGGGACGACAGTGGTGCTGCCGGCACATTCGACAGCAGCGCGTCTCTTTCCTACGTTTCATTGTTTACTAGTCGGGAATTAGGGAACGCTTGACAAGTATCTTTCACATTCCGGGACGACCGTCCACTTAGCGAGACGCACCTCGATGGCGGCTGCCCAGCACCGGCATGCATGCCGGCTCTGGTGAACCTCGCCGATCGGATACGGAACCGGCGTCGGTCCGGTAGCGTCGAACTGCCATGAACCGGAACTCCTGGCGGCTCGGTCCGCTCCCCCACCGTCGAGCTGTTGCCGCCGTCGTGGCGCTCGGCGCGCTGATGGCTGGCATGCTGGCGGCGTGCGGTACTTCCGGCAATGGCGCCTCGGGCGGATCAGTCACGGCCACGCCCTCGGCCTCGGCGAGCCCGACCGTGGGTGAGCAGCTGGCCGGCGAGCTCGGTTACTTCCGCTCTGGTGGCATCGCGGGTTTCAGCGATCAGCTCACGGTGTCGCGCGACGGCGTCGCGGTTCTGCAGCGCCACGGCAAGGAGATCGTGCGGTGCAAGGTCAAACCGGCACCGCTCGCGCAGCTGGCCCAGCTGCAGGCGGTGGCCGCGACGACGATCCCGTCACCGAGCAAGGGGCCTCGGAGCATGCCGCCGTCGCACCCGGACATGATGACGGTCGGCCTCGTCATCGACGGAACCCGTGTCCCGTCGAGCCTGCTGGGGTCGTCGCCGTCGGAGTGGCGCCAGCTGTTCGAGCAGATGTCGACGCTGTTCGAGGACGCGGTGGCGCTCAGCCCCGGCCGGACGCCCACGCCGTCGCCGAATGCATCCGCGAGCATGTGCGACCCGATCTGAGCCGCGACTCACGCAGCGGTCGGAGCGTGCGTCGGCGGCCGTCGTTCGAGAGGATAGGGCGTCACCGTCGATCGAGAGGAACCTTTTCCTCCACTTTCAAGAACGTGACTGCACCGGGAACCGCGAAGTCGACGGTCGACTCCCTTCGACGTCCGATGTTCATGTCGTTCCCTGTAATTGTTCCGCCTCTCAGCGATCAGATTGGCATCGCGGACTTTCTGGATGGCGAGATTGCGAAAATAGATAGGCTTACCCCGAAGCAGAACGAACTCGTCAGCGCACTGCACGAGTATCTTCGTGCAACGACGATGCGCCCCACGATGGAGTCGGGCCGTGGCTGGCACCGAACACGGGTCGGCCTCGCCCTGAAGAAGCTGACACGCTTGCCGTCCGAGACCGATCCGGTTGTTACGGCCCTTCGGGACGGCCAAATGACCAGCCGAGAAAATCGTCGCGAAGACGGATACACCGAGGCTTATTCACGGTGGGTCGAATTGATGTCTGTCCGGCGTGTTGACGTGAACGGCGGCCCGTTTGTTAAGAGAATTGGGTTACCATACTCACTTCTCACGAGAACGGGCGGCCTAATATGTATCATACCACTGGGTTTTCTCGGGAGCACATCACCGACCTGTGCGCGTTAATCCACGCTGAAACGGTGAATGAGAGGCAGGTGTGGCCGCCCATTCTGGGGTTGTTCAAATCTGTGATTGTGGCGCTGACGTACATGCGTCGTAACCGGGTCCAGGTGGAGTTGGCCGAGACCTACGAGGTATCCCAGTCGACGATCAGTCGCGCGATTTCCGGGGTGACGCCGTTGCTGGGCACGGTGCTCAGCAAGTACGTTCCCACGGCTGACGAGCTTGACGGGCGGACACAGTACATCGTGGATGGAACCCTGCTTCCGTGCTGGTCATGGGCTTCGAGCCCGGGGTTGTACTCCGGGAAGCACAAGACCACTGGCATGAACGTGCAGGTCGCCTGCACCCTCGCCGGAAGTCTCGCGTGGATCTCCGACCCGATCGATGGACACCGGCATGACACTTATTGCCTAGGTGAATCCGGGGTCCTTCTAACGCTTGAGTCCAGCAACTGGATGGGTGATAAGGGCTACGTCGGCAACAACATGATGACGCCCATTAAGAAGCCCGCCCACCGTGACCTTCTGGACTGGGAGAAAGAATTCAACAAGCAGATCAACAAAATTCGGTATGTCATCGAGCGGACCATCGCCAACTTCAAGACCTGGCGAATCATGCACACCGATTATCGTCGACCGCTCGCAACATTCACCACAACCATCTCAACCGTAATCGCCCTGCATTTCTACGCGGCAGCTGAATAACCCTCCTTCTAACGCTTGAGTCCAGCAACTGGATGGGTGATAAGGGCTACGTCGGCAACAACATGATGACGCCCATTAAGAAGCCCGCCCACCGTGACCTTCTGGACTGGGAGAAAGAATTCAACAAGCAGATCAACAAAATTCGGTATGTCATCGAGCGGACCATCGCCAACTTCAAGACCTGGCGAATCATGCACACCGATTATCGTCGACCGCTCGCAACATTCACCACAACCATCTCAACCGTAATCGCCCTGCATTTCTACGCGGCAGCTGAATAACCCTCACCGTCTCGTTCACCGAAAAGGACTACCAGGGTGTCCGTGCTGGAGACCTTGCCTTTCACGCGCTTGACGGTTTCGCCGGCGCGGTCGGTGTAGCCGACGCTGATGGTAAGTCGACGCCGGTTTACCATGTCTGCTCCGCCCGGCCCGGTTACGACGCGGAGTACCTCGCGAACCACATTCGGGTGCTGGGCCAGACAGGTCTGCTGACCGCCCATGCCTGGAGCGTAAGGCAACGCAGCGTCGATTATCGGAACTGGTCGCTGTTCGCCTCGTTGCCGGTGGAGCTTCCCCCATATGACGAGCAGAGAACGATCATCGCCCGCCTCAAGCAAAGGAGGGCGACGATTGGCGATCTCGTCGCACAAGTGCAGCGACTCGTCGACACCGATATGAGCGCCGCTCGGCGCTCATATCGGCGGCAGTCACAGGTCAGATCGACGTGGCGACATACGGAATTGACGATGCAGCTACGAGTGTCTCAGGTGAGTGAATGTGACGATCACGCTCGGAACGGACCTTGTTCGCTTGCCCGGGCATCGCTACGCCAACTCCGCACCAGAGACAGATACGCCGCCAACCGATGAACCCAATCGGGGTGATCACCCAGCACGAGCCGTTCGGTACGCGGCCAGTTCGGTCGTAAGCGACGGCCCGAGGGCAGGTGGCGGCCGAGACTCGTAACGATGGCCCGTCGGCGTGATGATCACTCGATGTCGTGCGGTGCCACCGATGTGCCACCCGGGTACTTGATCGACCAGATTCCCTCGCTGGCACAACCCCACGCCGTTCTCAGCGCTGGTCGGGCCTCCGCGGGCATGGTCGTGCAGGTGGTCGAGGTCGCGGATCGGAGCGTCACAGTAGGGATCGCGACACACCTGATCGCGAAGCCGAATGAAGGCGGCCAGCGCCCCGCTGAAGCGTCGCCGGCGGGTGTCGATGCTGGTCACAGTGCCGTCGATCGGGTCCGTGAGCAGGCGGCGAACCCAGGCACGCGCCCGGTTCGCGTCTTCGACATCGCCCTGAGGCGTGCCTTCGCTCGTGCGTACGTCGGCTTCCGCAGCCGCAGCCGCAGATGCCATCTGCCGTGCCAGCGCCGCCGGAATGGGTCCGTAGCCAGGAAGGTGCGCGGGCGTCTCGGTCCGACCAAGGAGCGCGTTGTCCGTCATGATGAGGCCGATCTCGAGCGGCACGCCACCTGCGAACGACTGTCCCGTCACGCGCTCGACGAGAGTGTCGGCCATGACCTGGCCCTTCGTCCGGTCGTCGCCACCGGAATGTGCTGACTCGGCCGCAGCCTTGAGCGCGGCATACACGGCGACACCCTGTTCGACCGGAACGAGCGCGCTCACCCTGGCCATGCAGTCCGCCTGTGGACGGATCGTGACGTGCCTGTCCTTCCGCGCTCGAGCGATTCGCTTGACGGCGGCTTCGACATCGAGTTCTTGCGCGCGACGCCTGGTCGCTTGCTCGATCTGCCCGATCGACATGTCGTCCACCGAGGTGGCGAGCTCACGATCGATCTGCCGCCGATCGTCGGCCGTCAGGCACGCGGTTTCACGCACGGCGATCGACGCGCCGAGCTCAGACACGCGCCCAGCGGCCATCGCTGCGAGTGTCTCCGGCATCTCTGTCATCAGGGCGCGAGCATCGGCCAACCGCCGGGACGCGACCGTCGGCGATCGCTTCGTTGCGAGCCCGATCTGATCCGCGATCCCCCGGCCGCGTCGACGCAAAGGAACACCAAGCCGCTCCTGTTCATCCATCTGGGACGCGAAGAACTCGGCCGAGTCTGCGACCTGGGAAGCCGCGAGCGCAGCCACGGCACGATCCACGGCGCGAATGCGATCGATGCGCGCAGCGTCGTCCACACAACCGTGCCGCAGCGCAGCCAAAGCCTGCGCAACGACATCGACGACCGTCGAACGCAGCGTGCGTGCGTCAGATGGATCATCGATGTCGAACATGCGTTTGATTCTATCCCGTCCCACCGACTTTGTCAGCACTTCTAGAACCGAGATTCGTCAAGCAGGCTTGGACAATTCACATAGTGAGCAGACGATCACCCCTTCGTCGTCGAGGCTCCACGAACCGGTGCGGATGTCGCAGTCTGTTACGCCGTCCATCTTTTCGAGTAGCCTCCGTGACGTGGCCCTGCAGCACGAGAAGAAGCTCGAGACGGAAATCTGCGACCACCTGTAGCCGAGATCCACGTGCTCCCGGACGTAGGCGGCGGGCAGGGTCGCCCGGCCCGTCCGTCGCCGTTCTTGACCCAATCCCGGCCCGTGGCCAGGCCCCGCTGGTTGCGGCGGGTCACGACCGAATCGCCCACGCGCGGCGCGGAAAACAGATGGGGCTCTTGATGACGTGCTTCAATGGCGACGTGACTTGGCGACAGAACGTCAACAGGGGTCTCGCACAGGTGACACGCCATCAGCTGGTTAGGGCCAATCAACTCGAACAGCTCAAGAAGGACCTGCGGTCGGCCAAGAAACAACGCAAAGCGGTCGAGCGGGAGTTGTCGGCGGAACTCGCGGCCGCGGTGGACCGCATTCACACGCTCGAAGTGAAGCTGAAGCCGAAACCGAAGCCGAAGCCCAAGTTGCCGCCGGACTACGCGCCGGTGACCAAGCAAATCTGGGAGACCGTCCAGAAGCGGACCATGACCGGCCACTCCAAAGTGAACTTCATGGTCGACGCGATGTACTACATCGAGCGCTACCAGATTCCTGGAGCCGTCGTCGAGTGTGGCGTCTGGCGAGGGGGCTCGATGATGGCTGGTGCGATGGCGCTGCAGGAGCTGCGGGCGACCTATCGCGAGCTGTTCATGTTCGACACGTACGAGGGCATGAGCCCTCCGACCGATCGTGACGTGCACATCTGGCACGGGCAGAGCGGTGACGAGATGCTGGCAGCCCAGAAACTCGGTGCGCCGTTGTGGGTGCCGGCGTCTCTCGAGGATGTCAAGGCAGGCTTCGAACCTCTCGGGTATCCCGAGGAGAATCTGCACTTCGTTGTCGGCAAGGTCGAGGACACCATTCCCGAACACGCGCCCGAGCAGATCGCTGTGCTCCGGCTGGATACCGACTGGTACGAGTCGACCAAGCATGAGATGAACCATCTGTACGAGCGCCTCCAGCCTGGCGGAGTCCTTATCGTCGACGACTACGGCAGCTGGCAGGGTTCGAAAGACGCCGTCGACGAATTCATGGAAGTCACTGGCGAGCCGCTCCTGCTGACGCAGGTCGGACGCGGTCGGGTGGCGGTCAAACCTGGGCTCGTCAGCCGGTCCCAGCGCGAGGGATAGCTCGGCCGCGAGCAGTGTTCAATCGGGTCAACCCCGCTGTTCGCTCCACGGGCGGGCCATCATCTCCGCCAGCCCGTCGTCGTCGATCTCGATACCGAGGCCCGGCGCGGTCGGCACGCCCACGCAGCCGTCGTCGCCCAGAACGAACGGCGAGCGAAGATACCCGTGCCCGATCAGGGTGCGGCCGTCCTGGCGCCAGTCGTTGACCTCGTTGTGCTCCTGCACCAGGAAGTTCGGAATGGCGGCATCAACCGATCTTGGGTTCCACCGGCTTCTGGTAACGACGCTTCAGGATCGCCCGTCGTCTCGTCCCCTCGGCGTTGCGGCCCTTCTCGATGACGACCAGGTTGTGGTAGGCGTGCACCGCCTTCACGTTCAGGTCGGAGTACGACGGGTCGTACTCCTCGTCGACGTATTCCTCGTAGTTGAGGCCGTCCACGAGATCCTTCACCAGCGCCATCGTGGTCTGCGGGTCGTGACGGTCCTCGCTGCCACCGATCTCCGGCCAGTAAGACGTCTGGGTGTCCTCGATGGCGTAGATGCCACCGTCGGCCAGCAACGGGAACAGGACGCGGAAGGTCGTCCGGATGTGCCGCGACCGGTGGCTCCCGTCGTCGATGATCACCCGCAGGTCGTCCGCGTCCGCCGCGATGCGCGCGAGCAGTTCCTCGTCGGTCTGGCTCCCCGTGTAGGTGCGGATTCGCGGCTCCTCGACGAAGCTCTTGTCCTCGATGTCGAGGCCGACGATCTCTGCCTTCGGGAAGAACGCCTTCCACATCCGCAGCGACGCGCCACCCGCGCCGTCGCGTCGGTACCCGCCTATCCCTACCTCGAGCAGCGTGAACCGCTTCGAGCGCAGGTGCCGGAGGTGATGCTCGTAGCGTTCGGTGTAGTGATGGATGCTCACCTTGTCGGTCTTGAACTCCCGGCCGAGCTCAGTGAGGGTGCGCGCCGACCGCTTCTTGACCGGGGAAGGCGGCCGGGCCGGCCGGGTGGCCGCCCTGACCACTGCGCGCAACCGACGCCAGGCCGATTCCCCGACGATCGGCTTGACGGTCTTGACCGCGACGGCCTTCACGAACGTGTTCACCATGGCATCTCCCTGCCGGTCGGGTCGGGCCGGATCATGTGTCGAGGGCCGCCAGGATCTGTTCGAGCACGACCCCTTCGTCGTCGAAGTCGAAGGTGAAGCCGCTGTGGAACGCTTCGTTGCTCCAGCCACCGGCCGGATGCCGGAGGTCCGGCGTCGACCAGATCTCGTCCGTCCGGTGGCCTCGGACGGCACTGATCATGTACTCGTTGGTGGACGTGTACGACTCCGGGGCAATGGTGATCACCCGCTTGGGCGACTCGCAGTACGCCAGCGAGAACATCCCGCTGCCCGCGAACCCGGCAACGACGTCGGCCCGGCGGAACGTCTCCAGCCTGCTCGGACAACGACAGGTCCTCGGGGTAGAGAACGGCGAAACCGTGTGCCGCGAACAGGTCCTCGAGCTCGGTCGCGTTGTGACATGGCCGGGTCGGAGCCGGCCGACGGGAGACGAAGATCCGGCTGGGATAGTCGCCGCCGGGCGCGCCCGCCGCCAGTGTGCGGCCGACGTCGTTCCACACGCCCTCGATCGAGGGATGCACGTAGCTCGGCATCGAGAACATCGGGGTGGCGGCGACGAGTTTCTCGACCCGGACCGGACCGACGAACGTGACGAGGTCCTCCTCGTCGATACCGGCGACGCGCAGCAACTCGACCTGCCACGAGGCGACGCCGGCGGCGTTCCTCGCGAGCGACATCAGCGCCTTGAGTTCGGGATGCTCCCGCTTGGCCTGTGGCCACGCCCACATCCGCGACAACTGTTCGGTCATCACGTGGCCGAAGTGCCCACGCCATTCCAGGTCGAGGTAGAAGTACGCACCGTCGAGGTGGTCCGTCGCATCGGCGACGCGGGGGTCCTGTGCGAACCCGGGCGCGAGGTCGATCGTCCAGCGGTTCGTCAGGCGTGGGTACTGGTTGTGCCGGAAACTGTCGGGCAGGAGCAGGTTGTCCTGCACCACGACCTGACCCTCGGTGCACACGACGTCGTTGTACTCGCGCACCGACATGGCCGGCACGGCGAACTCCTGCGGGCGACGGTGGTCGCTGCGTTCCGCACCGGTCAGCCGGACACCACGCGACTGGAACGTCTGACCGGGGATTGTGGCAAGCACCCGGCCGGCGGCAGGCTTCGCGGCGAGGACTCGGTTCATCTCGTCCTCGCGCAGCTTCGCGAAGGCGTTGACCTGACTCCGGAGAACGAGATGACGCTCGCCGATGGTGATCTCGCCGATGGACTTCGCCAGCATGGCCTGGTCCCGCTGGGCACCGAACACGCGCGACGCGTCCTGGTGCCGGTCACGCAGGAGTTCGCCCAGGAACGGCATCAGGTCACCGCGAGGCGCGTGCGAACGACGGTGATCGGGCTCGGAGCGATGGTCGCGTGCCACGAATGCGCCGCCGGCACGGAGATGGAAGAACGTGTCGCGGAGCAGGCGCAGGTGCTGGTCACCGTGCCTGGTGTCGTCCAAGAGGACGTCGAACGGGCCGCCGGCGGCGAGCTGCGTGTGCAGGGCAGACCGGTTGGCCCCGATGTCGAACGTCTGAACTCTCGCCGCCGGATACGCGGCCGCGACGATCCCTCCGATGGGGGTCGGGTGGGCCCCGACGACGAGCGCCACATCGGCGGCCGAGTGCGCTCGGAGCACGAGATCCAGATCAGCCAGGAAGGACTGCTGCGGGCCGTGGAGGCTCCAGCCGGCGGCCCGGGCCGCGTCCGCGAGAGTCGGGGTAGATTCCTGCCCGGAGTCGCCACGGTTCGAGGTCACCTGCTGCAGCAGCGAGCGCCACCGACCTGGCCGGCTCGGAGGACGGATCGTCCGCGTCGTCACAGTGCGCTCCCCACATGAGAATTGGTCGAACGTAGCCCGGTTCGCAGGCTCGTCAAAACTGCCTGGCCGAGCGGACGCGATCGGGCCTTCGGCCTCAGGCGTCTACGACGACCTCGATGCGCTGGAACTCCTTGAGGTCGGTGTAACCGGTCGTCGCCATCGCACGCTTCAGGGCGCCGACCAGGTTCATCGTCCCGTCCGCGGATCTCGACGGGCCGAACAGGATGTCGTGGGTCGAGCCGATCGGGTCGAGGCTGACCCGCGAACCGCGCGGGAGCTCGGGGTGGTGCGCCTCCATGCCCCAGTGCACGCCACGTCCGGGCGCTTCCTCGGCCCGGGCGAGCGGCGAACCGAGCATCACCGCGTCGGCCCCGCACGCGATCGCCTTCGTCAGGTCGCCGGAGCGTCCGACCGAGCCGTCGGCGATGACATGCACGTACCGGCCGCCGGACTCGTCCATGTAGTCGCGCCGGGCCGCGGCGACGTCGGCCACCGCGGACGCCATCGGGACGGCGACACCGAGCACCGAGCGGGTGGTGTGGGCGGCCCCGCCGCCGAACCCGACGAGAACACCGGCCGCACCGGTCCGCATCAGGTGCAGCCCGGCCTGATAGGTCGCGGCGCCGCCGACGATCACGGGGACGTCGAGTTCGTGGATGAAACGCTTGAGATTGAGCGGCTCGGCCTGGCCGGACACGTGCTCGGCGGAGACCGTCGTGCCGCGGATGACGAACAGGTCGACCCCGGCGTCGACGACAGCCTTCCAGAACTCACGCGTCCGCTGCGGCGACAGCGCGCCGGCGACCGTGACGCCCGCGTCGCGCACCTCGGCGAGCCGGGCGGTGATCAGGTCGGCGCGGATCGGCTCGGCGTAGATCTCCTGCATGCGCCCGATGGCACCGTCGTCGGGGAGCTCGGCGATCTCGGCCAGCAGCGGCTCCGGATCGTCGTACCGGGTCCAGAGACCCTCGAGGTTCAGCACACCCAAGCCACCGAACTTGCCCAGGGCAATAGCCGTTGCCGGCGACATCACCGAGTCCATCGGGGCCGCGACGATCGGCAGCTCGAACCGGTAGGCGTCGATCTGCCACGCGACCGACACCTCCTCGGGGTCGCGGGTGCGGCGGGACGGAACGACGGCGATGTCGTCGAAGGAATAGGCGCGCCGGCCGCGTTTGCCCCGGCCGATCTCGATCTCGGTCACGCAGGTCAGGCTAGTGGACCACCCGCTCAGTCCCCGAACTCGGCGCGAGACCGAGCATGAAGCGGGTGAGCCGGATCCGTTCGACCCAGTAGGCGGTCTGCGCGGCCGACGGCGGTGCGCCCAGGGTCTCGAGCGGTAACGCGGTGAACATGCTGCGGGCGGCGAGGCTCAGGACGAACCCGGTCCGGACCTCGTCGCGGCTTGCGGGGAAGCCCTCGTCGGCCAGTCCGTGGCAGACCCCCGGGGCCTCGATCGACCTGCGACTCGGATCGGGGACGCCCGCGCGAGGGTGCACGGCTCAGCGACATCACCGACGTCGCCGGGATGACGAAGCAGGGTCTGGGTCAGTCCATGGACGTCCTGGAGGACCTCGGGTACGTCACGAGCTCACAGAATCCGGCCGACCGGCGGACCCGCATCATCGTCTGGACGACGAAGGGCGACGAGGCGGTCGCGGCCACCAACCGCGTCTACGAACTGCTCGAGGAGCGGTGGGCCGCCGACGTCGGTCCCGCACGCTGGGCGACGTTCCGCTCGGTGCCGGCTGAGCTCGCGCAGGTCGACTGACCCGGCGCACCGCCGCGCTGTCTACCGGCCGGAGTAGTTCGGCGCCTCGACCGTCATCTGGATGTCGTGCGGGTGGCTTTCCTTCAACCCGGCGGGCGTGATCCGGACGAACTGGCCACGGGCCTTGAGCTCGGGGATCGTCCGTGCGCCGACGTAGAACATCGACTGGTGCAGCCCGCCGATCAGCTGGTGGGCCACCGCAGCCAACGACCCGCGGTACGCGACCTGGCCCTCGATGCCCTCGGGGATGATCTTGTCGTCACTCGTCACGTCCGCCTGGAAGTAGCGGTCCTTCGAGTACGACGTCTTGCCCCGGGCCGACATCGCGCCGAGCGACCCCATCCCCCGGTACTTCTTGAACTGCTTGCCGTTGACGAAGACGAGCTCACCCGGGCTCTCGTCGCAACCAGCCAGCAACGACCCGAGCATCACCGTGTCCGCGCCCGCGACCAGAGCCTTCGCGATGTCGCCGGAGTACTGCAGGCCGCCGTCGGCGATCAGCGGGACGCCGGCCGGACGGCATGCCAGCGCGGCCTCGTAGACGGCAGTCACCTGAGGGACACCGACGCCGGCGACGACGCGGGTCGTACAGATCGAACCCGGTCCGACACCGACCTTGACGGCGTCGACGCCCGCGTCGACGAGTGCCTGGGCACCGGCGCGGGTGGCGACGTTGCCGCCGATGATCTGCACGTGCCGGGTGGCCGGGTCGGACTTCAGCCGGCGGACCATGTCGAGCATCAGCCGCGCGTGCCCGTTGGCGACATCGGGGACGAGAACGTCGACACCGGCCTCGACCAGCGCCGTCGCACGCTCCCACGCGTCGCCGAAGTAGCCGATCGCAGCGGCGACACGCAGCCGGCCGTCCGCATCCTTCGTTGCCAGCGGGTACTGCTCGGACTTCACGAAGTCCTTGACGGTGATGAGCCCTGTCAGCCGGTTGTCGGAGTCGACCAGCGGCAGCTTCTCGATCTTGTGCTTGCTCAGCAGCGCGGCAGCGTCCTCGGAGGAGATGCCCGTCCAGCCGGTGACAAGCGGCATCGCCGTCATCACCTCGCGCACCGTGAGATCCGCCCAGGTGCTGACGGGGACGAAGCGCAAGTCACGGTTGGTGATGATGCCGAGCAGGGTGCGGTTCTCGTCGACGACCGGAAGCCCGGAGACGCGGTACTGGCCGCACAGCTCGTCGAGATCCTCGAGCGTCGCGGTCGGCCCGATCGTCAGCGGGTTCGTGATCATCCCCGACTCCGAGCGCTTGACCTGGTCGACCTGCTGGGCCTGGTCGGCGATCGAGAGATTGCGGTGGACGACACCGATACCGCCCTGACGTGCCATGGCGATCGCCATCCGGGCCTCGGTGACGGTGTCCATCGCGCTCGAGACGAGCGGCAGCGCGACATCGATCTCGCGGGTGAGTCTGGTGGTGGTGTCGACCTCGCTCGGGGCGACGTCGGTCTCACCCGGCAGCAACAGGACGTCGTCGTAGGTGAGGCCGAGCGGGGGGAGCAACGGGCCTGGACTGGTCTCGTCCGACGTGGAATCCATGCGACCTTCCGGGTCATCGGCGGGGGAAGCAACAATGATACGACCGCACCGGCCGCCACCCCGGCCCCGTCTCGCGGCATCCGGATGGGTGTCGATGAGGCGTCGGGGAGCGGCATAGGCGAGGATGGCCGCATGCGCCTGTCCGCCCGCGTCGACTACGCACTGCGGGCGATGGCAGAACTCGCGGCGGCGCCGGTTGATTCCCGCAACACCGTCGACGGCCTGGCCACCGCACAGAGCATCCCGGCCAAATACCTGGAGGCGATCCTCGGATCGCTACGCCGGGCCGGCCTGCTCCGGAGCCAGCGCGGTCCCGACGGTGGCTACCGGCTGGCCCGGCCCGCGGCCGAGATCTCCATCGCCGACATCATCCGCGCCATCGACGGACCGCTGGCCACGTTCCGCGGCGAACGGCCGGAGGACCTGACCTACACGGGTGCCGCGGCGCCGTTGCAGGAGGTCTGGATCGCACTCCGTGCCAGCGAGCGGGCGATCCTTGACGAGGTCACCCTCGCGCACATCGCCACCAACAAGATGCCCCGGCGGGTGCGGACGCTCATCGCCGACCGCGCCGCCTGGGACTAACATCCGGCCGGACGCGCTCGTACCGGCGCCCACCTCGACCGACCGACCGCCCGACCGCCCGACCGCCCGACAAATCCGGACAGGAGACCCAACATGGACTACACCCGACTCGGCCGCTCCAACCTCGTCGTCAGCAAGATCTGCCTCGGCACCATGCATTTCGGCCCGAAGGCCGATGAGTCCGAGTCGCACAGGATCCTCGACCGTGCCCTGGAGATGGGCATCAACTTCGTCGATACGGCCAACGTCTACGGCGGCGGCGACCGTCGCGGGCAGTCCGAGGAGATCATCGGGCGCTGGATCGCCGGCCGGCCCGAGGTGCGCGACCAGATCGTGCTCGCGACCAAGCTGTACGGCGCGATGGGTGATGCCGACGTCCCCAACGTCGGTGCCGGCTTCTCGTCCTACAAGTTCCGGAGCAACCTCACCGACTCCCTGCGCCGGCTGCAGACCGACCGGATCGACCTCTACCAGACGCACCACATCGACCGCACCGTGTCGGCCGAGGAGTACTGGGGCACCTACGAGCGCGCGATCGCCGACGGCACCGTGCTCTACGCCGGCTCGAGCAACTTCTCCGGGTGGGGCCTGGCCAAGTTCCAGCAGCAGGCGTGGGCCCGCGGCTCGGTCGGCTTCATCTCCGAGCAGACGCAGTACAACCTGCTGAGCCGCGTTCCCGAGATGGAGGTCCTGCCGTCAGCCGAGGACTTCGGCATCGGGGTCATCGTCTACATGCCGCTCGCGGGCGGCCTGCTCACCGGCAAGACCCAGTCCTTCGACGGGTCCCGGACCCGCCAGGTCGAGGCCGAGTACGGCATCAGCCTGGGCCCGGACAACACCCAGTTCGCCGAGTTCTCCGCGCTCTGCAAGGAGATCGGCGAGTCCGAGCAGGTCGTCTCGATCGCCTGGACGCTCCAGCATCCCGCCGTCGATTCGGCCATCGTCGGCATCCGCACCGTCGGCCAGCTGGCCGGCCTCGACCGCGCCGCGGCCCTGAGCCTGGACCCGTCGGCGATGGCACGCCTCGACGAGATCTTCGACATCAACTCCGGCCGCCGGATCAACCCCGGACCATCCCCCGAAGCCCACGCCTGGTAGCGGGATCCTTCGTCGAGGATGCCCGGCCGACATCAGCCGGGCGACCCGACCAGTGCCGGTAGGTCGGCGAGGTCGTCGATGACGTCCGGGGGCACGAAGGTGTCGGCGTCGGCGCGCAGGTGTTCCACGGCGTAACCGCTGTTCGCCACCAGGACCGGCCGCATCCCCGCGGCGTGGGCACCGGTGTGCTCGTTGCTGCCGCCGTCGCCGACGAACCAGCACGCGTCGGGATCGACGCCCAGCGACCGGGCCGCAGTCCGATATCCGATCGGTGCGGGTTTGCGGACTCCGATGTCGAAGGAGAACACCGCCGACTCGATCAGCGAGGCGAACGGCGTCGACTCCCAGGTCTCGACGAGTTCGCTCGAGCAGTCCGACAGCAGGCCGATCCGGAAGCCGCGCCCGCGAAGCTCGGTGAGGACGTCGACTGCTGCGGGATGCGGACGCAGGACGGCCGGGTAGGCGGCCAGGTGGTGGCGGAGCGCCGTCTCGCAGGTCGCTGAGTCCACCTCGACGCCGCAGCGTCCCGCGACCAGACGCAACGTCGAGCGGGTGTCGCCGAGGACACCGGTCGTCCGCTCGGTGAAGCTCTCGCTGATGGCGGCCCAGAACGCGGCCGGGTCGACACCAAGCGCCGCGCCGGTCGCTTCGTAGGCGGCCTTGCGACCGACCTCGACGCCGGGATCGGTCAAGGTTCCGAAGAAGTCGAACACCACTGCGCGCATGTCCTCAGCGTGGCAGATGCTTCGTCGAGAGTGCACAGATGAACCTGCGGAGTCGATACCTGGGTGCATTTGCGAACTCTCGGCGAGGCCGGCGGCCCGATGCCCGGCGAGGCACGACATGCGGCGAGGGCCCGGCATGCTCCTCTCGGAGCGTGCCGGGCCCTCGCCCGTTCAGGACGTGCGGTGGTGACTAGTGACCGTGCCCGTGACCGTGACCGGCCGCCGGCTCGTCGACCTCTTCGGGCTTGTCGACGACCAGGGTCTCGGTCGTCAGCAGCAGCGCGGCGATCGACGCGGCGTTGGCCAGCGCGGAGCGCGTCACCTTGACCGGGTCGATGACACCCTCGGCGACGAGGTCGGTGTACTGACCGGTCTCGGCGTTGTAGCCCTTGCCGCTCTCGCGGACCTTCTCGACGACGACGTAACCCTGGACGCCCGCGTTCTGGGCGATCCAGCGCAGCGGCTCGTCGACGGAGCGACGGACGATGGCCGCACCGACCAGAGCATCGGGCGACAGGTCGAGACCCTCCGCGGCGACACCGGCCAGCACGAGTGCCGCACCACCGCCGGCCACGATGCCCTCTTCGATCGCGGCACGCGTCGCGGACACGGCGTCCTCGATGCGGTGCTTCTTCTCCTTGAGCTCGACCTCGGTGGCTGCGCCGACCTTGATGACGCAGACGCCGCCGGCGAGCTTCGCGAGCCGCTCCTGCAGCTTCTCGCGATCCCAGTCGGAGTCGGTCGCCTCGATTTCCTTCTTCAGCTGCTCGACGCGGCCGGCGATGCCGTCGGTGGGACCGCCACCATCGACGATCGTCGTGTCGTCCTTGGTCACGACGATCCGACGCGCGGAACCGAGCACCTCGAGCCCGACGGTGTCGAGCTTGAGCCCGATGTCGGCGGACACGACAGTCGCGCCGGTCAGGATGGCGAGGTCTTCGAGCATCGCCTTGCGACGGTCACCGAAGGCCGGGGCCTTGACCGCGACCGAGGTGAACGCGCCGCGGATCTTGTTGACCACCAGCGTGGACAGGGCCTCGCCTTCGACGTCCTCGGCCACGATGAACAGCGGCTTGCCGGTGGGAACGACCTTCTCGAGCAGCGGGAGGAGGTCGGCGACGGCACTGATCTTGCCCTGGTTCAGCAGGATCAGCGGATCGTCGAGAACGGCTTCCTGGCGCCCCTGGTCGGTCACGAGGTAGGCCGACAGGTAACCCTTGTCGAACTGCATGCCCTCGGTGAACTCGAGCTCGGTGCCCATCGTGTTGGCCTCGTCGACCGTGATGACACCGTCCTTGCCGACCTTGTCGAACGCCTCGGCGATGAGCGCGCCGATGGCGGCGTCCTGCGCGGAGATGGTGGCGACCTGCGCCATCTCCTCCTTGGTGTCGACCGGCTTGGCCGACTCGCGCAGACGGGCCGTGATGGCCTCGACCGCGGCGTCGATCCCGGCCTTGAGGGTCATCGGGTTCGTGCCCGCGGCAACCGCGCGGAGACCTTCGTGCACCATGGCCTGGGCCAGCACGGTCGCGGTGGTGGTTCCGTCACCGGCGACGTCGTTGGTCTTGGTCGCGACTTCCTTGACGAGCTGGGCGCCGAGGTTCTCGAACGGGTCGTCGAGCTCGATCTCACGGGCGACGGTCACACCGTCGTTCGTGATCGTGGGGGCGCCCCACTTCTTGTCGATGACGACGTTGCGACCCTTCGGGCCGAGCGTCACCTTCACGGTGTTGGCGAGGGCGTCGACGCCACGCTCCAGGGCGCGGCGGGCCTCCTCGTCGAACTGGAGGATCTTAGGCATGCGTCAAATCCCTTGTGGGTATCGGTTCTACGACTTCTGCACGGTCATGTAGAGGCAGAGCTGGTGATGTAGAGGCAGAGCTTGTGGCGGTGGAGCCGCGGGCTCAGACACGTCGTGCCCCGGCGCCCGCGAGGGGATCCGGGGCACGGCGCGAACGAGCGTTTCGCTGACTCAGGCGAGAACGGCGAGGATGTCGCGGGCCGACAGGATGAGGAACTCCTGGCCTGCGTACTTGACCTCGGTTCCGCCGTACTTGCTGTAGATGACCTTGTCGCCGACTTCGACGTCCAAGGGGATGCGCTGACCGTTGTCATCGACGCGACCCGGACCCACGGCAAGGACTTCGCCCTCCTGGGGCTTCTCCTTCGCGGTGTCCGGGATCACGAGGCCGGATGCAGTGGTCTGCTCGGCCTCGAGAGTCTTGACGACGATGCGGTCTTCGAGCGGCTTGATGTTGACCGACACTTGGCTGACCTCCCCTTCCCGGGAATGTCTCGTTCACTGGCCCGGCCGGCATGACGCCCACCGGGCACTGACCTGTTCCGACGTGTACTTCCGACGTGTATGGGGTGAACGGCACATCGGTGGCCGGATCTCCGTCGCGGTGGTGATCCGTCGTGATGCCCCGCTCGTTTCGGCACTCACCGGACACCAGCACAGCGGGGCTCCGGGGAGACCCGACAAGCTGGCACCCGAAGGTCGAGAGTGCCAGGAACGAACATAGAACGTGCTTAGCACTCACGCAACTCGAGTGCCAGATTCCGGTGGCCGGCCGCGGTCGGTCGTACGGACGGACGGGGATCGGGTGAGATGGGGTCGTGGACGCCGCCGACATCACCGACCTCGCCACCCCGGCCGGCGAGCTGTTGCTGGCCGAGGTGACAGAGCAACTGGCGACCTCGTCGGAGCTCTCGGTGCTCGAGCGGATGGGCGCCCGCGTCGGCGCGGCCCGGGCCTCGGCGGCGGTGGCGCAGGTCAGCCTCCGGGCCAAAGCGGTGGCCAAGTTCGGGCCGGTGGACGCCGACCGGATGTTCTTCACGGCGACCGGGCTCGAGCAGGCGACTCGGGCACGGGTGGCGACGCATCGGGCAGCCGTCGCAGCGGATCGTGTCGGTGCCAAGACCCCCCTCACCGACCTCGGATGCGGGCTGGGCGCCGACCTGATCGCGTTCGCCCGCGCCGGCTTCGACGTGATCGGGGTGGAGTCCGACCCGCTGACCGCGGCGTGCGCGGCCGCGAACCTCCGCTCGCTCGGCCTCGCCGGCCGGGTGGTCGTCGGTGACGCGACGGGGTTCGAGCGGCCGACCGGTGACGTCGTCTTCTGCGACCCGGCCCGGCGCGACGACCGGGGCCGGGTCTTCGACCTGGCGAAGATGACGCCGCCGTGGCCGTTCGTCCTGGAGCTGTTGGCCGGCACGGCGTGCGTGAAGGTCGGGCCCGGCATCGCGCACCGCGACGTCCCGTCGATGGCGGCCGGGACCCCGGTCACCGCGGAGTGGGTCAGCGACGACGCGACCGTGACGGAGGCCTGCCTGCGGTCGGGCCGGCTGGCCGGTCCGGCCGGTGCCGGCCGGACCTTCAGCGCGACCGTGCTGAGGTCGGCCGACCCGGACGGCTCGACCATCGCCGGCGACCCGGCCGTCCGGGCGTCCGCCGGCGCGCTGGGTAAGTACCTCTACGAGCCGGACGGGGCGGTGATCCGGGCGGGCCTGATCGGCACGCTCGCCCCGACGCTGGACGCGCATCTGCTCGACGACCAGATCGCCTACCTGACGTCGCCGGTCCTGACGCGGTCGGTGTTCGCCCGTCCCTACCGGATCCTCGAGGAGCTCCCGCACCGGACGAAGGCACTCAAGGCCGCCGTCCGGGCCCGTGGGATCGGGACGCTGACGATCAAGAAACGCGGCGTCGACGTCGACCCGGCGATGCTGCGACGCGAGCTTCTCGGAGCCCGAGGGTACGGCTCGGCCACCGCCACGATCGTCCTCACCCGGCGCGCCGGCCGCGGCGTGGCCCTGCTCGTCGAGCCCGTCGAGCCGGTCGATGCCGTGGGGTGAGCCCGCGTCAGCGGGAGCCGGCAGCCATCACGGGCCGAACCTCGACGAAGCCGAACTCGACCGGGCACAGCGCCGCCAGTTGTTGCGCCTGCACGTCGTCACGCGCCTCGATCAGGTAGTAGCCGCCCAGCGTCTCGGCCCGCGCCGGATCGTCGATCAGCACCGGCTCGGCGAGGCGTTCGGTCGACCCGTGCCCGCGGGTGCCCGGCCGCACGAACATCGCCCGCGATCGGGGCGCGAGTGCCTCGCCCGACACCAGCACCGCTCCGGCGCGTTTGACCGCGAAGACGAAGTCGTCGTGGCGCTGCCAGACACCGTCGAGCTCCTCGCCGGTCAGGCCGGCGAATCGGGCCTCGTCCTCGTAGATCGCGAACAGGTAGCGCTGCACGACGCCATCCTCCCAGTGCTTGTCAGGTAACTGCCCGATCGCGTCGTCGGACGACGACGGGATCGGGCTCACACGAGGATCGTCGACACCGGCAGTGCCGAATCAGCCGCCAGCTCCAGCGGCGACGGTGGCTTACCCGCCGCAACCAGCGCCGAACCCAGCGACGCGGCCATCGCCCCGTTGTCGGTGCACAACCGCGGACGCGGCACCCGGACGGTCACGCCGACCTCGGCGCACCGCTGCTCGGCGAGCGCGCGGAGCCGGGAGTTGGCCGCGACACCGCCGCCGATGAGGAGGGTGTCCACGCCCGCCGTCACGCACGCGTCGACGGCCTTGCGGGTGAGCACGTCGCAGACCGCGTCCTGGAACGACGCGGCCACGTCCGCGACCGGCACCGGGACCCCGGCCCGCTCACGCGCCTCCACCCAGCGAGCCACCGCGGTCTTCAGACCGGAGAAGGAGAAGTCGTATCGATGCCGCTCGAGGTCGCGCGCCGCGGTCAGTCCGCGGGGGAACGCGATCGCATCGGTTCGGCCCGCCTGCGCAGCCGAGTCGATCACCGGACCGCCCGGATACCCGAGGCCGAGCAGCCGGGCGACCTTGTCGAACGCCTCGCCGGCGGCGTCGTCCAACGTCGAGCCGAGCGACACGACGTCGGTCGCGATGGCGTTCACGGCAAGGAGATTCGTGTGCCCGCCCGACACCAGCAAGGCGACGCAGGGTGGGATCGGGCCGTGTTCGAGGAGATCGACGGCGACGTGCCCGACGAGGTGGTTGATGCCGTAGAGCGGACGATCGAGGGCGAACGCGATCGCCTTCGCGGCGGACACCCCGACCAGCAGCGAGCCGACCAGGCCCGGACCGGCCGTCACCGCCACCACGTCGACGTCGGCCAGCGTGACACCCCCTTCGCGGCAGGCGCGGGTGATGGTCGGCCGCAGGGCCTCGAGGTGGGCGCGGCTCGCGACCTCGGGCACGATGCCGCCGAAGCGGGCGTGCTCGTCGACGCTGCTCGCGACCGCGTCGAACAGCAGCGTCCGGCCACGCACGAGCGCGACGCCGGTGTCGTCGCAGGAGGACTCGATACCCAGCACCAGCGGGTCGTCAGTCATGCCGCACCCAGGTCAGTTGCAGGATCACGGCGTCGACGGCCCCACGGTCGTAGTAGCCGGGGCGGCGGCTGACCTCGTAGAACTCGTTCTCGCGGTAGAACGCGCGGGCGCCCAGGTTGTCGTCGCGCACTTCCAGCACCAGGGCGTCGGCGCCGTTCTCGCGACTCTCGTCGACCGCCGAGCGCAGCAGCCCGCGGCCGATCCCGTGCCGCCGGGTGTCGTCGCGCACCGCGATCCGTTCGAGCTCGGCGACGTCGCCGAGGATCGCCACGACGACATAGCCGGCGAGGCCGCCCTCGTCGTGCTCGGTGCGGACGAGCCGATGTTCTGACGTCACCGCCTCGCGCCACGTCCACGCGCTCCAGGCGTCGTCGCCGAACACGGCCCGATCCAGCGCGACCAGAGCCGCCAGCTCGATGTCGCCGACGGCCTCGCGTCCGGCGCTCATGCGCGTTCCGCCGGTGTGAGCGCGGACTTGCGTGCCTTCGGCGCCACCGCGTCCGGGTGCCGCAGGTAGATCGGCCGCAGATCGCGGCGCTCGAGCCGACCCGCGCTGACGACCGCGGCGAACAGGCCACCGTCGGGAACGTGCGGTCCGATGGCGTTCGCGAACGCCTCGGGATACAGCTGGGGGCCGAGCCCCGCGACCGGGCCGTCGGTCGCGATCTCGGCCGGCTTGGACACCTCGGGACCCGCTGCACGGACACCCGGAGCGTCGTAGCGGGCCCAGTAGACCTCGCGACGGCGGGCATCGGAGGCGACGACAACGCCGACACCGGCCCGGAACGCCGCGACATCGACGCCGAGGGACAGCACGTCGAGGCTGCACACCCCGTCGACCGGCACGTCCAGGGCGACGCTGAGCCCGACCGCGGTGGCGAGCCCGACCCGCAGCCCCGTGTAGGGCCCGGGTCCCGTTCCGACGGCGAGCAGGGACACGTCCGACCGCGAGATGCCGGCCTCGTCGAACATCGCCCGGATGCCCGGCACGAGGACCTCGCCGTGCCGCAGCGGATCGGTGTGGGCGAAGCGTGCGAGGACGACGCCGTCGCGTGCGAGTCCGGCCACGGTCGTGGCAGTCGCCGTGTCGATGGCGAGGACGACGCCGCTCACGCTCGCGTCGATTCGGTCGCGGGCCGATCGGTGTACGTCCGGTACCGGTGTGCGATCCGGTTGAGCGCGTCGTCGGACCAGCGGCTGCCGACCGCCTGCAGGATCGCGGTGCGCGGGTCGTCGGTCTCGACGCCGGGATCGGCGACGTCGTCGAGCGCGGCCGGCAGCCTCGTCAGCCGCACGATCAGCCGGTCCGGCGACAGCGCCTCGGCCAGCCCCTCGCCCCACTCGACCACAGTGACACCGGATTCGACGGCCGCGTCGAGATCGAGGTCGTCAAGTTCGGCGCCGCCACTGAGCCGGTAGGCATCGACGTGGATCAGCGACGGGCGGCTGCCCGCCGCACGGTGGATGCGCGAGATCACGAACGTGGGTGAGGTGATCGGGCCGGTGACCTCGAGACCTGCCCCGATTCCCTGTGTGAGCGTCGTCTTCCCGGCACCCAGGTCACCGACCAGCAGCACGAGGTCGCCGGCCGCGAGCTCACCGGCGAGTACGCGTCCGAGGGTGTGCATGTCGTTCGCCGTCGCGACCGACAACGCGAGCACGCCGGCCCCGAACCTCTTGCGCATCGGCATCTCCGGGTGCCCCGCCGCGCGTGCGTTCTCGTCGAGCACGTAATCGCGGCGTCGCCAGAACTCAACGGTGGCGGCGAGTTCGCGACGCGCGACCAGGCTGACGCCGGCGAGGCCGCGGCTGCGCGCGACGTCCTCGGCGACGCCGACCATCGCGGTGGCGACCCCGCGCCCCTGCCACTGTGGCAGCACGCTGACACGTCGCAGGCCGAGCAGCGGGACGCCGGAATCCTCAGCCAGGGTGAAGATCATCGTCCCGGCCGGGTGCCCGTCCACCGTCGCCAGCAGACCGGCGCCGGCAGCGAGGGCGGCGCCGACGCTCTCAGTCGTCTCGTCCAGTGCGGTGCTCGGCGGGTCGAGCGGTGGGCGGCCCGCGAACGCACGGTGGATCAGGTCGGTCACGGTCTGCGCGTCGCCGGCATCGGCGGTGCGGACCGCGAGGTCGATGCTCACCTGTCGCTGCCCTTGTCCGGTCGAGCCGTGCGGTCCGCGCGTATCCGCGCCGCCGCCCGTTCGGCCAATGAGAGCACGGCTTCGGTGACCCGGCGCGGGTGCTCGAGCATCAGGAGATGACCACTGGGATCGAGTTCGGCGTACGCGGCCGACGGCAACGCCGCGGCCATGGCGCGCGAATGCTCGATCGGGGTGATCCGGTCCTGCACCGCGCCCAGGATCTGCACCGGGATCTCGTGCATCTCCGCCAGTCCCGCGTAGCCGTCGTGGTGCGCGAACGTCGGATAGAAGTCGGCGACGACGTCGATCGGCGTGTGGGCGAGCATCTCCGCGACGAACTGGACGCGCTCGCTGGGAACCTCGGACGCGAACGAGTAACGCTCCGCGATCAGCAGCGACAGGTCGTTGTCGGCCTTGCGGGAGTGCTCGATGAACATGGGCAAACGCACTGCCGCGGCCACCATCGCGGGTGTCAGCTGGCTGACGACGCGGGCCACGGGGCCGCGCAGGCCGAAGGTCAATCGGCCGAGTCCACCGGCGCTCGTGCCCGCCAGTACGACGCCCGCGACGCGGTCGGCGAACAGCTCGGACTCGAGCTCGGCGAGGCTCATGACGGTCATCCCACCCATCGAGTGGCCCACCAGGACCACCTTGCCGGTCGGCACCAGTTGTTCGATGACACATGCGAGGTCGGCGCCGCAGGCCGCGATGGTGCAGGCGGCCGCGGGTGCGCGATCGGACCGGCCGTGGCTGCGCTGGTCGTAGCTGACGACCGGCCCGCGGAGCCGCAGCGCCGCCCGCTGCGGCTGCCAGGAGTCGTGGCTGTGGGCGTAGCCGTGCACGAAGACCGTGGTGAACGGGAACGGTGCGGCGTCGCCGCCTGCGTCGCAATCGTTGTCGGGACCGTCGTCGAGCTCGGCGTGGAGGCTCAGCCCGTCCGGGGTGAGCACGCGTCTGGAGGTGCCCTGGACGCGGCCGTAGACAACGCCGGGGTCGCCATCGGGCCGACGTCGCAAGCGCCCGATGGCCATCTTCTCCGCGGTGAGCCCGGCGGCGAGCACACCGGTTGCGGCGGCACTGACGAGGCCGGCGACAAGGCTGCTCCGGCGGCTCATCGGGTGCCACTTTCGACGCCGTTGCCTGCGTGGGCACCGACGTAACGGCGAACGATCCGGCCGCGGATACCGGTGAGGATCTCGTAGCTGATCGTCCCTGCAGCGTCGGCCCAGTCGTCTGCGCTCGGATCCGTCGACCCGGCGCCGAACAGCACGACGTCGTCGCCCGGTCGTTCGGCCGAGCCCGGGCCGAGGTCGATCACGAACTGGTCCATGCAGACACGTCCGACGACGGGGACGCGGCGTCCGCTCACCGACACGGCCGCACCCGGGGATGCCGACCGGGGCAGGCCGTCGGCATATCCCGCCGGAACCAGCCCGACCACGGTGTCGACGGGCGCGTGCCAGGCATGCCCGTAGGACACGCCGGCGCCGGCCGGGATGCGCTTGACCGCCGCGAGTCGCGCATGGACGGTCATCGCCGGACGCAAGTCATGGTCACGGCCCGGTGAGTACCCATAGAGGGCGATGCCGGCACGCACGAGATCGAAATGGGTGTCCGGGCGGGTCAGGGTCGCCGCCGAGTTGGCCAGATGGCGCATCGGCACGTCGAGGCCCGCGGCTTTCACGACCTCGGTGGCACGCCGGAACGCGGCCAGCTGGATGTCGGTGGCCGGGTCGGCGGGCTCGTCGGCGCAGGCGAGATGTGACCACAGAGCGGTGAAGAGGACCTGCCGGGCGTCCACGGCGGTCGCGAGTTCGTGGCACAGCGCCGGGAGTTCGGGTTCGGTGACGCCGTTGCGCGAGAGCCCGGTGTCGACTTTCAGCTGCACGCGCGCAGGCCGGCCGACGGCGGCAACCGCGGCGAGCACCTCGGCGAGCCGCCAGGATGCCGAGATCGAGATGTCGACGCCGGCCTCGACGAGCGGGGCGGCGTCCTCACCGGGTGTCGACAGCCAGCACAGCAGCGGCGCCTCGATGCCCGCGCGTCGCAGGGCGAGCGCCTCATCCGGCGTGGCGACCCCGAGCCAGTCGGCGCCGGCTGCCAGAACGGTGCGCGCCACGGGCAGCATGCCGTGGCCGTACCCGTCGGCCTTGACCACGGCCATCAGCTTCGTGCCCGGGAACAGGCGCCCGCGGATCAGCGCGACGTTCGCGGCGATCGCGTCGGTGTCGACGACGGCCTCGGCGCGGGGTGGCGTACTCGTGGCTGCGGACATGACGCCCGCCAGTGTCTCATCCCGCGCCGCACGGCCCGGCCCGATGCGGGGCCGGGCCGTCACCGGGCGAGCCGTACGAGGTCGGACGTGGCTCGGGCTTCTTGGGAGTCAGCCGAGGATCAGGACACGCCGACGAGGTCGACGACGAAGACCAACGTCTCGCCGGGGGCGATGACGCCGCCGGCGCCGCGGTCGCCGTAGGCGAGGTGCGCGGGAATGGTCAGCCGACGGCGTCCGCCGATCTTCATGCCGGCGACGCCCTGGTCCCAGCCGGCGATGACCATGCCGGCGCCCAGGCGGAACGACAGCGGCTGGCCGCGGTCCCACGAAGCGTCGAACTGGCGGCCGGTGCCGTGCGAGACGCCGACGTAGTGCACATTGACGGTCGAGCCGTTGACGGCCTCGGCACCGTCGCCGATGGTGAGGTCGACGACCGCGAGGCCGGCCGGAGCGGAGCCTTCGATCGTGACGACGGGCTTGGTCTTGGGGGTCTGGGATTCACTCACGAGGAGCGACCCTACCGATCGGGGTCCAATGGCCCTGTCCGGCAGGGGCCGAACCGGCATAGAAAGGCCGACATGTCTGACGACGCGAGTACGCCGACCCCGACGACCGCGCCGATCAGGGTGTTCCTGCTCGATGATCATGAGGTCGTCCTGCGCGGCCTGCAGGATCTGCTCGGCGGCGAGCCCGACATCGAGGTGGTCGGGGTCGCGAGCAGCGCCGTCGAAGCGGCGCGCCGGATCCCGTCCACGCGGCCGAACGTCGCCGTTCTCGACGCCCGGCTGCCCGACGGCAGTGGTATCGAGGTATGCCGCGACATCAGGTCCGTCGACCCCGGTATCCACGTGCTGATCCTCACGTCCTACGACGACGACGAGGCACTGTTCGCCGCGATCATGGCCGGCGCGTCGGGGTACGTCCTCAAGCAGATCACCGGCACCGACCTCGTCGACGCGGTCCGGGTGGTTGCGACCGGCCGGTCACTGCTCGACCCGGCCCTGATCACGCGCGTGGTCGAACGGGCCAGCGCCGGCGATCGGGTGCCGTCGCAACTGAAGGGTCTGACCGCGCAGGAGCTCAAGATCCTCGAGCTGATCGCGGACGGGCAGACGAATCGCCAGATCGCCGGGAACATGTTCCTGGCCGAGAAGACGGTGAAGAACTACGTGTCGAGCATCCTCGCGAAGCTCGGGCTCGAACGTCGGACGCAGGCCGCCGTGCTGGCGTCCAAGCTCCTGCCGGGCTGACCAACCGGGCTGGCTGACGCCGCGGGAGAGGGTGGAGCGGCGCCCGAGCGACCATTCGGCTCCGGCCAACCAGAGTGGACGCTCCGCTACCCGACACGCCGAGCAAGGCCCACCGGAGCGACCACTCGACGCTCCCGACCTTCCTAAGCGACCCACCCGCTGGGACCAACGACGAGATCGGCCGTCCAGTGGCCGCGACCAACCAGAGTGGACGCTCCGCTGTGCAACGGGACGAAAGTCCCGCCGGGTGGGGCCGGCATCCTCTGCCTGCGGACTCGGCGGCCGCACAGGATGAGGCCAACGGGCAACCGCGCCGTCTCCCTCGGCGCTAGGCCCCACGATCGGAGCGCACCATGAGCACGACGCACACGCCCAGCCCCCGGGTCGAGAAGACCACACCGGAGCCGGTCTCGACCTCGGCACGGGCTGTGGCTGCGGCCTCCACCACGGAGTCGTTCCAGCTGCCGGTCGCGGCTGGCCGCGTCGCCGCCGTCCTGCGCGTCGTCTACGGGTTCACGTTCCTCTGGGCCTTCTTCGACAAGCTGTTCGGCCTGCACTTCTCCACGGCGACCGCGAAGAGCTGGCTCAACGGCGGAAGCCCGACCAAGGGCTTCCTGTCGTCCTCGGAGGGCCCGTTCGCGGGCTTCTACCACGCGATCGCCGGGCGCGGAATCACCAACTGGGGCTTCATGCTCGCCCTGCTCGCCATCGGCCTCGCCCTGACCCTCGGCATCGGCATGCGCCTCGCGGCCATCGGCGGCGCCGTGATGTACCTGATGATGTGGTCCGTCGTCCTTCCGACGGTCACGAACCCGTTCATCGACGATCACATCGTCGGCGCGCTGGTCGTCGTGCTGCTCGCCCTGATCGGCGCCGGTCACATCTGGGGCCTCGGCGCCGCGTGGAACAAGGTCGACATCGTCAAGCGCTACCCGATCCTGCGGTAATGCCACGGAGACCTCATCGTCGAGGTCTCGCTCTAGCCCCTCCGGTCGTCGCGGTCATCACCGCGGCGGCCGGTTCGTGCATGCCGGATCGCGGCCGGCGCCGCGGCCGCGATGTCGGCCGCGGTGAACGGCTCTCCGGCCAGACGTCCGGCGGCGGCATGGAGCACCGCACCGGCGATGCCCGCGCTCAGCGGCTCGAGACCGATCGCCAGCAAGGCACCCGCGATACCGCCGAGCACATCCCCGGAACCGGCCGTCGCCAGCCACGGTGTTGCCGGGTAGCGCGGAACCCGGACCCGCCCGTCCGGTGACACCACCACCGTCGTCGCGCCCTTCAGGAGCACGGTCGCGTCGAGTTGTTCGGCAGCCTGCCGCGCGTACTCGAGCCGGTGCGCCTCGATCTCGTGCCGGTCGACGTCGAGCAGGCGCGACAGCTCGCCGGCGTGCGGGGTCAGCAGCAGCCGCGCACCGGGCGGCCGCTCGGTGGGTTTCGGGAGGTGCGCCAGCCCGTCCGCGTCGACGAGGACAGGGACGTCGTCCTCGAGCAACCGGCTGACCGGCACTGCGGGATCGCCGCTTCCGCCGCCCGAGCCGACCACCCAGGCCTGCACGCGGCCGAGACGATCCGGCGGGTGCGGGACGACATCGGGAAACCGCGTGGCGACGGTGTGCCCAAGTCGTTCGTCGCCGACGAATCGGATCATCCCCGCCAACCCGCAGCGCGCGCCGGCCACCGACAGCAGCCCCGCACCCGGGTACTGCGGCGAACCGGCCACCACGCCGACGACGCCTCGGATGTACTTGTCGCCGGACCGTTGCGGCTCGGGTAACCAGCCGCCGACGTCGTCGAGTCCGACCGCGGCGAACGCGCTGTGCGCATCGGGCTCGGCCCGGCCCAGACCGATGTCGACGAGCTCGACGACACCGGCTCCGGCTGCGGCCGGGTCGAGCACGAGCCCCGGCTTGAGCGTGCCGAAGCAGACCGTGACGTCCGCGCGAAGATACGGACCGTCGAGCTCGCCGGTGTCCGGCGCGATGCCGCTGGGTAGATCGCACGCCACCACCATGACCCCGGAATCGCTAACCAGGGCAGCGATCTCGGCACCCGCACCGGACAGGCCCGGTCGGGCGCCGATACCGAGCATGCCGTCGATCACCAGGTCGACCCCGTCGAGATCGGCGGCGGTGAGGACGCCGAGCCGCCGGCCACCGGCCGCACGCAGGTCGGCCAGCCCGGCCTCGTGTATGCGCTCTCCTGTGCCGACGGCGAGCACCGAGGCTCCGCGTCGCGCCAACCGGGCACCGGCGAAAAGGGCGTCGCCGCCGTTGTCACCGGTGCCGGCGAGGACGAGGACACGACGTCCGTAGGTCCCGCCCAGCAGGTCCGCGCAGGCCGTCGCGAGCCCGGCGGCGGCACGCGACATCAGGGCGCCGTCGGGCAGGGCTCGCATCGCCAGTGCTTCGGCGGCACGGACTTCGGGGACCGTCAGAACCTCATGCATCCGCCCAGCATGCCCGCCGACCCACTCGTGCGGACGACCGGGACCGCCGGTGCCGGGTCAGCCTTCGAGGACGACCATGGCCGACGCGATGCCGGCGTCGTGGGAGAGAGAGACATGCAGATAGACGGCGCCGAGAGCGGACGCGGCGGCCGCAACGCTGTCTCGGATCTCCAGCCACGGCCGTCCGCTGTCGTCGGTGACGACCTCACAGTCGTGCCAGGCCAGCCCGGCCGGCGCGCCGAGCGCCTTGGCCAGGGCTTCCTTCGCGGCGAACCGGGCGGCCATCGACGCCACCGACAGCGCGCGCTCCGCTGGTGTGAACACCCGAAGTGCCACCCCTGGCGTGCGATCGAGGCTGCGGCCGAACCGCGCGACATCGACGACGTCGATGCCCACCCCGACTATCACCTGGCCACTCTGTTACATCCACACTCACTCCGCCTGGCGGCGTCGCTCATTCTGTTACATCCACACTCACTCCGCCTGGCGGCGTCGTTCATTCGACGGTCACGGACTTCGCCAGATTTCTCGGCTGATCCACGTCGTGCCCCAACGCGTCCGCCAGCTCGCCCGCGAAGATCTGCAGCGGGATCACTGCGACCAACGGCTGCAGCAGCGTCGGCACCACCGGCAACCGGATCAGCACATCGGCGTACCCGGCCACGTCTTCGTCACCGTCCTCGGCGAGCACGATCGTCCGCGCGCCGCGCGCGCGAACCTCGGCGACATTGCTGATCACCTTGTCCCGCAGCTGATCCCGGCCCTTCGGTGGCACGATCACGAACACCGGCAGGCCCGGCTCGATCAACGCGATCGGTCCGTGCTTGAGTTCGCCGGCGGCAAAACCCTCGGCATGGATGTACGCGAGTTCCTTGAGTTTCAGCGCGCCCTCGAGCGCCACCGGATACCCCGCGTGCCGGCCGAGGAACAGCACGGATCGCGTCCCCGCCAGCGACCTGGCCAGTTCACGGACCGGGCCGGCCTCCTCGAGCATCCGTGCGATACCGGCCGGGATCGCCTCCAGCTCGGCGATGATCGCGGCGATCTCGTCGCCGTAGACAGTGCCGCGCACCTGCGCCAGGTACAGCCCGAGCAGGTAACACGCCACCAGCTGCGTGACGAAACCCTTCGTCGACGCGACCCCGATCTCCGGCCCCGCGTGGGTGTAGATGACGGCGTCGGACTCCCGCGGGATCGTCGAGGAGTTCGTGTTGCAGATGGCGAGAACCCGCGCCCGCTGCTCTTGCGCGTGCCGGATCGCCATCAGGGTGTCGGCGGTCTCGCCGGACTGGCTGATCGCCACCACCAGGGTCTGCGGTCCGACGATCGGGTCCCGGTAACGGAACTCACTCGCCAGCTCGACCTCGCACGGGATCCGCGTCCAGTGCTCGATCGCATACTTCGCCACCAGGCCGGAGTAGAACGCGGTGCCGCAGGCGACGACGACGATCTTCTCGATCCGCCGGAGCTCCTCGGGTTTGAGCCGCATCTCGTCCAGCTGGAGCGACCCGTCCGGGGCGAACCGTCCGAGCAGCGTGTCGGCAACGGCCTTCGGCTGCTCGGCGATCTCTTTGAACATGAACCAGCGATGACCGTCCTTCTCCGCCGCGGAGGTGTCCCAGTCGACGTGGAAGTCCCGTACCTGCACGGGTTTCCCGTCGAAGTCGGTGACGTCGACGGCGTCGGCGGTGATCGTGACGATCTGGTCCTGGCCGAGCTCGATCGCGTCCCGAGTGTGCTCGATGAACGCGGCGACATCGGAGGCCAGGAAGTTCTCCCCCACCCCGCGACCGACCACCAGCGGCGAGTTGCGCCGTGCGCCGACGATCACCTCGGGCGTGACGGCGTCCATCAGGACGAGGGTGAATGCACCGTCGAGCTGACCGACGACGTGGCGGACCAGCTCGGGCAGATCCGACGTCGGGCTCATCGCAGCGGCGGCTTCGAGAAGGTGCGCGACGACTTCGGTGTCGGTCTGGGAGCTCAGCACGTGCCCGTCCGCGATCAGCTTCGCGCGCAGGATCGCGTGGTTCTCGATGATGCCGTTGTGGACCACGGCGAAGCGGGACGAGCAGTCCTTGTGCGGGTGCGCGTTGGCGTCGGTCGGCCCGCCGTGGGTGGCCCACCGCGTGTGGCCCATTGCCGCACCGGCCACCGGCATCGGATCGGCGGCCAGCGCGATGTCGAGGTTGCCGATCTTGCCGGCCTTCCGGCGGACGTCGATGTGCCCGTGCTCGGCGACCGCGACGCCAGCCGAGTCATACCCGCGGTACTCCAGCCGGCGGAGACCGGCGACCACGACGTCGGCCGCACGCTGATGACCGACGTAGCCGACGATGCCGCACATGCCGGTCACCATAGCTGCGGGACGAGGTCCGGACCGGGATGTCCGGCCGTACGCAGGTCAGGGAACCGGTTACCGCACGATGCCGACGAGAGCGGCATCGACGGCGGACCTGGTCGCGCCGGCGGTCACGGTCACCGGATTCGACGTTTGCACGGTCGGCTGATTCTTATAGCACTGGTTGACGTATCCGGTCGCGTCGGAAGACCCGCCCTCCGCATCAGACGCGTCGAAGCACACCGAGTATGTGCCCGCGGCCAGCCCGATCACCGACCAGGTCCCGTCGGCGAGAGTTGACGTCGAGACGCCGTTCCCGGTGTAGGTAGACACCACATCCACCCTGACCATGTCCAGTCCGTGGTGGGTTCCGCCGGCGTCGGTGACCGTACCCGCGATCGATGGCACGACTACGCCGGTTGTGGTCGAGGTCACCGTCGCAGCCTTGGCATAGGTCGGCCTGGCGTCATGGGCGAAGAGCGCATACGAGTACTGCGTCTTCGATGCCAGCCCGCTGTCGGTGAAGGCGGCGACCGGCTTCGCGACGTCGGCGACCAGAATGCCGGCAGTTGCGCTCGCAGGCGGCGTCGGTCCCAGCGCGCGGCGGATCATCACACCGGTCAGCGACGACGCCGCCGGATTCACCCACGCCAAGGCGACCGACGTGTTGTCCGGCGTCGCCGTCACCGCCGTCACCGGCCCCGGCGGCGGCGGCGCCGTCGTGGTCGAGGTCACCGTCGCAGCCTTGGCATAGGTCGGCCTGGCGTCATGGGCGAAGAGCGCATACGAGTACTGCGTCTTCGATGCCAGCCCGCTGTCGGTGAAGGCGGCGACCGGCTTCGCGACGTCGGCGACCAGAATGCCGGCAGTTGCGCTCGCAGGCGGCGTCGGTCCCAGCGCGCGGCGGATCATCACACCGGTCAGCGACGACGCCGCCGGATTCACCCACGCCAAGGCGACCGACGTGTTGCCCGGCGTCGCCGTCACCGCCGTCACCGGCCCCGGCGGAGCACCCGAGCGGAACCAGCCCGACACGTCGGCCACCAACTGAACCGACCCCGCCGACCCGTTGTACAAATCGACCTTCCCGCTCACCCCCACCGGCGCCACCACCAGATTCGGCACCGTCTGACCCCGCACAAAGTTCAGATTCGACGCACCCGGACGCGGCGACCCATCCCGAACACCGTCACGAACCCCGCACCAACCGGCGCCACCACCGTCACATTCAGCACCACCGCCGACACCCCAGACGACGGCACCCCACCCCGACCCGCCACCCGCAGAACCACCGTGCCACCAGCAGCCACCGCAGCCTTCGCCGCACCAACCCCAGACCGCGTATCCAACACCCGCGACGGCGCCAACGACCCGAACGCACCCGCCACCGTCGGAGCACCCGAGCGGAACCAGCCCGACACGTCGGCCACCAACTGAACCGACCCCGCCGACCCGTTGTACAAATCGACCTTCCCGCTCACCCCCACCGGCGCCACCACCAGATTCGGCACCGTCTGACCCCGCACAAAGTTCAGATTCGACGCACCCGGACGCGGCGACCCATCCCGAACACCGTCACGAACCCCGCACCAACCGGCGCCACCACCGTCACATTCAGCACCACCGCCGACACCCCAGACGACGGCACCCCACCCCGACCCGCCACCCGCAGAACCACCGTGCCACCAGCAGCCACCGCAGCCTTCGCCGCACCAACCCCAGACCGCGTATCCAACACCCGCGACGGCACCAACGACTCGAACCCGCCGGGGGTGGACGCCACTGCCGGTGCGGCAGGAGCTTGCGCCAGTGCATCGACCGGAGCGACGGTCAGCAGCGTCGCCATCCCCGTCGTCAAGGCCGCGAACACCGCTAGGAAACGCTTCATCAGGTCGGCCCCCAGGCCAGTCATGCAGCCTCTCGGGCTACCTCACAGTTATGAGTGTGACACTGTGAGTGACGGCGTCCAAGTCGGCAGCGGGACGGGGCAGAACCGGTGTGGCCGCCGTCCTCGGTTCACGTCCGGGTCGGCCGGTCACAGGCCGCAGTAGCCGGCGTGCCGGCGCTCCGGGCGCCTACGGCGCAAGCCGGGCACGAGGCGGGCACGAGGCGGGCACGAGGCGGCACCATGATGAACCCATGCAGGAATCCTTGGACGACCTGGCCCAGCGGCCCAGGCACGAGCGCGGCCCCTACGGCGAGCTCGACCGCGAGGACTGGGCCCGGCTGGCCGGCCAACTGGCCGTCCCGTTCACCGACGACGTCATCGACGCGCTGCGCGGCCTCGGCGATCCCGTCGATGCGACCGAGGTGCGCGAGGTCTACCTCCCGCTGTCCCGGCTGCTGAGCATGTACGTCGCCGCGTCCGGCATCCTGCACGACGCGACCAACGAGTTCCTCGGCGGGCTGAGCAGCAAAACGCCCTACGTCATCGGCGTCGCGGGCTCGGTGGCGGTGGGAAAGTCGACGACCGCGCGGGTGCTGCGCGAGCTGCTGGCGGCCTGGCCGGCGCATCCGAAGGTCACCCTCGTGACGACCGACGGGTTCCTGCTGCCGAACGCCGAGCTCGAGCGCCGGGGCATCCTGCAGCGCAAGGGATTCCCGGAGTCCTACGACCAGCGCGCGCTGCTGCGGTTCGTCGTCGACGTGAAGTCGGGCAACGACCGCGTCACCGCGCCGGTCTATTCGCACCTCCGCTACGACATCGTCCTGGGCGCGGAGACCGTCGTCGAACGACCCGACATCCTCATCGTCGAGGGCCTGAACGTCCTTCAGCCCGGACGGCTGCGCGCCGACGGTCGGCCCGGCCTCGCGGTGAGCGACTTCTTCGACTTCTCCGTCTACGTCGACGCCGACACCCGCGACATCAAGCAGTGGTACATCGATCGGTTCCTGCGCCTGCGCGAGACGGCGTTCTCCAATCCAGACTCCTACTTCACCAGCTACGCCGCACTGACCCACGCCGAGGCCGTCGCGCAGGCAAGCTCGGTCTGGGACGCGATCAACGGGCCGAACCTCGAGGACAACATCCTCCCGACCCGCGGTCGAGCCACCCTGGTGCTGCGCAAGGCCGCCGACCACACGGTCCGCTGGGTGCGCCTCCGCAAGATCTGACTCGCCGACTGATGGCAGATGCACATGCCCCGGTCCTTGGGTTCATCTGGCATCACTCGGCGCTGATTCGGCCGGCCCGCGGTCGGCCCTTTAGGTTGGGCGCCGTGAACATCCCGCCCAGCTCTTTCCGCCGTGTCCGGGCCGCCGACATGGAGCCGTTCGTCACCGCCATCGCCCGGTCCGCCGGACTCCCGCCCGAACATGCGGCGCTGCTTGCGGGACTGCTCGTCGCGAACGACCTCCGCGGTGTGTTCAGCCACGGGACGGTGCAGATCGCGACCTACGCGCGGTTGATGCGAGACGGTGCCCTGAACAGCCGACCCGACGTCAAGGTCGTGCGGGAGACACCGACGAGCCTGCTGCTCGACGGCGACGGCGGCCTCGGCTACTTCCCCGCGCACGACGGGACGCTCGCGCTGATCGACAAGGTGCGGGCCACCGGGATCGGCGTCCTCGTGACCCGCAACCACGGCCACTTCGGCGCCGCGGGCCTGCACTCCCGGATGACGCTCGAGCACGACCTGCTCTGCTTCGTCACCTCCGGGCACCAACTCCAGCTCACGCCTGGCGATTCCGTCTTCGCGGCCGCCGGCGGATCGCCCATGTCCTTCAGTGCGCCCGCCCAGGACGAGGATCCGCTGGTCCTCGACTTCGGTGCGGTGCACGACCTGTACGACGGTCCCCTGCGAAACGCCATCGCCGAGAACACGCCCGGGCTCCTCCACCGCGCCATCGGCATGGGCATGATCTGCCAGTCCTGGGGTGGATTCCTGGCCGGTGTGCCCCTCGATGCCGAGCGCTCCGACCGGGTGTTCTCCGGCGCGAACCAGGGCTCGATGGTGATCGCGTTCCGGATCGACCTGTTCATGCCGGCCGAGCAGTTCAAGGCGGAGATGGACTGCTACGTCCGCCGGGTGCGCGAGCTCACACCTGTCACCGAGGGCCAGCAGTCGCTTCTTCCGGGCGGCATCGAAGCGCAGCGCTACCGCGACTTCGGCCGCGACGGCATCCCGGTCGGCACCGAACACGCGAGCAGGCTCGAAGCCGTCGCGGACGAGTTCGGCGTCGACGTGCCTTGGACTCGGACCGAGCAGTAGACGGCTCGGCCGGTAAGGGGATCAGCCGAGCCGGACCACAGCCCTGCCGTTCTCGGCGACGACCGGCACGCCTGAACCGACGACCTCCAGCCACCAAGTGCCGACGTCACCGTCCGTCAGCTCGGCGGTGACCGCATCGCCGGTGCGTTCGATCGAGAACACCGCCGCACCGTCGGGTCCCGCGGCGGTCGGAACGCTGACGGTCACCGTCGCACTGTCAGCAGGCTGATAGACGCGCAGCGAAACCCCTTCTGCCCATGGGTAGTCCGGACGGTCGTCGACCGCTCCGACGGGGATCACCGCGCCGGGCCGGACGTAGAGCGGCAGGCTGTCGAAGGCGTGCGTCTGCGTCGGCCAGCGCCCACCGACGACGGTCTCCCCCGTCAAGCAGTGCGTCCACACCCCGGCCGGAAGATAGAACGTGACGACGCCGTCGGCATTCATCACCGGTGCGACGAGAAGGTCGGATCCCAGCATGTACTGACGATCCGCGAACGAGCAGGTCGGATCGTCGGGGAACTCGAGGAACATCGGCCGCATCATCGGCGTCCCGTCCGAGCTCACCCCGCGGGCCGTCGCCATCAGGTACGGCATCAGACTGAGCTTGAGTTTCGTGAACAGGCGCAGCACATCCACGGCCTCGTCATCGAACACCCACGGCACCCGCGGCGAGCCGCTGCCGTGCAGACGCGAGTGCGACGACAGCAGCCCGAACGCGATCCACCGCTTGAACACGGCCGGATCGGGCGTTCCCTCGAAGCCGCCGATGTCATGGCTCCAGTAGCCGAATCCCGAAGCAGCCAACGACAATCCACCTCGAAGCGACTCTGCCATCGCCGCGAAGCTCGACTCGCAGTCCCCACCCCAGTGCACCGGCAGCCGCTGACCGCCCGCGGTGGCCGAGCGCGCGAAGACGATCGCCTCACCCTCACCGCGTTCGGCGACGAGCAGCCCGAAGACCGCCTCGTTGTACAGCTGCGCGTAGTAGTTGTGCATGCGCTCGGGATCCGAACCGTCGTGCCACACGACGTCGGTCGGGATGCGCTCACCGAAGTCGGTCTTGAAGCAGTCGACGCCGACGTCCAGCAGTTCCCGGAGCTTGCCGGTGAACCAGGCCACGGCATCGGGATTCGTGAAGTCCACCAGGCCCATCCCGGCCTGCCACATGTCCCACTGCCACACGCTCCCGTCGGCGCGCGTGACCAGGTAACCGAACTCGGCGCCCTCGGCGAACAGGTACGACCGCTGCGCGATGTAGGGGTTGATCCAGACGCAGACCTTCAGTCCGCGCGCCTTGATGCGGGAGAGCATGCCCGCCGGATCAGGGAACGTGGCCGGGTCCCAGATGAAGTCCGACCAGTGGAACGCGCGCATCCAGAAGCAGTCGAAGTGGAATACCGACAGCGGCAGGTCCCGCTCGGCCATCCCGTCGATGTAGCTGGTGACCGTCGCCTCGTCGTAGTCGGTGGTGAACGACGTCGACAACCACAGCCCGTACGACCACGCCGGCAGCTGCGGTGGCCGGCCTGTCAGCGCGGTGTAGCGACGCAGCACGTCCTTCGGCGTCGGCCCGGCGATCACCACGTACTCCAGCGCCTGGCCCTCGACGCTGAACTGCACCTGCGACACGATCTCCGACCCGACCTCGAACGAGACCAGCTCGGGGTGGTTCACGAACACCCCGTAGCCCGTATCGCTGAGGTAGAACGGCACGTTCTTGTACGCCTGCTCGCTCGACGTGCCCCCGTCGGCGTTCCAGATGTCGACCGCCTGACCGTTCTTCACGAACGCGCCGAACCGCTCCCCCAGCCCGTACACGTGCTCGCCGACCGACAGGGCGAGCTGCTCGTGCACGTAGTGGTGCCCGTCCTGGTCGGTGATCACACCGACGCTGCGGCGACCCGAGCGGGTGATCGGGCGGCCCTCGTCGAGGAACTCGAGCGACCAGCCGCCGTCGCGGGTGACGCGCGCCTCGAGTGGGCCCGAACGCAGGATCGCCGGCTCGGACGGGTCGGCCGGCACGACGGTCTCGACGTCGTGCGCGTTTCCGGCGCCCGGCAGTTCGAAGACCGGACGCGGCGGCAGCACGCCCTGCCAGTGCTCGATCCGGATCGCGATCACACCGTCGGCCGGGGACGTGAGGGTGATGGTGAGGAGCGGCCGGTTGAGCGTGTCGCCACGACCGAGGATGCGCTTGGTCGGTGCGTAGACCGTCAACGACCCGGGTCCCGCCACCACCTCGCCCACCGCCTCGGGGCGCAGAACGGTCAAGCCCGGGCGAACACTCCAGTAGCCGTCGGTGAACTTCACGACGGTCAGACTAGGGCCAGGGCCTCCGCGACGACCGCTGCGAGCCGCTCGGCCACGGTGCGGGCCTGGGCCGATGTCGGCGCCTCGACCATCACCCGGACGAGTGGTTCCGTGCCGGATGGGCGCAGCAGGACCCGGCCGGTCGAGCCGAGCTCGGCGCCGGTCAGTTCGAGTGCGGCGGCGATGGCCGGATCGGTGCCGGTGCGGGACTTGTCGACCCCGCGGACGTTGATCAGCACCTGCGGGAGCCGCGTCATCACCGTGGCGAGCTCGGCCAGCGACTTGCCTGTCGACGCCATCCGCGCCAGCACGTGGAGGGCCGCGAGGACGCCATCACCAGTGGTCGAATGCGCCGCCAGGATGACGTGGCCGGACTGCTCGCCGCCGAGGGTGTAGCCCTCGGCGCGCATCGACTCGAGCACGTACCGGTCGCCGACCGCGGTCTGCACGACCGCGATGCCCTCGCGCTGCATGGCCTGGGTGAAGCCGAGGTTGCTCATGACGGTGGCCACGACGGTGTCGTCGCGCAGCGTGCCGGCGTCGCGGAGGGCGAGCGCGAGGATCGCCAGCAACTGGTCGCCGTCGACGACTGTGCCGGTGGCGTCGACGGCGAGGAACCGGTCGGCGTCGCCGTCGTGGGCGATGCCGATGTCGGCCTGCTGTGCGAGCACCGCTTCCTGCAGCGACGACAGGTGGGTCGAGCCGCAGTTGTCGTTGATGTTGAGGCCGTCGGGCTCGGCGTGGATCGCGGTGACGTCCGCGCCCATCGCGTGCAGTGCTGCCGGTGCGGTGCCGAAGGCGGCGCCGTTCGCGCAGTCGACGACCACACGCAGGCCGTCGAGGCGCTGGCCGACGGAGGAGACGAGATGGGCGACGTAGTCGTCGACCCCCGCCGGATGGTCGGTGACCCGGCCGACGTCGGCACCGGTCGGCCGCGTCCAGGCGGCGTCGAGCCGCGCCTCGATGGCGTCCTCGACGGAGTCGTCGAGCTTGAAGCCGCCGGCGTCGAAGAACTTGATCCCGTTGTCCGGCATCGGGTTGTGCGAGGCCGACAGGACGACGCCGAGGTCGGCGCCGCGCTCGATGGTCAGGTAGGCGATCGCCGGTGTGGGGATGACCCCGACCCGGATGACGTCGACACCCGCCGAGGCCAGCCCGGCGACCGCGGCCGCCTCGAGGAACTCACCGCTGGCGCGGGGATCGCGTCCCACGACGGCACGAGGCCGGTGCCCGGAGAAGGCACCGGCCTCGGCCAATACGTGTGCGGCGGCAACGCTGAGACCCAGAGCGAGCTCGGCCGTGAGGTCGACGTTGGCGAGCCCCCGGACGCCGTCTGTCCCGAACAGTCGTCCCACGTGCAACGCGGACTTAGCGCTTGGAGAACTGGGGAGCCTTGCGGGCCTTCTTCAGGCCGGCCTTGCGACGTTCCTTGGCACGCGGGTCACGCGTGAGCAGACCGGCCTTCTTCAGGCTCGGGCGGTTGGTCTCGGTGTCCATCGCGTTCAGGCAACGGGCGATGCCGAGGCGCAGCGCACCGGCCTGGCCGGTGAAGCCGCCGCCGTCGATGCGCGCGATGACGTCGAACGCGTCGACGAGACCGAGCAGCGTGAACGGCTCGTTGATGTGCTGCTGGTGGACCTTGTCAGGGAAGTAGGCCTCGAGCGTGAGCCCGTTGACCGTCCACTTACCGGTGCCCGGGAAGATCCGGACACGGGCGACGGCTTCCTTGCGACGGCCGGTGGCCGCGCCGGGAACGACGAGGGACGGACGCGCGGTCGGCGCGGCCGTGCTCGGCACGGTCTCTGAGCTGTAGGCGACGGAGGTGGCCTCGTCGGCCACTGGCGTCTCGACGTTCTGCGACACGAATTTCCTCTTTGTCCGGGGGGCTTGCAGGATGTCCGAGCAGACTTGCTGCGCTCGCTCCGACCGATTACTGGGCGACCTGGGTGATCTGGAACTGCTCGGGCTGCTGCGCCTTGTGCGGGTGCGCGGGACCCGCGTAGACCTTGAGCTTGCGCAGCTGAGCACGCGAGAGCTTGTTCTTCGGCAGCATCCCCCACACGGCCTTCTCGACGGCCTTGCGCGGGTCGGTGTCGAGCAGCTCGCCGACCTTGGTGGAGCTCAGGCCACCCGGGTAACCGGAGTGGCGGTACGCCAGCTTGTCGGCACGCTTGTTGCCGGTCAGCGCGACCTTGCCCGCGTTGACGACGATGACGAAGTCACCGGTGTCGACGTGGTTCGCGAACGTGGGCTTGTGCTTGCCACGCAGCAACGTCGCCGCCTGCACGGCCAGACGACCGAGGACGACGTCTTCGGCGTCGATGACGTACCACTGCCGGGTGACGTCGCCGGGCTTGGGGGTGTAAGTGCGCACGTGGAAACCTTCGCTTGGTTCGAGTGTCAAGGCTGGTGAATTGCGTCTGGGACGGGCCCAGTCGAGCGACCCAGGGATCAGTCATCAATCGACGGGGCACAACGACCGCCCAGATTACCGTCGCGGCCCCATGCGGGTCAAAGCGGGACCCGGCGAGCGCCCCACACCGCACGTCCCACGGGCGACGCACCGACCTCTGGTGCCGACCCGGCGGCGCTGGAACCCGCCCAACGGTCGCACGTCGCCTCCGTGCGCGCGAACGCGTTGCCGTCGCCGGCAGGTCGACCGCTGCGCAGAGCCCACCGAAAGTGGCAAGAAAGTAGAGGAGATGGGGGCAAGAGGCCGCCCAGGCGATGGCGATCAGCCGCACCGGCGCGAGAGCGAGCCAGCTTCGCGTCTGCCTGGATGCCGCCGCCGACGCGGCCCGCCTGACACAGCTCGAGCGCAGTCAGCTCTGGCGACGTCAGATCCTGTCCCCGTTCATCTTCTGCGGCTGGTCCGAGTCAGGCTGACGAAGGGTCGGCCGGTCGCTGTCTCGGCGGCGGTCGCTCAGCGTTCGCGACGGACGCGGTCCTCGTCCCAGACCGGCTCGTCGGCCTCGTAGACCTTCCCGTCGGCGCCGAACACGAGGTAGCGGTCGAAGCTGCGCGCGAACCACCGGTCGTGGGTCACCGCCAGCACCGTCCCCTCGAACGCCTCGAGGCCGGCCTCGAGCGCCTCGGCACTGGCCACGTCGAGGTTGTCGGTCGGTTCGTCGAGCAACAGCATCGTGGCGCCGGAGAGCTCGAGCAGCAGGATCTGCAGACGAGCCTGCTGGCCGCCTGAGAGGGACTCGAACTTCTGCTCCGAGGACTCGGCCAGCTCGTACCGGTCGAGCACCCGCGCCGCCTCCTCCTGGGGCATCCCACGCCGGTGGTCGTCGCCGCGGTGCAGGATCTCGAGGAGCGTGCGGCCCAGCAGCTCCGGGTGCTCATGGGTCTGCGCGAACCAACCCGGGCGCACCCGTGCGCCGAGCCGGGCCCGGCCGGTCTGGGCGACGGGAGCGATCGGCACCTCGCCGATCGGCTGGTGCTCGATGTCGGGGTCCGAACCGCCGGCGGCCAGCAGCCGCAGGAAGTGCGACTTGCCCGAGCCGTTGGAGCCGAGGACGGCGACCCGCTCGCCGAACCAGACCTCGACGTCGAAGGGGCGCATCAGACCGGTGAGCTCGAGGCCTTCGCAGATGACGGCGCGCTTGGCCGTCCGGCCGCCGCGCAGCCGCATCTTCAGCTGCTGTCCCCGCGGGATCGCGAGCGGTGGGCCGGCCTCCTCGAACTTACGCAGCCGGGTCGTCGCCGCCTGGTAGCGGGCGGCCAGGCCGTCGTTGTAGGCGGCCTTGGTCTTGTACATGATCATCAGCTCGCGCAGCTTCTGATGTTCGTCGTCCCACCGCCGGCGCAACTCCTCGAGCCGCTCGAACCGTGCCTGCCGCGCCTCGTGGTAGCTAGCGAAGCCGCCCGGATGCACCCACACGGTGTTGCCGCTGCGGTCCGTCGGCTCGCTCGAGGCCAGTCGCCGTGCCGTGGTGGCAGCGGAGCCGCGCAGCTCGACGGTGGCGATGCGGGTGGCGGTGTTCGCCAGCAACTCGCGGTCGTGGCTCACGTAGAGGATGGTCTTGGGCGAGGACTGCATGCGCTCCTCGAGCCAGCGCTTGGCGGGGACGTCGAGGTAGTTGTCCGGTTCGTCGAGCATCAGCACGGACTCGGGACCGCGGAGCAGCGCCTCGAGGACGATGCGCTTCTGCTCGCCACCCGAGAGCGTGCGCACCTCGCGGTAGCGCGCCTTCGCGAAGCCGATGCCGAGCGCCTCGGTGCAGCAGGTGTCCCACAACACCTCGGCCTCGTAGCCGCCGGCGTCGGCGTAGTCCGACAGCGCCTGGGCGTAGGCGATCTGGACCAATTCCTCGTCGGTCTGCATCAGCGCCAGCTCACTGGCATCGACCCGCGCGGCCGCCGCCTGGAGATCGCGGGTCGCGACCGTGAGCAGCAGGTCGGCGACGGTGGAGTCGTCGCGCACACTCCCGACGAACTGACGCATCACGCCCAGCCCGCCGCTGACGACGATGGACCCGGCATGTGGGCTCAGCTCGCCCGCGATCATCCGCAGCAGGGTCGTCTTGCCCGACCCGTTGGCCCCGACGAGAGCGACTTTCGCGCCGTCGCCGACGCGGAAGCTCACGTCGTCGAGCAGCACCCGGCCGTCGGGCAGCTCGTAGCGGAGATTGGCGATGTCGACGTGGCCCACGCGGCGATTCTCCCGTCCGGCTGTGCTGCGGTCACCTGGTTTGCCGTGGGAGCGGCACGCATCCCGGGCGCGGACCCACTATGTGACCGCGAATGCGACCGCTATCCGACGTGGACGGCCGACGCGTCGTCGTCCTCGCGGGCGGCGTCCTTGCCACCGACGTCGGGAGGTGTCCCCGAGGCGACACCTGCCGTTCACACCGGGTCGAGGATCGGACGGATCAGACGGCTTGGATGCCGTTCACGCCGCGTCCGAGGAAGAATGCGATGACGTAGATCACAGTCGCGACCACGACGATGACGAACGCGAATCGGCCCAACTGTTTCTCCAGCTGGTCCTCGGCGCGGGTCGATTCCATGCCGGAGATCAACGCGATCAGCCACCCGAGGACGGCGATCCCGACGAAGAAGAGGTTGCCGAGCCGCAGCATCTGCGCCTGGTCGACAGGGGTCGGATCGTTCTGCGCCTTGAGCCCGATGTAGGTGATGAGCCGTCCGATCAGAGTGGCCACCGGGTAGCAGAACACGATCGCGACGAGCGCGGCCTTCCAGGCAATGCCCCTCATGACAGCGACGTTCCCCTCAGCGGCGTCCACCCGCGCGACCGCGCAGCTGTCCGTCACGCTACCTGTTGCCCGCATCCGGCTCGGGCGGTGTTCACCGACCGGCGGAGGGTTGTGACCCGGCCCGGACATCGACCCGGCGTCCCCTAACGTGTGCCCATGCCGGAATCCCCCGACGCCGCCACCGATCCCGTGTCCGGCTCTCTTCCCGGCAAACCCCCGCTCCGGTGGCGGATCGAGTTCGCCTACGACGGCACCGACTTCTTCGGCTGGGCCCGCCAGCCCGGCCTGCGCACCGTCCAGGACGAGGTCGAGCGCGCGATCGCACTCGTCGGCCGGACCTCCACCGTCTCGATGACATGCGCGGGCCGGACCGACGCCGGCGTGCACGCTCGGCACCAGGTCGCGCACGTCGACCTCGCGGCTGGCGTCGGCGAGGCGCTGTCGACGCGTCGGCTCAACGGCGTGCTCCCGTCCGACATCACCGTCCACCGCATCCAGCCCGCGCCCGACGGATTCGACGCCCGGTTCTCGGCGATCTACCGCCGCTACATCTACCGGCTGGCCGACACCGACGCAGGGGTCGATCCGCTGCGCCGGCGTGAGGTGTACACATCGCGTCCGCTGGCACTGGAGCCTATGCGTGAGGCCGCCGCCGGGCTGCTCGGGCTGCACGATTTCGCCGCCTTCTGCAAGGCACGCGACGGTGCCACGACGATCCGCACGCTGACCGAGCTGACGATCACCCGGACCGCGACCGAGGTCGTCGAGATGACGGTCGTCGCCGACGCTTTCTGCCACGCCATGGTGAGGGCGTTGGTGGGCGCCCTGGTGGCCGTCGGGGAGTCGCGGGCACCGGTCGGGTGGCCGGCGGAGGTGCTTGCGGCACGGCGGCGGCACCCGGCGGTGCGGGTCATGCCGCCGGGCGGGCTGACGCTCGAGGAGGTGGGCTACCCCGCCGACAGCGAGCTGGCCGCCCGCGCCGCCGCATCACGGGCACTGCGGGTGCTTCCGGGCGACTGAGCGCCGAATCGAGTCCCGGGTCGGCGTCGATTACGGTGTGCCCCCGTGAGCGTTCCGGAGCACTACTTCAGCGAGGAGCCGACGATCGCGTCGGCACCGGTGTTCGCCGACGTCGACGTGTGGGGCGCACGGATGCGGCTGAGCACCGACACCGGGGTGTTCTCGCGCGGGAAGCTCGATCCGGGGACGGCGATCCTGTTCCGCCGGACCACCCCGCCCGTCGAGCCCGGCGCCTATCTCGATCTCGGCTGCGGTTACGGCGTGATCGCGTGCGCGCTCGCGCTGACGAACCCGGCTGCGACCGTCTGGGCGACCGACGTCAACCGTCGCGCTGTGCGCCTGACCGCGGCGAACGCGGCGGCGCTCGGGGTTGCCGACCGGCTGCATGCGGCCGTGCCCGACGAGGTGACGGCGACGGAGTTCACGCAGATCTGGACCAACCCGCCGGTGCACGTCGGCAAGCCGGCGATGCACGGCCTCCTGCTCCGTTGGTTGCCGAAGCTCGCGCCCGGCGGGACGGCGACGATGGTCGTCGGGCGGCACCTGGGCGGTGACTCGCTGCAGCGCTGGCTGACCGGGCACGGCTATCCGTGCGAGCGCGTCGGCAGCGCCAAGGGCTTCCGCGTGCTGCGGGCCCACCGCCCGGCGTAGCGACGGAGGCACCGACAGCCTCTGCGGCGCACACCCGCGGTGCTACCTCCACCCTCGTAACCCCTTGCCTGTTGTCGTATAGCCCTCCATGCCTATACGACGACAGTGGCGGGGTTACCTCCCGGGCAAGCGCCGGCGGGACGTCGGTCGATCCCCACGGGATGACGAAGGCCCGCTCCGGCGAACCGGAGCGGGCCTTGTCGTGTGGTGCGGTGTGGCGGGTCAGGCCTTGGGCTCGTCCTCGGCAGCCTCGTCCTCGGCAGCGTCGTCCGTGGCGGGAGCGTCGTCGACGACCGGAGCCGGAGCAGCCGGAGCGGCGGCCGCAGGTGCCGCAGCAGCGGCGGGGCGCGGCGTGACGTCACCGTCGACGAGCTCGATGACGACGACCGACGCCGAGTCGCCCTTACGCAGACCCAGCTTCACGATCCGCACGTAACCACCGGGGCGGTTGACGAAGCGCGGACCGATCTCGGCGAAGAGGTGGTGCAGCACCTCCTTGTCACGGATCACCGTGGCGACCTGACGACGGTTGTGCAGGTCACCGCGGCGGGCCTTGGTGATCAGACGCTCGGCGTAGGGACGCAGCCGCCGGGCCTTGGCCTCGGTGGTGGTGATGCGGCCGTGCTCGAACAGGGAGGTGGCCAGGTTCGCGAGGATGAGCCGCTCGTGCGCGGGGCTGCCTCCCAGGCGGGCACCCTTGGTGGGCGTGGGCATGTCGTGTCGCTCCTCTGCCGGACGGGGTGACCGACCGGCACTTGTCTTCTAGTAGACGTCAGCTGACGTCGGGGATCAGTACTGCTCGGTTTCGGCGAAGCTCAGGTCCTCGTCCTCGGGGCCGTCCGGCACGTAGGCCGTCGGGTCGAAGCCGGGCGCGCTGTCCTTCAGTGCGAGGCCCATGCTCTCGAGCTTGGCCTTGACCTCGTCGATCGACTTGGAACCGAAGTTCCGGATGTCGAGGAGGTCCTGCTCGGAGCGTGCGATCAGCTCACCCACGGCGTGGATGCCCTCACGCTTGAGGCAGTTGTAGGACCGCACCGTGAGGTTGAGGTCCTCGATCGGCAGGGCCAGGTCGGCGGCGAGCTGCGCGTCCACCGGCGATGGGCCGATGTCGATGCCCTCGGCGTCGAGGTTGAGCTCACGGGCGAGCCCGAACAGCTCGACCAGCGTCTTGCCGGCGCTGGCCATGGCGTCACGCGGAAGCATGCACGGCTTGGTCTCGACATCGAGGATCAGCTTGTCGAAGTCGGTGCGCTGCTCGACGCGGGTCGCCTCGACCTTGTAGGTGACCTTGAGGACCGGCGAGTAGATCGAGTCGATCGGCAGGCGGCCGATCTCTGCGTCGCCGGCGTTGTTCTGCACCGCGGAGACGTAGCCGCGGCCACGCTCGACGATGAGCTCCATGTCGATCTTGCCCTTGCCGTTGAGCGTGGCGAGCTTGAGCTCGGGGTTGTGCACCTCGACACCGGCCGGGGGCGCGATGTCGGCGGCGGTGACCTCACCCGGGCCCTGCTTGCGCAGGTACATGCTGACGGGCTCGTCCTGCTCGCTGGAGACGACGAGCTGCTTGAGGTTCTGCACGATCTGCGTGACGTCTTCGGTCACACCTTCGATCGTGGAGAACTCGTGCAGGACGCCGTCGACGCGGATGCTCGTCACGGCAGCGCCGGGAATCGAGCTGAGCAGGGTGCGCCGGAGCGAGTTGCCGAGCGTGTACCCGAAACCGGGCTCGAGCGGCTCGAGCATGAAACGTGAACGGAAGTCGCCGACGACCTCTTCGGTCAGTGTCGGCCGTTGTGCGATCAGCACAGTGCTGTCCTCTCCTGACGCCCGCTATTTGACGCCGGAATCGATGACCCCGGACCAGAACCTCCGGCCCGGGTGGGTGACGGGGCCACCGCGGTGGCGATGACCCCGTCGGTGAAGATCAGGTCTTCGAGTAGTACTCGACGATCAGCTGTTCGGTGACCGGGATGTCGATCTGCGCGCGGACCGGCAGCTGGTGCACGAGCACCCGCAGCGACTCCGGGAGCACTTCGAGCCAGGCCGGGACCGGGCGTTCGCCGTGGGTCTCGCGGGCGACGATGAGCGGTGTGAGCTCGCGCGACTTCTCTTTCAGGTCGATCACGTCGAACGCGCTGACCTGGAAGCTCGGGACGTTGACCTTGCGGCCGTTCACGACGAAATGGCCGTGGACGACGAGCTGGCGCGCCTGCCGACGGGTGCGGGCGATGCCGGCCCGGTAGATCACGTTGTCGAGACGCGACTCGAGGATCTGCAGCAGGTTGTCACCGGTCTTGCCGGTGCGCCGGCTGGCCTCGACGTAGTAGTTGTGGAACTGCTTCTCCAGCACACCGTAGGAGTAGCGCGCCTTCTGCTTCTCCTTGAGCTGGTTCAGGTATTCCTTTTCCTTCGGACGTCCGCGGCCGTGCTGGCCGGGCGGGAAGGGACGGCGTTCGAACGCCTGGTCCCCACCGACGAGGTCTACCCCGAGTCGGCGGGACTTCTTGGTCATCGGGCCGGTGTAACGGGCCATGTCGCCTCAGTGCTCCTTCGGATTCGCAGGGGTCAGACGCGCCGGCGCTTGGGCGGGCGGCATCCGTTGTGGGGGATCGGCGTCACGTCGCTGATCTGTCCGACCTCGAGGCCGGTGGCGGTCAGCGAGCGGATCGCGGTCTCACGGCCGGAGCCGGGACCCTTGACGAACACGTCGACCTTCCGCATGCCGTGCTCCATCGCCCGCTTGGCGGCCGCCTCGGCGGCCATCTGCGCGGCGAACGGGGTCGACTTGCGCGATCCCTTGAACCCGACGGTGCCGGCGGACGCCCATGCGAGGACGGCACCGGAGTAGTCGGTGATGGTGACGATCGTGTTGTTGAACGTGCTCTTGATATGCGCGTGACCCGCGGAGACGTTCTTCTTCTCGCGGCGGCGCGGCTTCTTCGCGCCGGCAGTTTTTGGAGGCATAGCTGGTCGAGCTCCTATCGCAGATTCGAGGTGGGATCGGGTCGGGCGCCGGCTGGAGTCGACTGCCCGGGGTGCTACTTCGTGGCCTTCTTCTTGCCGGCGACGGTCTTCTTCGGGCCCTTACGGGTGCGCGCGTTCGTGCGGGTGCGCTGCCCGTGGACGGGAAGACCACGACGGTGACGGATGCCCTCGTAGCAACCGATCTCGACCTTTCGACGGATGTCTGCCGACACCTCGCGGCGAAGGTCGCCCTCGGTCTGGTAGTTCGCTTCGATCCAGTCGCGCAGGGCGACCAGCTCGGCGTCACCGAGCTGGTGGACGCGCAGGTCACCGGAGATTCCGGTGGCCTTCAGGGTTGCGGCGGCGCGGGTGCGGCCGATACCGAAGATGTACGTGAGGGCGATCTCCAAGCGCTTTTCGCGCGGGAGGTCGACACCTACCAGGCGTGCCATCGGGCAGTAGTCCTTTCGTTGGCGGAGGTGTGTGGCGTTACCGCGTCCCTGTCTGCCCGAACCCGGCGGCCGCCGAAGCGACCGCGGGATTCAACAAGGCCCCGGCCTCCGTGCCGGGGGTCACGCCCCTCGTGGTGAGGGGCGAGCGGTGACACTCGTGATGCGACGGGGCTCAGCCCTGACGCTGTTTGTGCCGCGGGTTCTCACAGATCACCCGGACGACACCGTTGCGACGGATGACCTTGCACTTGTCGCAGATCGGCTTGACGCTCGCTTGAACCTTCATGGCTTCTCTCGTTCTTTTCACGGCCACCCGGCGGCGATCGCTCGATCGAGCGGGACGTCGGATGGAGTGGATGTGACTGCTATCGGTACCGGTAGACGATCCGGCCGCGGGTGAGGTCGTAGGGCGAGAGCTCCACGACCACGCGGTCCTCGGGGAGGATCCGGATGTAGTGCTGCCGCATCTTGCCGCTGATATGTGCGAGAACCTTGTGCCCGTTCGTCAACTCGACCCGAAACATGGCGTTCGGCAATGCCTCGACGATCGATCCCTCGATCTCGATGACGCCTTCCTTCTTCGGCATATCCTCCACAATCCAGCGCGGTTCGACGCTTACTCTGTTGGCTTGGTGCAGTTCGTTGACTGGTGCCGGTCGACTGGTGCTGTTCGGCCGTGCCTGACGGTTGACGCTCGGTCGTGCCGGTGGGACGACCCGGTGCCGAACTGCAGCGTCCGATGATGCGACGCACACGCAGACCCAGCCGCGGGCAGCAGAAAGCGCTCGGGTGTAACCCGACGTGCCAGTGTAAGCGACGCGCGCGTCATCGCCCAAACCCGGCGGGTACCACCCCGATGCCCCGCCAACGCAGTCGCCCGTCCGGACATTCCGCCGGCCGCGGACCCGGGTGGTCGCGATCGCCGCGGGTAAGCGGACGACGGCGATCTTCAAACTCGTCAAACCCTGACCGTCAAACCCTGACCGGGGTCACGACGGCCGCTCCGCGCCCGGCTCACCAGCTCGGTTCGGGGCGGCCGATATCGTCCACCAGGTCCGCGATCGACCCGGCCACGTGGGTGGGCCGGTAGGGGAACCGTTCGACCTCGTCGGCTTTCGTCGACCCCGTGAGCACGAGGACCGTGCGCAGGCCGGCCTCGAGACCCGACTTCACGTCGGTGTCCATCCGGTCGCCGACCATCACCGTCGACTCCGAATGGGCCTCGATGCTGTTGAGCGCGCTGCGCATCATCAACGGGTTCGGCTTGCCGACGAAGTAGGGCTGCACGCCGGTGGCCTGGGTGATCAGTGCGGCCACCGAGCCGGTGGCCGGGACGGGACCGTCCGGGGTCGGACCGGTCGCGTCGGGGTTGGTCGCGATGAACCGCGCTCCCCCGGCGACGAGCCGGATGGCCCGGGTGATCGCCTCGAACGAGTAGGTACGGGTCTCGCCGAGGACCACGTAGTCCGGGTCGGTCTCGGTCAGGACGTACCCGGCCGAATGCAGGGCGGTCGTCAGCCCGGCCTCGCCGATCACGAACGCACTGCCGCCCGGCCGCTGCGTCTCGAGGAACTGCGCCGTGGCGAGCGCCGACGTCCAGATCGAGAACTCAGGGACGTCGATGCCGCTCGCGAGCAGCCGGGCGCGGAGGTCGCGACGGGTGTAGATCGAGTTGTTGGTGAGCACGAGGAACGGGGTCCCGGTCTCCTGCAGACGCTCGATGAACGCCGCCGCACCGGGGATGGCGCTCTGTTCGTGGACCAGCACGCCGTCCATGTCGGTCAGCCAGGCGTGTACGGGTTTGGGTTCCGGCGTCGACGTCATGGCGTCATCGTCGCCCATCGCCGGACCCGCCACCGACTCCAGGCACCGGACCCGCCACCGACCTCCAGGCACCGGATCCACGCGTACCGGATCCACGCGTACGGGCCGCGTTCGGTCCGTGTCGGCCCTGCGCGAGGATGGCCAGATGCCCACCGACGCGACGCCCTTCCACGATCTCGACGCCTACCTCGCACTGCGGCGCCTCGGCACGATCGCCCTGTCCACCGACGGCAGCAGGCTCGTGGCGACGGCGCAGGACCTCGACGCCAAGGCCACCGGTTACGTCTCCGCCCTGTGGGAGGTCGACGTCGACGGTGCGGAGCCGGCGCGGCGTCTGACCCGCTCGGCCAAGGGCGAGTCGAGCCCGGCGTTCGGGCCCGACGGCGCGCTCTGGTTCACCTCCGGCCGGCCGGCGCCGCCGACCGGGACCGACGAGGACGACGAGCGCCCGGCGCTGTGGCGGCTGCCGGCGGGCGGTGGTGAGGCGGCCCGCGTCGCCACCCGGGCCGGCGGGGTCAGCTCGATCACCGTGGCCCGGGGTTCGGGCACCGTCGTTCTCGGTGCCGACGTCCTCCCGGGCGCCGCCGACGATGCCGACGACGCGGCCCGGCGCAAGGCACGCAAGGACAAGAAGGTGACCGCGATCCTGCACGACGCGTCGCCGGTGCGGTACTGGGATCACGACCTCGGCCCCGATCAGCCGCATCTGTTCGTCTCGTCCGCGACGACCGCGGCCACCGCCGACGAGCGCGTCGAACTGGCGCTGACCGACCTCACGCCCCGGCCCGGACGGTCGCTCGACGAGGCCGGCGTCGCGGTCTCCGACGACGGCGTGCTCGTCGTCGCCGAGTGGACCGAGCCCGAAGGCACCGCCGACGCCCGGACCGACCTCGCGCTCATCGACGTCGCCACCGGTGCCCGGCACACCCTCGCCACCGACCCCGACCACACCTTCGGCGCGCCGTCGATCAGCCCGGACGGGCTGACGGTCGCCTGCATCCGGCAGCGGCGGTCGACGGTGGACGAACCGGTCGACACACGGCTGTGGCTGCTCCCGATCGACGGCTCACCCGGTCACGACCCGGTGCCGGAGCTCGACCTGTGGCCGGCCGCGCCGTGCTGGTCGCCGGACGGGCGGACCGTCTACTTCACCGCCGACGAACTCGGGCACGCGCCCGCGTTCGCCGTCGACGTGAGCACCGGCATGGTCACGAAGCTCACCGGCGAGGGCGCGTTCGCGCATCTGCAGCCGAGCCCGGACGGCCGCTACCTGTACGCGACCCGGTCCAGTTACACCGACCCCGGCAGCATCGTCGCGATCGCCCTCGACGGGCCGGCCGGCACGGACCCGCTGGTCCTGCCCGGGCCGACCTCGGTCCCCGACCTGCCCGGCACTGTGACCGAGGTGACGACGACGGCAGCCGACGGGACGCCGCTGCGCGCGTGGCTCGCGCTGCCGGCGGGTGCGGGTGACTCCGCCCGGGCGCCGCTGCTGCTGTGGGTGCACGGCGGCCCGCTCGGATCCTGGAACACCTGGTCGTGGCGGTGGAACCCGTGGCTGATGGTCGCCCGCGGCTATGCCGTCCTGCTCCCCGACCCGGCGCTCTCCACCGGCTACGGCCTGGAGATGGTCCGGCGCGGCTGGGGCCACTGGGGTGCTGCCCCGTACACCGACCTGATGACGATCACCGACGCCGCGCTCGAGCGTGATGACGTCGACCCGAGCCGGGTCGCGGCGATGGGTGGCTCGTTCGGCGGCTACATGGCGAACTGGATCGCCGGGCACACCGACCGGTTCGCAGCGATCGTCACGCATGCGAGCCTGTGGTCACTCGGACAGTTCGGCGGGACGACTGACATCCCGGCCTACTGGCGACGCGAGATGACGCCGGAGCGGGCGGCGGCCAACTCCCCACACGCGTTCGCGGCCGACATCGGCACGCCGATGCTCGTCGTGCACGGCGACCACGACTACCGGGTGCCGATCGGCGAGGGCCTGAGCCTTTGGGCGAGCCTGCTCGAACACCACACCGGTGATCCCGCGACGCTCCCGCACCGGTTCCTGTACTTCCCGGACGAGAACCACTGGGTGCTCAGCCCGCAGCACGCGAAGCTCTGGTACGAGACGGTGCACGCGTTCCTGGCCTGGCACGTGCTCGGCCATGCCTGGTCAGCGCCAGATCTGCTGTAGATCCCGGATCGAGCGTTCGAGGTCGCCGTAGGTCCGGGCGGACAGGGTGGCGTCGAGGCGGGTGGCGAACTCCTCGGCGTCCAGGCGCCCGTCGACGTGTGCGTCGCGCAGCCGGGCGGCGATCTTCTCGCGGTCGACGTCGCTGCAGCGGTCGGTGGGGCCGTAGTACTGGGTGGGTGCGTAAGCCATGCCCCCCATGCTCGTCGCCCGGCGAGCCGGTCACCATCAGGTCAGACCCTGACGCGACCCTGATCTCAGGCTGGTGCGCCGCACGGCGAGCCGATGGCGGCGAGCGCCGCGGCCCCGCCGTCGAGTGCGGTCAGTACCCACGGGCCGGCGTCGGTGATCGCGACCGTGTGCTCCCAGTGCGCTGCCCGGCGGCCGTCGGTGGTGACGACGGTCCAGTCGTCCCCGAGCACGGCGACGTCCGCGGTTCCGGCGGTGATCATCGGCTCGATGGCGAGGACCGCTCCGTGGACGAGCTTGGGCCCGCGACCGCGACGGCCGTAGTTGGGCACGCTCGGGTCCTCGTGCATGTGGGTACCGATGCCGTGGCCGGTGTACTCCTCGACGATCCCGTAGTCGACCCCGGCGGCGAGCACCGACTCCTCGACGGAGGCGCCGATGTCGGAGAGCCGGCCACCGACCACGGCCGCGCCGATGCCGGCCCACATGGAGGCCTCGCACGCGGCCGACAGCGCGGCGTCGTCCGGACGGATCGAGCCCACCGCGACGGTCAGTGCCGCGTCGCCGTGCCAGCCGTCCACGATCGCGCCGCAGTCGATCGAGAGCAGGTCACCGTCCTCGAGCACGCGGGCGCCCGGGATGCCGTGCACGACCTCGTCGTTCACCGAGGCGCAGATGCTCGCGGGGAAGCCGTGATAGCCCTGGAAGGACGGGATCCCGCCGTGGGAGCGGATGTTCTCCTCGGCGATCGCGTCGAGATCGGCCGTGGTCATGCCGTGGGTGACGCGCGCCGCGAGCAGCTGGAGCGTCTGCCCCACGAGCAGGCCGGCGGTGCGCATCAGCGCCAGCTGAGCCGGCGTCCTGGCGGTCAGACGGCGCTCGAAGATCAACCGTCGACCTTGCCGGCGGCCGCACTCTCGATTCCGTCGAGCACCTTCAGGACGCGCTCGGCCACCTCGTCGACCTGGCCGAGCCCGTCGACCTCCTGCAGCAGGCCATGCCGGGCGTAGACCTCGAGCAGCGGCGCGGTCTCGCGTTCGTAGATGTCGAGCCGCCGGCGGATGACGTCGGGTGAGTCGTCGGCGCGGCCCTCTGAGACGGCCCGCTTGTGCAGCCGGTCGGCCACCTCGCTGCTGTCGACCCCGGTGAGCTGGATGACCGCGTCGAGTTCATGCCCGTGCCCGGCGAGGACGGCGTCGAGCGCGTCGACCTGCTGCAGCGTTCGCGGGTAGCCGTCGAGCAGGAAGCCACTGTCGGCGACGGACTGCGACAGCCGGTCGGCGACCAGCCGGTTGGTGAGCTCGTCGGGGACATAGTCGCCCGCGTCCATGTAGACCTTGGCCTCGAGCCCGAGCGGCGTGCCGTTGCGGACGTTCTCGCGGAAGATGTCGCCGGTCGAGATCGCCGGGATGTCGAGACGCGCGGCGACCACCTTGGCCTGCGTCCCCTTCCCTGCTCCTGGCAGACCCATGATCAGCAGACGCATCGTCACCGCAGGAACCCTTCGTAGCGCCGCTGCTGGAGCTGGCTTTCGATTTGCTTCACGGTGTCGAGGCCGACACCGACCATGATGAGGATCGAGGTACCACCAAACGGGAAGTTCTGGTTCGCGTTGATCAGCACGAGCGCGATGATCGGCACCATCGAGATCAGGCCGAGGTAGAGCGAGCCCGGCAGGGTGATCCGCGACAGCACGTAGGACAGGTACTCCTGGGTGGGCCGGCCGGCCCTGATGCCCGGGATGAACCCGCCGTACTTCTTCATGTTGTCGGCCACTTCTTCGGGGTTGAACGTGATCGACACGTAGAAGTAGGCGAAGAAAATGATGAGGAGGAAGTAGGTGATGATGTAGGCTGGATGGTCGCCGCGGGTGAAGTTGACCGAGATCCAGGTGCCCCACGCCGAGCCCTGGTTGAACTGCGCGAGCAGCACCGGCAGGTAGAGCAGGCTGGACGCGAAGATCACCGGGATCACGCCGGCCTGGTTGACCTTGAGCGGGATGTAGGTCGAGCTGCCGCCCAGCGAACGCGAGCCGACCATGCGCTTGGCGTATTGCACCGGGATGCGTCGCTGGGCCTGCTCGATGAAGATGACGCCGGCCATGATGACCAGCCCGATCGCGAGGACCAGCAGGAACGTGGCCCAGCCGTGCGAGATTTTGATCTGCCACAGGGCGGTCGGGAAGCTGGCGGCGATCGACGTGAAGATCAGCACCGACATGCCGTTGCCGACTCCCCGGTCGGTGATGAGTTCGCCGAACCACATCACCAGGGCGGTGCCCGCGACCATCGTCAGCACCATCGTCGCCAGGGTCGCGATCGACTCGTCCGGGATGAGGTCCTCGTTGCAGCCCTGGAACAGCTGACCGACCGGGCGGGCGAGGGCGACGATCGTGGTCGACTGCAGGATCGCCAGCCCGACGGTGAGGTAGCGGGTGTACTGGGTGATCTTGGTCGTGCCGGACTGGCCCTCCTTCTTGAGGGTCTCCAGACGCGGGATCACCACTGTCAGCAGTTGGATGATGATGCTCGCCGTGATGTACGGCATGATCCCGAGCGCCAGCACGGAGAGCTTGAGAAGCGCCCCGCCGGACAGCAGGTTGACCATGCCGTAGACGGAGTTGCCGCCGGAGAGCGCGGGCTTGAGGCAGGTGTTGACGGCGCGCACGTCGATGCCTGGCGTCGGCAGCACAGATCCGACCCGCATCATCGCGATGATGCCCAGGGTGAACAGGATCTTCCTGCGGAGGTCCGGCGTCTTGAACGCACTGACGAAAGCGTTGAGCACCAGGTACCTCCTCTGGGTGCGCGGATACGACGGTAGCGGCACTGCGGATACAGCGGGCGGGGCAACGCTAACAACGCGGACCCGGTGGGCCCATCACGCCCACGGGCGCAGATGAGACAGAGCCCGGTCGCGGCTCATGGCCGGACCGGGCTCCCCGTGCTCAGCGGACGGTCGCGCTTCCACCGGAGGCGGCGAGCTTGGTCAGCGCCGACCCGGAGAATGCGTTGGCGGTCACGTTCAGGGCGACCGATGCCTCGCCGTTGCCGAGGATCTTGACCAGCGAGTTCTTACGGACGAGGCCGGCCTCGACGAGCTGCGCGATGGTGATCGTGCCGCCGTCGGGGAACGCCTCGGACAGCTGGTCGAGGTTGACGACCTGGTACTCCGTGCGGAACGGGCTGGTGAACCCCTTCAGCTTCGGGAGCCGGATCTGAAGCGGGATCTGGCCACCCTCGAAGTTCACCGGCACGTTCTTGCGTGCGCCGGTGCCCTTGGTACCGCGGCCGGATGTCTTGCCACGGCGGCCCGCCTCACCGCGACCGACACGGATCTTGGCGGTCTTGGCGCCCGGGGCCGGACGCAGGTGGTGCACCCGCAGCGGCGTACCCGAAGCAGTGACGTCTGAATTCGTTGACTGGGTCATCAGTCGACCTCCTCCACCGTGACGAGATGCGCCACGGTCGCGATCATTCCGAGAACCTCGGGACGGTTCTCCCGCACGACGTGCTGGCCGATCTTGCGCAGCCCGAGCGTGTGCAGCGTCTGCCGCTGGTTCTCCTTGCCACCGACACCCGACCGGATCTGGGTGACCTTGAGCTGCTTGGTCGCCGCCGTCGCGTATGCCTTTAGCGATTCGGTCATCAGGACGCCTTCTCCCGTGACGCAGCGAGCAGCGCCTTCGGAGCCACGTCCTCGACACGCTTGCCGCGGCGGGCCGCGACCTGCTCGATCGACTCGAGCGAGCGCAGCGCGACGATCGTCGCGTGGACGATGTTGATCGCGTTCGACGACCCGAGCGACTTGCTCAGCACGTCGTGGATACCGGCGCACTCGAGCACGGCACGCACCGGGCCACCGGCGATGACGCCGGTACCGGGTGACGCCGGGCGCAGCAAGACCACGCCGGCCGCCTTCTCACCCTGAACGGGGTGCGGGATGGTGCCCTGGATGCGGGGCACGCGGAAGAAGTTCTTCTTGCCCTCCTCGACGGCCTTCGCGATCGCGGCGGGCACCTCCTTCGCCTTGCCGTATCCGACACCGACCATCCCGTCGCCGTCGCCGACGATGACCAGCGCGGTGAAGCTGAAGCGCCGACCACCCTTGACGACCTTGGCGACGCGGTTGATCGTCACCAGGCGCTCGATGTAGTTGCTCTTCTCGCCACCACCGCGACGGTCGTCGCGGCCGCGGCCGCCCTGACGGTCGCCGCCGCCGGTACGAGCCTGACCTTGACCCTGGGGTCCAGCCATGTTTGTCCTATTCCTCTCTAGGTCCGGTGTTCCGAGGTCGCCCGGGGGCGACTCAGAACTCCAGCCCGCCGGAGCGGGCCCCGTCTGCCACGGCCGCGAGGCGGCCTGTGTAGCGGTTACCCGCACGGTCGAAGACGACGGCACCCACGCCGGCCGTCTTGGCGCGGCCGGCCACGAGCTCGCCGACCTTGCGGGCTTTGGCGCTCTTGTCGCCGGAGTCGGCACGCAGGTCGGCCTCCATCGTCGACGCCGACGCGAGCGTGCGGCCCGCGATGTCGTCGATGACCTGGACGCTCAGGTGCCGGGCCGACCGGGTGACGACCAAGCGGGGACGCTCGGGCGTACCGGTGACCCTCTTGCGAACGCGGATCTGGCGGCGCTTGCGCGCGCCGGTCCGGCTCTTGGTTGCAGCACTCATTGCTTACTTCCCTGCCTTTCCGACCTTGCGTCGGACCTGCTCGCCGGCGTAACGGATGCCCTTGCCCTTGTAGGGCTCGGGCTTGCGCAGCTTGCGGATGTTGGCCGAGACCTCACCGACCTGCTGCTTGTCGATGCCGGCCACCGAGAACCTCGTCGGTGACTCGACCGCGAAGGAGATGCCGGCCGGAGCCTTGAACGAGACCGCGTGCGAGAAGCCGAGCGCGAACTCCAGGTCGGTGCCGCGTGCCTGCACGCGGTACCCGACGCCGACGATCTCGAGCTTCTTCTCGTAGCCCTGGGTGACACCTTGGACCATGTTCGCGATGAGCGTGCGGGTCAGGCCGTGAAGGGCCTTGCTCGTGCGCTCGTCGTTCGGCCGGACGACCTCGATGACGGTGTCGTCACGGTTGACCGTGAGGGGTTCGACGACGTTGTGCGACAACGACCCCTTGGGGCCCTTGACCGTCACCACGCTGCCGTCGATGCTGACGTCCACGCCGGTGGGTACCGGGATGGGGAGCTTGCCGATGCGGGACATGTGCAGTTCCTTTCCGGTTACCAGACGTAGGCGAGAACTTCTCCGCCTACACCACGCTTGGCGGCCTGCTTGTCGGTCAGCAGACCTTGGGACGTCGAGATGATGGCGACACCCAGGCCACCGAGGACCTTGGGCAGTCCGGTCGAACGCGCGTAGACGCGCAGACCGGGCTTGGAGATCCGGCGGATGCCGGCGATGGCGCGCTCACGGGTCGCACCGAAGCGCAGCTCGAGCTCGAGGGTCTTGCCGATGCTGCCTTCGGCCGCATCGTGCACGGTGAAGCCGGCGATGAAGCCCTCCTGGAGAAGGATCTCAGCGACTCCCACCTTGAGCTTGCTGTGGGGCATCAGCACGTTGTCGTGATACGCCTGGTTGGCGTTACGCAGGCGGGTCAGCATGTCTGCGATCGGGTCGGTCATGGTCATGGCCGGTGACTTCTTTCCCGTCGTGGTTTCCGCGCCGTGACCGGCGAGCTGACTCGCTGGCGCTGGGCGGACCTACGACGATCTGGTGAGGGACAAGCTGGTGAGGAACGTGAAGGAGGACTACCAGGAACTCTTGGTGATGCCGGGCAGCTCACCGCGGTGTGCCATCTCACGAAGGCAGATACGGCAGAGACCGAACTTCTTGTAGACGGCTTTCGGCCGTCCGCAGCGCTGGCAGCGGGTGTAGCCGCGGACAGCGAACTTCGGCTTTGCGGCCGCCTTGATGACGAGTGCTTTCTTGGCCACGCTCAGGCCTCCTTGAAGGGGAAACCGAGGTGACGCAGGAGCGCGCGGCCTTCGGCGTCGTTGGTCGCGGTGGTGACGACGGTGATGTCCATACCGCGGGACCGGTCGATCCGGTCGGGATCGATCTCGTGGAACATGACCTGCTCCGTGAGACCGAACGTGTAGTTGCCGTTGCCGTCGAACTGGCGCGGCGAGAGGCCACGGAAGTCACGGATACGGGGCAGTGCGAGCGAGAGCAGCCGGTCGAGGAACTCCCACATGCGGTCACCGCGGAGGGTGACGTGGGCGCCGATCGGCTGGCCTTCGCGGAGCTTGAACTGCGCGATCGACTTGCGTGCCTTCGTGACCTGCGGCTTCTGCCCGGTGATCGTGGTGAGGTCGCGGACCGCACCGTCGATCAGCTTGGAGTCACGTGCGGCGTCGCCGACACCCATGTTCACGACGATCTTGGTGAGCGTCGGGATCTGCATGACGTTCTGGTGCTTGAACTCCGTGCGCAGGGCGTCCACGATCTCGCTGCGGTAGCGCGCCTTCATCCGGGGAACGGCGTTGCGCGTCTCGGTGGCGGTCATCAGATCTCCTTGCCGGTCTTGCGTGCGATGCGGACGCTGCGGGTCGAGGTGTACTCGGTCCCGTCGGCATGCGTCTTCGTGACCTCGCGACGCTCGAACCCGACGCGGGTGGTGACGGTCTTCCCGTCCACCTCGACGACGAGCGCGACGTTGCTGACGTGGATCGGGGCCTCGGTGGTGATGATGCCGCCACCCTTGCCCTGACGACCCTGGGCCGGGGTCTCCTTGGTGTGCTTCTTGACGCGCTGCGCACCTTCGACGACGACCCGGTCGCGCTCGGTCAGGACCTCGAGGACCTTGCCCTCGTGGCCCTTGTCCTTGCCCGCGATGACGCGGACGGTGTCACCCTTTTTGATATGCATCACAACACCTCCGGAGCGAGCGAGATGATGCGCATGAAGCGCTTGTCGCGCAGCTCGCGGCCCACCGGGCCGAAGATGCGCGTGCCACGCGGTTCGCCGTCGGTGCGCAACAGCACCGCGGCGTTCTCGTCGAATCGGATGTAGGACCCGTCGGGCCGCCGACGCTCTTTCAGCGTGCGCACGATGACGGCCTTGACGACGTCGCCCTTCTTGACGTTGCCGCCGGGGATGGCGTCCTTGACGGTCGCCACGATGACGTCACCGATCCCGGCGTAGCGACGGCCCGAGCCACCGAGAACGCGGATGCACAAGATTTCCTTGGCACCCGTGTTGTCGGCGACACGAAGTCGCGACTCCTGCTGGATCATTCGTTTCTCCTGTACGTCGCGCTGGTTCTCCCCTGCCCGGACGGGCGCGTGGAGCCTGGCGGAACTGGTGAGCCGGAGACCGGCTCGATTGGACTGTGCTCATGGCCGTCACGGCGTGTGGCCGCGGCTGCCGGGTATCGGGCTACTTGGCCTTCTCGATGATCTCGACGACCCGCCAGCGCTTCGTCGCCGAGAGCGGCCGCGTTTCCACGATCGACACCCGGTCGCCGATGCCGGCGTTGAACGACTCGTCGTGCGCCTTGAGCTTGGTGGTGCGGCGCAGGACCTTGCCGTAGAGCTTGTGCTTGACGTGGCTCTCGATCGCCACGACGACCGTCTTGTCCATCTTGTCGGACACGACGATGCCGTCACGGGTCTTGCGAGCGCCGCGGTGGATCTCGGGGGTGGTCACGCTGGACTCCTGGGTGGTGCTGGTCTGGTCGGCGGTCATGCGGCCCCGCCTACCTGAGTTGTGGTGCCGGGAACGGCGGCGATGCTGTGCTGGCCGGTGATGCCGAGCTCGCGCTCACGCAGCACCGTGTAGATCCGCGCGATGTCGCGCTTGACCAGCCGCAGCCGGCCGTGACTCTCGAGCTGACCGGTCGCACCCTGGAAACGGAGGTTGAACAGCTCCTCCTTGAACTCGGCGAGCTGCTGCGCCAGCGCCTCGTCGTCCTGGACCCGCAGGTCGGTGGCCTTCGATTGGTTGGGCATTACAGATCACCTGATTCACGCGTGATGATGCGGCACTTCATCGGCAGCTTGTGCACTGCACGGCGGAGGGCCTCCTTGGCGAGCTCTTCTTCGACACCGGCGATCTCGAACACGACTCGACCGGGCTTGACGTTCGCGATCCACCACTCGGGCGAACCCTTACCGGAACCCATGCGGGTCTCGGCCGGCTTCTTCGTCAGCGGGCGGTCGGGGTAGATGTTGATCCACACCTTGCCGCCACGACGGATGTGCCGGGTCATCGCGATACGGGCCGCCTCGATCTGACGGTTCGTGACATAGCTGGACTCGAGAGCCTGGATGCCGATGTCACCGAACGCCAGCTCGGTGCCGCCTTTGGCGACGCCACGACGGGTCGGGTGGTGCTGCTTGCGGTAGCGCACCCTGCGGGGAATGAGCATGTCGGTCAGGCCTCCGTTCCGGACGTGGCCGGAGCGGCAGCCTCGACGACGGGCTCGGCAACGGGGGCCGCGGCGACGGGCGCAACGGTCGATCCGGTGGAGCCCGTCGAGCCACGCTGCGGACGGTCGCCACGACGCGGGGCCGCGCCACGGGGACCGGCACCGGCGGGTGCACGACGCGCGGCAGCCGCACGCTGGGTGGCCTGCAGTGCCTCACGCTCGGCGCGCGAGGTCGGCAGGTCGCCCTTGTAGATCCAGACCTTGACACCGATGCGGCCGAACGGCGTACGGGCTTCGAAGAAGCCGTAGTCGATGTCGGCGCGCAGCGTGTGCAGCGGGACGCGGCCTTCGCGGTAGAACTCCGAGCGGCTCATCTCGGCGCCACCCAGGCGACCCGAGCACTGCACCCGGATACCGAGGGCACCGGCACGCTGTGCGGTGTCCTTGGCCTTGCGCATCGCACGGCGGAACGCGACGCGGGCAGCAAGCTGCTCGGCCACGCCCTGAGCGACGAGCTGGGCGTCGAGTTCGGGGTTCTTCACCTCGAGGATGTTGAGCTGGACCTGCTTGCCGGTGAGCTTCTCGAGCTCACCGCGGAGCCGGTCGGCTTCAGCACCCCGACGGCCGATGACGATGCCCGGCCGCGCGGTGTGGATGTCGATGCGGACGCGGTCACGCGTGCGCTCGATCTCCACCTTCGAGATGCCGGCGCGTTCCATCCCCTTGGAGAGCAGGCGGCGGATGGCGACGTCCTCGCCCACATAGGACTTGTACAGCTTGTCGGCGTACCAACGGCTCTTGTGGTCCGTGGTGATGCCGAGGCGGAAGCCGTGCGGGTTTACTTTCTGGCCCACTATCGGTTCCCCTTCCCGGTTGATCGGATGGCCCGGCCGCGGCCGGTCTTGCCCTTCGACCCGGCCGCACCGGCCTCGTCGGCAGGACCGACGATCACAGTGATGTGGCTGGTGCGCTTGAGGATGCGGAACGCCTGGCTGCGCGAGCGCGGACGCATGCGCTTCCAGGTCTGGCCCTCGTCGACGAACGCGGCGCGCACGACGAGCTCGTCGGCGCTGGCGCCCAACGTGTTCTCGGCGTTCGCGGCTGCCGACAGCAGGACCTTGCGCACGTCGTAGGCAGCGGCCTGCGGCGCGAACTTCAGGATCGCGTCGGCCTCGGGGACCGAACGGCCACGGACGAGGTCGACGACGCGACGTGCCTTGGTGGCCGTGATCCGCACGTCACGCGCGATGGCGCGAGCGGTCGGCACGGCAGTAGGAGCACTGGGGTTGACGGTCATCGACGGCGCGCCTTCCGGTCGTCCTTGACGTGGCCACGGAACGTGCGGGTGGGAGCGAACTCCCCCAGCTTGTGACCGACCATCGCCTCGGTGACGAACACCGGGACGTGCTTGCGACCGTCGTGAACGGCAATCGTGTGTCCGAGCATCGTCGGCACGATCATCGAACGACGGGACCAGGTCTTGATGACCTGCTTGGTCCCCTTCTCGTTCTGGACATCCACCTTCTTCTGGAGGTGGTCATCCACGAAGGGGCCTTTCTTCAGGCTGCGAGGCATGCTTGGGGCTCCTTACTTGTGCTTGCCGCTGCGGCGGCGGCGGACGATGAGATTGTCGGACGGCTTGGTGCGGCGGGTGCGGCCTTCGGGCTGGCCCCACGGGGAGACCGGGTGACGGCCACCGGAGGATTTGCCCTCGCCACCACCGTGCGGGTGGTCGACCGGGTTCATGGCGACACCGCGGACGGTCGGGCGCTTGCCCTTCCATCGCATCCGGCCGGCCTTGCCCCAGTTGATGTTGCTCTGCTCGGCGTTGCCGACCTCGCCGACCGTGGCGCGGCAGCGGACGTCGACCATGCGCAGTTCACCTGAGGGCATCCGGAGGGACGCTTTCGTGCCCTCCTTGGCGACCAGCTGGACGCTCGCACCGGCGGACCGGGCGATCTTCGCGCCGCCACCGGGACGCAGCTCCACCGCGTGGACACGAGTACCCACGGGGATGTTGAGCAGCGGCAGGTTGTTACCCGGCTTGATGTCGGCACCGACGCCGGAGACGATCTGCGTGCCCTGCGTCAGCAGGTTCGGCGCCAGGATGTAGCGCTTCTCCCCGTCGACGTAGTGCAGCAGGGCGATCCGCGCGGTGCGGTTCGGGTCGTACTCGATGTGAGCGACCTTCGCCGGCACGCCGTCCTTGTCGTAGCGACGGAAGTCGACGATGCGGTAGGCACGCTTGTGACCGCCGCCCTGGTGCCGCGCGGTGATACGGCCGGCCGCATTGCGGCCGCCGTTCTTCGGCAGCGGACGCAGCAGCGACTTCTCCGGGGTCGTGCGGGTGATCTCGGCGAAATCCGCCACACTCGCGCCGCGACGACCCGGGGTCGTCGGCTTGTATTTACGAATAGCCATGGGGTATCAGTCCTGTTCGGAAATCACGCGAAGATGTCGATCCGCTGACCGTCGGCCACGGTCACGATGGCGCGCTTCGTGTCGGGGCGTTTGCCTGTCCCGAACCGCGTCCGACGCGTCTTCCCTATGCGGTTCAGGGTGTTGACGCTCGTGACCTTGACCTTGAACACCTGCTCGACCGCGATCTTGATCTCGGTCTTGTTCGCCGAGCGCAGCACCAGGAACGTGTACTTGTTCGCGTCGAGGAGGCCGTAGCTCTTCTCCGACACGACCGGTGCGAGCAGCACATCCCGGTGGGTCTTGTGGGTGATGGCGATCATGCCTGGCTCTCCTGTTCGCTCGGGGCGTCCGCTTCGGCCTGCGCCTGGGCGAGCGCGGCGGCGTTGCCGCCGACGAACGTCTCGTACGCAGCCTCGGAGAACACCACGTCGTCGAAGACGAGCACGTCGTAGGTGTTGAGCTGGCCGGGTTCGAGGACGTGCACGTTCGGGACGTTGCGGAAGCTCTTCCATGCCACGAGCTCGTCGCGACGCAGCACGATCAGCGCACTGTGGTCACCGACGATCGCTGCGATGGAGGCGACCGCGGTCTTGGTGGAGGGGACGTCGGTGCCGACGAGATCGGCGACGACGTGGACCCGGCCGAAGCGGGCCCGGTCGGAGAGGGCGCCACGCAGGGCGGCGGCCTTCATCTTCTTGGGGGTGCGCTGCTCGTAGTTGTGCGAGACGGGCCCGTGGGCCACGCCGCCGCCGGCGAAGTGCGGCGCGCGGATCGAGCCCTGACGGGCGCGGCCGGTGCCCTTCTGCCGGTACGGCTTGCGACCGCCACCGGAGACCTGCGCGCGGGTCTTGACCGCGTGCGTGCCCTGACGTGCCGCTGCGAGCTGCGCGACGACGACCTGGTGGATCAGCGAGACGTTGGCCTGGACGCCGAAGACCTCGGCGGGCAGCTCGACGTCGATACGAGTGGCTGTCATTCCGACACCTCCGCGTTGTTCTTGACCGCGCCGCGGATGAGGACGACGGCGCCGCGGGGACCAGGGATGGCGCCCTTGATCAGCACGACACCGGAAGCGACATCGATCGAGTGGACCTTGAGGTTCTGGGTGGTGATGCGCTCGCCGCCCATACGGCCGGCCATCTTCATGCCCTTGAACACCCGTCCGGGGGTGGCGCAAGCACCGATGGAACCGGGCGAGCGGTGCTTGCGCTGAACGCCGTGGCCGGCGCCGAGGCCGTGGAAACCGTGACGCTTCATGACGCCCGCGTAGCCCTTGCCGCGACTGGTGCCGGTGATGTCGACCTCTTCGCCGACGGCGAACAGCTCAGCCGTCAGTTCCTGGCCGAGGGTGTATTCCGACGCATCGACGGTGCGCAGCTCGATGAGGTAGCGGCGGGGAGTCACGCCGGCCTTCTCGAAGTGGCCGCGCTCGGGCTTCGTCGTCTTGCGCGTGGCGCCGAAACCGATCTGCACGGCGGCATAGCCGTCGGAGTCCGGCGTCTTGACCTGGGTCACGACGTTCGGGCCCACCTGGATGGCAGTGACGGGGACGATGCGGTTCTCGGCGTCCCACGCCTGGGTCATGCCGAGCTTGGTGCCCAGCAGACCCTTGGTCTTCTTGGTGTCTTGATGGCTCATGTGGCGTCGTCCCTCAGAGCTTGATCTCGATGTCGACGCCGGCCGGCAGGTCGAGTCGCATGAGCGAGTCGACCGTCTTGGGCGTCGGATCGATGATGTCGATGAGCCGCTTGTGGGTGCGCATCTCGAAGTGCTCGCGGCTGTCCTTGTACTTGTGCGGCGAACGGATCACGCAGAACACGTTCTTCTCCGTCGGCAACGGCACCGGGCCGGCGACCGTGGCACCCGTACGCGTGACCGTGTCGACGATCTTGCGCGCGGAGGTGTCGATCACCTCGTGGTCATAGGCCTTAAGCCTGATGCGGATCTTTTGTCCCGCCATGACTTGTGTGTCCTTATCTCGTTCCGCTGCGGTGGCGCCCGACCCCCGCGGTCGGGCGTGTCGAGCACGCAGACCATGGATATGCCTGGGATTTCTCAAACCCCGGGGGGTTCAGGCACGTCTGGGAGGGCCAGGCCTGATACTGGATCACGCGCTGCGGCTGCGGAGTTCTCCGGTGCGGCTGTGCCCGTTTCCGGCACCCATCCGAAGGGACGGGAGACTGGTACTGGACACGCCACGGCGACCTCGCCGCAGGCAACCCGACCAAGTATGCCAGAGACTCCGGTCGCGGCGAAATCCTCGAAGGCCCTCGCCGGATCAGCCGGTTGATGCGCGGTGTCACTGGCTCGTACTGGCTGGCTGGTGCTGCTTTCGTGCTGGCTGGAGCTTGTTTCGCACCACGCACAACGGCCCCGGGACACGAGTTCCCGGGGCCGTTGCCGTGCTGGGTGCTGGCTGTTACTTGAGGATCTTGGTGACGCGGCCTGCGCCGACCGTGCGGCCACCCTCGCGGATGGCGAAGCGGAGGCCTTCCTCCATGGCGATCGGCTGGATCAGCACGACCGACATCTCGGTGTTGTCACCCGGCATGACCATCTCGGTGCCCTCAGGGAGGGTGACGACACCGGTCACGTCGGTGGTGCGGAAGTAGAACTGCGGGCGGTAGTTGTTGAAGAACGGCGTGTGCCGTCCGCCCTCGTCCTTTGACAGGATGTAGACGTTCGCCTCGAACTCCGTGTGCGGAGTCGTGCTGCCCGGCTTGATGACGACCATGCCGCGCTCGACGTCTTCGCGCTTCGTGCCGCGGAGCAGGAGGCCGACGTTCTCGCCCGCCCGACCCTCGTCGAGAAGCTTGCGGAACATCTCCACACCGGTGACCGTGGTGGTCTGCTTGGTCGGACGGATGCCGATGATGTCGACGGTCTCGTTGATCTTGACCACGCCACGCTCGATGCGGCCGGTGACGACCGTTCCGCGTCCGGTGATGGTGAAGACGTCCTCGACGGGCATGAGGAACGGCTTGTCCGTCTCCCGGATCGGGTCCGGAACGCTTTCGTCGACGGCGGCGAGCAGCTCTTCGACGGACTTGACCCACTGCGGGTCGCCCTCGAGCGCCTTCAGCGCCGACACCCGGATGACCGGGGCGTTGTCGCCGTCGAACTCCTGCGAGTTGAGCAGCTCGCGGACCTCGAGCTCGACGAGCTCGAGGATCTCCTCGTCGTCGACCATGTCGGCCTTGTTCAGCGCCACCAGGATGTACGGCACGCCGACCTGACGGGCGAGCAGCACGTGCTCACGCGTCTGGGGCATCGGGCCGTCGGTGGCCGCGACCACCAGGATGGCGCCGTCCATCTGCGCCGCACCGGTGATCATGTTCTTGATGTAGTCCGCGTGGCCCGGAGCGTCGACGTGAGCGTAGTGACGCTTCTCCGTCTGGTACTCCTGGTGGGACACGTTGATGGTGATACCGCGCTGACGCTCCTCGGGAGCGTTGTCGATGTCCTCGAACTTCGAGGCCTTGTTCAGCGTGGGGTACTTGTCCGCCAGCACCTTGGTAATGGCAGCGGTCAACGTCGTCTTTCCGTGGTCGACGTGACCGATCGTGCCGATGTTGACGTGCGGCTTCGTCCGCTCGAACTTCGCCTTAGCCACTGGTGGCTCCTCCTGTTACTGGGATCTTGTCCGCTGATGGGCGGGTGGACCGGGGTGGGGCTCGGGTTACTCGCCCCGGGCCTTTTTGATGATCTCCTCTGCCACGTTCCGCGGAACTTCAGCGTAGGAGTTGAATTCCATGGTGTACATCGCGCGCCCCTGAGTGCGGCTGCGCAGATCACCGACGTACCCGAACATCTCCGACAGGGGCACAAGGGCCCTGACGACTCGGGCACCGTGCAGCTCCTCCATGGCCTGGATCTGGCCACGGCGGGAGTTCAGGTCGCCGATCACGTCACCCATGTAGACCTCGGGAGTCGTGACTTCGACGGACATGATCGGCTCGAGCAGCACCGGGCTGGCGCGTCGAACCGCTTCCTTGAACACCATCGAGCCGGCGATCTTGAACGCCATCTCCGAGGAGTCGACGTCGTGGTAGGACCCGTCGGTCAGCGTGAACTTCACGTCGACCATCGGGTAGCCGGCCAGGATGCCGTTCTGCATGGCGGCCTGCGCGCCGGCGTCGACCGACGGGATGTACTCCCGCGGGATGCGACCCCCGCCGACGGCGTTGACGAACTCGTAGCCGCCCTCGCCACCGACATCTGCGCCGTTGGGCTCGAGCGTCACGATGACGCGCGCGAACTGGCCGGATCCACCCGTCTGCTTCTTGTGGGTGTAGTCGACCTTCTCGACCTTCTTGCGCACGGTCTCGCGGTAGGCAACCTGCGGTTTCCCGACGTTGGCCTCGACGTGGAACTCGCGATGCATCCGGTCGATCAGCACCTCGAGGTGCAGCTCGCCCATGCCTTCGATGATGGTCTGACCCGTCTCGTCGTCGGTGTGGACGCGGAACGTCGGGTCTTCCTCGGCCAGGCGCTGGATCGCGGTGCCCAGCTTCTCCTGGTCGCTCTTGGTCCTGGGCTCGACGGCCTGCTGGATGACCGGTTCCGGGAAGGTCATCGCCTCGAGGATCACCGGCTTGTCCTGCGCGGCCAGCGTGTCGCCGGTCGTGGTGTTCTTCAAGCCCATGACGGCGACGATCGAGCCGGCCGAGGCCTTCTCGATCTCTTCACGCTTGTTGGCGTGCATCCGGTAGATCTTGCCGATCCGCTCGCGCTGGCCCTTGATCGTGTTGAGGACCTGGGTGCCGGTGGTGAGCGTGCCGGAGTAGATGCGCAGGTAGGTCAGCTTCCCCAGGTGCGGGTCGGTCATGATCTTGAACGCCAGCATCGACAACGGCGCGTTCTCATCGGGAGCGCGCTCGACCACCACGTCGAGGTCCTTGACGTCGTGGCCCTTGATCGAGCCGACGTCCAGGGGCGAGGGAAGGTAGGAGTTGACGGCGTCGAGCAGAGGCTGGACGCCCTTGTTCTTGAACGCCGAGCCGCACAGGATCGGGGTCAACAGCGAGCCGACGGTCGCGCGGCGGATGCCGGCGACGAGCTGGTCGACGGTCGGCTCCTGGTCGACGATGAAGAGCTCCATGAGCTCGTCGTCGTGCTCGGAGACCGTCGAGATGAGCCGCTCGTGGTAGTCGTTCGCCTGGTCGAGCATGTCGGCCGGGATCGGCTCGACCTCCCACTTGGCGCCCAGTTCGGTCTCGCCGCGCCACGTGAGCGCGCGCATGTTGACCAGGTCGACGACGCCGACGAAGTCGGCCTCGTTGCCGATCGGAAGCTGGAGGACCAGCGGCACGGCGTTCAGGCGCGACTCGACCATGTCGACGCAGCGGAAGAAGTCGGCACCGGTGCGGTCGAGCTTGTTGACGAAACAGATACGGGGGACCCCGTACTTGTTCGCCTGACGCCACACGGTCTCGGACTGCGGCTCGACCCCGGCAACACCGTCGAACACCGCGACCGCGCCGTCGAGCACCCGCAGGGAGCGCTCGACTTCGACCGTGAAGTCGACGTGGCCGGGGGTATCGATGATGTTGATCGTGTGGTCGTTCCAGACGCAGGTGGTGGCAGCGGACGTGATCGTGATTCCGCGCTCCTGCTCCTGCTCCATCCAGTCCATGGTGGCATTGCCGTCGTGGACCTCACCGATCTTGTAGTTCATACCGGTGTAGAACAGGATCCGCTCGGTGGTCGTGGTCTTGCCCGCGTCGATGTGGGCCATGATCCCGATGTTGCGGACCTTGGCCAGATCGATCGCGCGGAGATCAGTCGCCATCAGATTGGATTCTTTCTCGTGTAGGTGTGGCTGGGCGGGCCGCGCAGACCTCGGGGTGTCCCGAGCCCTGCCGCGTGTGCCCGCCCGTTCGACTGGCCCGTGGGTGACGGGCCGGGCGATCGAGCTACCGGTTACCAGCGGTAGTGCGCGAACGCCTTGTTCGACTCGGCCATGCGGTGGGTGTCTTCCCGTCGCTTGACCGATGCGCCCAGACCGTTGCTGGCGTCGAGGACCTCGTTCATCAGACGCTCGGCCATCGTCTTCTCGCGACGGGCGCGGGAGTAGCTGATGAGCCAACGCAGCGCGAGCGTGTTGGCGCGACCGGGGCGCACCTCGATCGGAACCTGGTAGGTGGCGCCACCGACTCGGCGGCTCTTCACCTCGAGGGTCGGCTTCACGTTGTCGAGCGCACGACGCAGCGTCACGACGGGGTCGGTGCCGTTCTTCTCGCGGCAGCCTTCCAGCGCGGTGTAGACGATGTACTGCGCGCGCTGCTTCTTGCCGCTCACCAGCACCTTGTTGATCAGCTGGCTCACGAGCGGCGACGCGTAGACCGGGTCGACGATCGGAGCCCGCTTGACGGCGGGACCTCTGCGCGGCATTAGCTCTTCTCCTTCTTCGCGCCGTAACGGCTGCGGGCCTGCTTGCGGTTCTTGACGCCCTGGGTGTCGAGCGAGCCGCGGACGATCTTGTAACGGACGCCGGGCAGGTCACGGACCCGTCCGCCGCGCACGAGCACCATCGAGTGCTCCTGCAGGTTGTGGCCGACACCGGGGATGTACGCGGTGACCTCGACGCCACTGGTCAACCGCACACGCGCGACCTTGCGGAGCGCTGAGTTCGGCTTCTTGGGGGTGGTCGTGAACACGCGGGTACAAACCCCGCGACGCTGCGGCGAGTTCTTCAGAGCCGCAGTCTTGTTCTTCGACACCTTGTCCTGCCGGCCCTTACGGACCAGCTGCTGGATCGTGGGCACCGCGTCGTTTCCCTCTTCTGTCGAGTGACGTGCATTGGTTCGTGCGTGTTATCGGTGCAGGCCGTTGTGTGGAGCAGGGCAGTTCTGTGGTGCGGGCACATCTGTGGATCTTGCGCGTTGGCTGTTTGAACCCCGCCGCCGACCCCGCGTTCGGGAGTGTCGGCGTGGCCCGCCCGATCTACCCCGAGTTGTCGGCGTCACCCCGGCCGAGGTGAGCGTCGAACGGCGTCAGGACGGGCACGCGTGAGGGCCGGGGTCACCCCAGGCACAAGGTAAGAGGTTACCCGCTGGCCGGTGAGCGGGTCAAAACGATACGACGCACGCCCACACCGGCGCGGGGCGTCAACGTCGGACGTGTAGCGGGTAAAAGGCCGCACCGGCGGACGCGAACACGTAGAGCACCACTGACAGGAGCAGAACAGCGTCGGTCCAACGCGCATTCCCGGCCGCGGTCGAGTTCGAGAAGAGCCGGCTCAGGGGCGGAACGGCCACGGCGATCGTGACACCGAAGCTGACGAGGAGCACCGGGAGCGACGGCAGAACGCTTCGCTGGACGAGCCGGTGAAGCTCGGCGGGGGCCGCGCTCCCCGACCACACCTCGGTGGCACCACGCCAGCTCCGCAGACTCGTCGCGAGTGCAGCGCCGGTCAGAATCGTGCCGATGACGACAATGACGGCGCTAAGGGTGCCGCCGATCAGCGCGGCGAGGGCGAACGCGCAGGCCAGGACGGCGAGGACGATCGCCGCGGTCAGCTGGGTCCGACGGCGGACGGCGAGATCGAACGACGACTGGTCGACCGTCACGGCATTCCTCCGTTCGCACACTCCGGCGGGCTCGGCGGTCCCACTGTAAGCGGGTGGATCGGGGTCAGCGGCGAAGCTGCCACTCGGTCAGTCCGTCGGGGTCGGAGATGCTCCCGTCGGAGAGGATCGTGCCCGCGGACGTCGGCTTCGGCCACGAGCCGGCCGGGAACGCCGCGCTGGTGCTGATGCGGTCGTTGAGCCGGGTGAAGGTCTCGGCCTCGGCGGCGACGAGCGAGCCGGTCGCGGCCACCAGCGCGAGCACGGCGGTGACGCTGATGCCGGTGTCGGCAGCTGCGGCGGGGACGCCCGCGATCGCCCCGACACCCGTGGCCGTCGCGGCGGCCGAGGCCGTCATCACGCCGATCCACGAGATGATGATCGCCGCCAGCGCGACGAGGAACCCGACGATGAGCCCGGCGACGGCCCACAGCCGGATCTTCAGGTCGTCGACGATCGCACCGACCTCGGTGCAGGCCTTCGTCTGGGCCAGCAGAGCGTTCGTGTAGGCGATCGACGCCGGTCCCTGCCAGTAGTCGCCGACGTGCAGCGCTCCGTCCGACAGCTCCCCCGCCACTTTCGTGACCGGGTTGCGGACCTCGTCGTTCCAGCTGTTCGCCTTGATGAACGCGAACACCGGGAACGCCGCGCCCTCGAGGAACTCGAGCACCTTCGCGAAGAACCCCTGCACGGCCGCGGCCAGCCGGCGCAGCCACGGGAGGACGCGGTTCGTGATGAACCCCGGCAGCCAGTCGAGGAAGCCGACGACCCGGTCGATGATCCCGTTGACGAGGTCGGCGCCGGAGGAGATGCCGCGTTCGATGGTGTCGACCAGTTCGCGGATCTGATCGGGGGACGTCGGTAGCGGGGTCGCACTCATCGGGTTCTCCTCGTGGCCTTCGTGGCCCGGTTGCGCGCGGTCACCAGAGGCCCTTGAGCGCGTGCACGCCGTCGGCTTCGTCCTTGGCGTAGGCCTTCGCGGCCGTCGTCATCGCGGCGCCGACCTCGTCGGCCGCGGTGCCGGCCTCCCCCATCAGGCGACGGATGCCGGTGTGGATCTGCTCGTAGACGCCGTGGATCGGCGCGGCCAGGCCCATCTGCAGGCCGGTCATGTCGAGATCACCCATCGTCGACGGGATGTGACTGAGGTCGGCGCCGCGCTCTGACCACTGGGTACCGGCGGTGGCGAGCGTCTCGATCGCGACCTTGACGACCAACGGATCTGGGGGTGGCATGGCTGCGGGCTCCGATCAGAGCTGGTGGGCGAAGGCGGCCCGGGCCGCGGCGGGGTTGCGGACGATCTCGGCGAGCTGCGGCGACATCGGCGGCAGCGCGCCCTCGGCTCGGACGCCGGCAGCGGACCGGGCGTCCGCGAGCTGTGCGTCACGGAGGTCGTAGGCGCGGGCGAACGCGGCGGTGAGAGCGGCGCCGAGACGGCTGCGGTCGGCTCCCCCGAGCCAGCGCAGCTCGATGTCGACGTGGTGGACGGCGCCGCCGGCGTCGAGACCGACCACGACCGGCCGGGAACCGTAGGACGTCTCGGCGTCGTCGGCATCGGCCTCGGTCGTGTCGGCTGCGGCGGGCGGGACGGGAGCCGTCGAGGCGGCGACGACCTGCTTGAGTGTGTCTGTGACCTCGCCGAGCATGCCGACGAGATCGAGATACGGCGCGTCAGAGCGCAACGCGGCCAGATCGACTGTCGGCGCCGGGTCAGCCGGCTGACCGGCCGCGGCGCCGGGGATCGGCTGCGCGTCGAGAGCCTGTGACCAGGTGTCGAGCCGGGCGATCGCGGCTGCCTGGGCCGCTTGGACGACCGCGTCGCCGACCTGGTCGGATGCGAGCCGGTCGCGCCATCGCGACGCGGGCCGGACAGCGGAAACCCGGCCGTCGGTGTCGAGGACGACTGTGAACGACCCGGTGGCGTCCGAGCCTTCGGCCGGCTGGCGCAGGGATGCGTCGGCGACGCCGAAGGCGCGGCTCAGCTCCCGCAGCTCGGCGGTGAGCTCGTTCAGGTCAGGCGGCCCGGTCACGGTGGTCCTCTCGATGTCGGTCCCCGTCGACCCTAGGCGTCCGCACCGACGCCGAGCCGGGCTCTGTCCACAGGCCCGGTACGCCGAAGGGCGGCCACCCCGATGGGGTGACCGCCCTTGAGCGTTGTTACGAACTGGACCTCAGAAGCTGCCGAGGTCGTAGTCGTCCAGCGGGACGGCGGCGCTCGTCGACGGACCGAAGTCGTAGTCGTACGGCTCGTACCCGACCATCGAGTAGAGCGCTGCCTTCGCTTCCTCGGTCGGCTCCACCCGGACGTTGCGGTAACGGTCGAGACCGGTACCCGCCGGGATCAGCTTTCCGATGATCACGTTCTCCTTCAGGCCACGCAGGTTGTCGCGACGGCCGTGGATCGCGGCCTCCGTCAGAACCTTGGTGGTCTCCTGGAACGACGCCGCCGACAACCACGACTCGGTGGCCAGCGATGCCTTGGTGATCCCCATCAGCACCGGACGACCGGAGGCGGGGGTACCGCCTTCGGCGACGACGCGACGGTTCTCCGCGTCGAACTTCAGCCGCTCGACGAGGTCACCGGTGAGGAGACCGGCGTCGCCGGACTCGATCACCGTCACCCGGCGGAGCATCTGCCGGATGATGATCTCGATGTGCTTGTCGTGGATCGTCACGCCCTGCAGCCGGTAGACCTCCTGGACCTCGTCCACGAGGTGCTGCTGCACCGCACGCACACCCAGCACCCGCAGGACATCTGCGGGGTCGGGCTTGCCGACGGTCAGCTGCTGCCCGACGCCCACGTGCTCGCCGTCGTGCACCATCAGCCGCAGTCGCTTGCTCACCGGGAACGGAATCGGCTCGGAGCCGTCATCCGGGATCACGATGATCTTGCGGCTGCGTTCGGCATCCTCGATCTCGATGCGGCCTTCGACCTCGGAGATCGGGGCCCTGCCCTTGGGCTGACGGGCCTCGAAGAGCTCGACGACACGCGGCAGACCGTGGGTGATGTCCTCACCGGCGGCACCGCCGCTGTGGAACGTCCGCATGGTCAGCTGCGTACCCGGCTCACCGATCGACTGGGCCGCGACGATGCCGACGGCCTCACCGATGTCGACGAGCAGGCTGGTCGCGAGCGACCGGCCGTAGCAGTTGGCGCACGCGCCGACCTTCGAGTCACAGGTGAGCACCGAACGGATGCGCACCGAGGTGACGCCGGCGGCGATCAGGAGATCGACGTCGACCGAGGTGAGCTGGCTGCGGGCAGGCAGCACGACGTCGCCGTCGGGACCGAGAGCATCCTCGGCCAGCACCCGTGAGTACACAGACGTTTCGATGTTCTCGATCTTGGCCAGGCCGTTCTTGCCCTTGCCCGCGATCTGCTTCACCAGTCCACGCTCGGTTCCGCAGTCTTCCTCGCGGATGATGACGTCCTGGCTGACATCGACCAGACGCCGGGTCAGGTAACCCGAGTCGGCCGTGCGCAGCGCGGTGTCGGCCAGCCCCTTGCGGGCACCGTGGGTGGCGATGAAGTACTCGAGGACGGTCATGCCCTCGCGCAGGTTCGACTTGATCGGGCGCGGGATGATCTCGCCCTTCGGGTTGGCCACAAGGCCCAACATGCCGGAGATCTGCTTGACCTGGAGCATGTTCCCGCGAGCCCCGGAGTTGACCATCATGAAGATCGGGTTCAGCTTGTCGAACCCTTCCTCCATGGCGTCCTGGACCTCGTTGCTCGCCTGTGTCCACACCTCGATGAGCTCCTGACGGCGCTCCTGGTCGGTGATGAGACCACGCTCGAACTCGCGCTGGACCTTGGCTGCCTTCTCCTCGTAACGACCGAGGATCTCGCCCTTGCTGGCCGGGGTCACGGCGTCTTCGATGCCGATCGTCAGACCAGAGCGGGTGGCCCAGTAGAAGCCGGTGTTCTTCAGGTTGTCGAGGCACTCGGCCACGGCGACCTTCGGGTACTTCTCGGCCAGGTCGTTGACGATCCGTCCGAGCTGCTTCTTGCTGACCTCCATGTTCACGAACGGGTAGTCGACGGGCAGCGCCTCGTTGAACAGAGCACGGCCCAGCGTCGTCGCCAACGTGAGCGGCCGGCCCGGGAGCCAACCTTGCCCAGTGTCGAAGCCTTCCGGCGCGACGATGCCGGTGAAGCCGATGTTGACCTTGCTCTGCATACCGATCTCGCGACGGTCGAACGCCATGGTCGCCTCGGCGACCGAGGAGAACGAACGACCGGCGCCGGTCTGACGCTCGGAGTCCATCGTCAGGAAGTAGATCCCGATGACCATGTCGTGCGTCGGCAGCGTGACGGGTGAACCGTCGGCCGGCTTGAGGATGTTGTTCGTCGAGAGCATCAGGATCCGCGCCTCGGCCTGGGCCTCGGCGGAGAGCGGCAGGTGCACCGCCATCTGGTCACCGTCGAAGTCGGCGTTGAACGCCGCGCAAACGAGCGGGTGGATCTGGATGGCCTTGCCCTCGATGAGCTGAGGCTCGAACGCCTGGATACCCAGTCGGTGCAGGGTGGGCGCACGGTTGAGCAGCACCGGGTGCTCGGCGATGACCTCTTCGAGCACGTCCCACACGACCGAGCGCTGACGCTCGACCATGCGCTTGGCGCTCTTGATGTTCTGGGCGTGGTTGAGCTCGACCAGACGCTTCATCACGAACGGCTTGAACAGCTCGAGAGCCATCGGCTTGGGCAGGCCGCACTGGTGCAGCTTGAGCTGCGGGCCCACGACGATGACCGAACGACCCGAGTAGTCGACGCGCTTGCCGAGCAGGTTCTGACGGAACCGGCCCTGCTTGCCCTTGAGCATGTCCGACAGCGACTTGAGCGGGCGGTTGCCCGGACCGGTCACCGGACGGCCACGACGGCCGTTGTCGAACAGGTTGTCGACCGACTCCTGGAGCATCCGCTTCTCGTTGTTCACGATGATCTCGGGCGCGCCGAGGTCGAGAAGCCGCTTGAGGCGGTTGTTCCGGTTGATCACGCGGCGGTACAGGTCGTTCAGGTCGGAGGTGGCGAACCGGCCACCGTCGAGCTGGACCATCGGACGCAGGTCCGGCGGGATCACCGGGACGGCGTCGAGCACCATGCCGAGCGGGCTGTTGTCGGTCTGCAGGAACGCGGACACGACTTTGAGCCGCTTGAGGGCGCGGGTCTTCTTCTGGCCCTTGCCCGTCAGGATGATCTCGCGGAGGATCTCCGACTCGGCCTGCAGGTCGAAGCTCTCCAGACGCTTCTGGATCGCCTCGGCCCCCATGTAACCGGCGAAGAAACGACCGAAGCGCATCTTCATGTCGCGGTAGAGCACCTCGTCGCCCTCGAGGTCGGCGACCTTGAGGTTCTTGAAGCGCGTCCACACCTCGTCGAGCCGGTCCAGCTCACGCTGGTTGCGGTCACGAAGCTGCTTGAGCTCGCGCTCGGCGCCTTCCCTCGTCTTGCGACGGATGTCGGCCTTCGCGCCCTCGGCTTCGAGCGTGCCGAGGTCCTCTTCGAGCTTCTTCATGCGCGCCTCGATGTCGGCGTCACGACGCGACTCGATCTTCTTGCGCTCCACGTCCACGCGGGCCTCGAGCGACGGGAGCTCGCGGGTGCGGGCTTCGTCGTCGACCCAGGTGATCATGTAGGCCGCGAAGTAGATGACCTTCTCGAGATCCTTCGGGGCCACGTCGAGCAGGTAGCCCAGCCGTGACGGCACACCCTTGAAGTACCAGATGTGCGTGACCGGGGCGGCCAGCTCGATGTGTCCCATGCGCTCGCGGCGCACCTTCGAACGGGTGACTTCGACGCCACAACGCTCGCAGATGATGCCCTTGTACCGGACCCGCTTGTACTTGCCGCAGTAGCACTCCCAGTCACGCGTCGGGCCGAAGATCTTCTCGCAGAAGAGTCCGTCCTTCTCCGGCTTCAGGGTGCGGTAGTTGATCGTCTCGGGCTTCTTGACCTCACCGTGCGACCACGCACGGATGGTGTCGGCGCCGGCAAGGCCGATCTTGAGTTCCTCGAAGAAATGCGCGTCAAGCAACGGTATCTACCTTTCTCATACTTCTTCGACGCTGCTGGGTTCGCGGCGGACCAGGTCGATGCCCAGTTCCTCGGCTGCCCGGAAGACGTCCTCTTCGTTGTCGCGCAACTCGACGGTCGTGCCGTCGGACGAGAGAACCTCGATGTTGAGCGACAGCGCCTGCATCTCCTTGATGAGCACCTTGAAGGACTCGGGGATGCCCGGCTCGGGAATGTTCTCGCCCTTGACGATGGCCTCGTAGACCTTGACGCGCCCGGGGATGTCGTCGGACTTGATGGTCAGGAGTTCCTGCAGCGCGTATGCCGCGCCGTAGGCCTCCATGGCCCAGACCTCCATCTCGCCGAACCGCTGACCGCCGAACTGCGCCTTACCACCGAGCGGCTGCTGGGTGATCATCGAGTACGGACCGGTGGAGCGTGCGTGGATCTTGTCGTCCACGAGGTGGTTCAGCTTCAGGATGTACATGTAGCCGACGGCGACCGGCTCGGGGAACGGGTCCCCGGTGCGGCCGTCGTAGAGCGGCGCCTTGCCATCGGGTCCGACCAGACGCACACCGTCCCGGGTCGGGAGGGTCGCGCCGAGCAGGCCGATGATCTCGTCCTCGGTCGCACCGTCGAAGACCGGCGTGGCGACGTTGGTGTCGGGATCGCCGGTGCCGGCACCGATCGAGCGCAGGCTGTCGGCCCACGGCTGGTCGATGTCCTTGACGTCCCAGCCCGACTTGGCCACCCAGCCCAGGTGCAGCTCGAGGATCTGGCCCACGTTCATGCGGGCCGGCACGCCGAGCGGGTTGAGGATGATGTCGACCGGGGTCCCGTCCTCGAGGAACGGCATGTCCTCGATGGGCAGGATCTTCGCAATGACGCCCTTGTTGCCGTGACGACCGGCGAGCTTGTCGCCGTTCTGGATCTTCCGCTTCTGCGCGACGTACACGCGCACCAGCTGGTTGACGCCGGGCGGCAGCTCGTCGCCTTCGTCGGCGTCGAAGACGCGGACGCCGATGACCGTGCCGGACTCACCGTGGGGCACCTTGAGCGACGTGTCGCGGACCTCGCGGGCCTTCTCACCGAAGATGGCGCGCAGGAGGCGCTCCTCGGGGGTGAGCTCGGTCTCGCCCTTGGGGGTGACACGACCCACGAGGATGTCGCCGTCAACGACCTCCGCACCGATCCGGATGATGCCGCGCTCGTCGAGGTCGGCGAGCATGTCGTCGCTGACGTTCGGGATGTCCCGCGTGACTTCTTCGGGGCCGAGCTTCGTGTCGCGCGAGTCGATCTCGTAGTTCTCGATGTGGATCGAGGTCAGGAGGTCTTCCTGCACGACGCGCTGCGACAGGATGATCGCGTCTTCGTAGTTGTAGCCCTCCCACGGCATGAACGCCGCGAGCAGGTTGCGCCCGAGTGCCATCTCGCCGTTCTCGGTGCAGGGACCGTCGGCGAGGACCTGGCCCACCTCGACACGCTGGCCTTCGTGGACCAGCGGGAGGTGGTTGGTGCAGGTACCCGCGTTGGAGCGACGGAACTTGGTGAGACGCATGGTCTCGTACCCGCCGTCGTCGCCGGCGATCTCGATCAGATCGGCGGAGACCTCGGAGATCGTGCCGGCGATGGGCGCCGTGGCGACCTCACCGGCGTCGACCGCTGCGCGGTACTCCATGCCGGTTCCGACCAGGGGTGCCTCGGACTGCATGAGCGGCACCGCCTGACGCTGCATGTTGGAACCCATGAGCGCCCGGTTGGCGACGTCGTGCTCGAGGAACGGGATCATCGCGGTGGCGACGGACACCATCTGGCGCGGTGAGACGTCCATGTAGTCGACGGCGTCCGCGGGGACGTAGTCGAGCTCGCTGTCACGGGTGCGGACGAGCACGCGCGCTTCGAGGAAGGACCCGTCCTCGGCCAGATCGGCCTTCGCCTGGGCGATGACGAGATGGTCCTCCTCATCGGCGGTGAGGTAGCGGATCTCGTCCGACACCTTGCCGTCGATGACCTTGCGGTACGGGGTCTCGATGAAGCCGAACGCGTTGACGCGGCCGTACGCGGCGAGCGAGCCGATCAGGCCGATGTTCGGGCCTTCCGGCGTCTCGATCGGGCACATCCGGCCGTAGTGGCTGGTGTGCACGTCGCGGACGTCCATGCCGGCGCGGTCGCGGGACAGACCGCCCGGCCCGAGGGCGGACAGCCGGCGCTTGTGCGTCAGCCCGGCGATCGGGTTGTGCTGGTCCATGAACTGGCTGAGCTGGGAGGTTCCGAAGAACTCCTTCAGCGCCGCCACGACCGGACGGATGTTGATCAGGGTCTGAGGCGTGATGGCCTCGACGTCCTGAGTCGTCATCCGCTCACGGACGACCCGCTCCATGCGGGCGAGGCCCGTACGGAGCTGGTTCTGGATCAGCTCACCGACCGTGCGCAGACGGCGGTTGCCGAAGTGGTCGATGTCGTCCTCTTCGACCACGAGCGTGCCGCGAGGCGTCTCGAGCTCGTTGCGACCGTCGTGCAGCGCCACCAGGTAGCGGATGGTCGCGACGATGTCGTCGATCGTGAGCACCTGCTGGTCGAAGGCGCTGTCGGTGCCCAGCTTCTTGTCCAGCTTGTACCGGCCGACCTTCGCGAGGTCGTAGCGCTTCGGGTTGAAGTAGTAGTTCTCCAACAGCGTCTGCGCGGCCTCGCGCGTGGGCGGCTCGCCGGGACGCAGCTTGCGGTAGATGTCGAGCAGCGCGTCGTCCTGCGTCGTCGTGTGGTCCTTCTCGAGGGTGAGCCGGATCGACTCGTAGTCGCCGAACTCCTCGAGGATCTTGGCGTCGGTCCAGCCGAGCGCCTTGAGCAGGACGGTGACGTTCTGCTTGCGCTTGCGGTCGAGGCGGACGCCGACCATGTCGCGCTTGTCGATCTCGAACTCGAGCCAGGCACCGCGGCTGGGGATCATCTTCGACGTGAAGATGTCCTTGTCCGACGTCTTGTCGGGGGTGCGCTCGAAGTAGACGCCCGGCGAGCGGACGAGCTGGCTGACGACGACACGCTCGGTGCCGTTGATGATGAAGGTGCCATCCGGGGTCATGAGCGGGAAATCGCCCATGAAGACGGTCTGGGACTTGATTTCACCGGTCTCGTTGTTCATGAATTCGGCGGTCACGAACAAGGGAGCGGCGTAGGTGACGTCGCGGTCCTTGCACTCCTCCACCGAGTTCTTCGGTGGTTCGAAGCGGTGATCGTGGAAGGAGAGCGACATGGTGCCCTGGAAGTCTTCGATCGGAGAGATCTCTTCGAAGATTTCCTCCAAGCCCGACTTGGTGGAGACGTCTGTGCGTCCCTCATCCAGTGCGGCTTGGGTGCGGGCCTGCCAGGTTTCGTTTCCGATCAACCAGTCGAAACTGTCGACTTGGAGGGCCAGGAGATCGGGAACCTCAATGGCTTCGGCGATCTTGGCGAAGGAGAGGCGGCGGGGGCCAGCGGGGCGGGAAGACGTGCGGGTTACGGTGCGCGAGGCGGCCAAGAGGGGTCCTTCCGGCATTCGACTCGACCATGGCGAGGAGACCAAGGCGGTTCTTTCGTTGGCCGGCCCCAGGACCCCTGACCCAGGACACAGCGAAGCGAGCGTGCAGGAAGGCGGAGTTCACCGCTGTGCACGCGTCGGCAGACGCTTACCGGGAATCAGGAAGTTGGCAGGGCAGACCAAAGGGCAACTATAGCCACGAGGGCAAGGTTTGCCAACCCCGGCCCAGCCTTGCCGGCGGAGCCGCTACCGGCTCCCGCCTCTGTACAACCCTGGCCGCTGCGTCCGCTGACGCGGATCGAAGGGCGGGTACACGCGGTCTGCCACCGCTGGCCGTGCTGCGCCGTGCACATGCTCCGGCCCGCAAAGCATGACTCCACGCCGGTTCGACGTCAAGCACCCGGTGTTACGGGCGCGCCTGGTGAGGTGTTCGAGCCTCGAGTGGACGCCCGCACACGCCGGTCACGGCGTGTTGGCGGGCGACGCGCCCACTCGAGGTTCGGACGAGCGGGCCGGACGTCGAGTGGACGCCCGCACACCTCGGGCACGGCGTGTTGCGAGGC
>DAIQRJ010000007.1:125509-141788 GCA_036786375.1 Actinopolymorphaceae bacterium
CGGGCCGGACGTCGAGTGGACGCCCGCACACCTCGGGCACGGCGTGTTGCGAGGCCACGCGCCCACTCTGGTGAGGCCGGACGTTGCGACGAGGGCGGCCCCGGTGCGGGACCGCCCTCGTCGTGGCGCAGCTTTGTGGTGCTTTCGTGCTGCTTTCGTGCGGGTCGAGCTTGGCCTTACTTGACCGTGACGGTGGCGCCGGCCGCCTCGAGGGCGTCCTTGGCCTTCGCGGCGGCTTCCTTGTTGGCCTTCTCCAGGACGGGCTTGGGCGCGGCCTCGACCAGGTCCTTGGCCTCCTTGAGGCCCAGGCTGGTGATGGTGCGCACCTCCTTGATGACCTGGATCTTCTTCGCGCCGGCGGCCTCGAGGATGACGTCGAACTCGTCCTTCTCCTCTTCGGCCTCGACCGGAGCGGCGGTGCCGGCTCCGGCGGGGGCCTGCGCGACAGCAGCCGCGGCGGTGACGTGGAAGGTGTCTTCGAATTCCTTCACGAACTCGGAGAGCTCCAGGAGAGTCATCTCCTTGAACGCGTCAAGCAGCTCAGCGGTGGCGAGCTTGGCCATGGTGACCTCTCTCTTTCGGTGTCGCCCGCGTCGCGATCAACGCGGGCGGGAATGTGTCGGGATGGTTGATGCGGGTCGAGCGTTCGTGCGGTGGATCAGGCGGTCGGCGCGTCCGAGTCGGCAGCGGGGGCCGCTTCGTCGGTGACCTCGACAACAGGTGCGTCGTCGGTGACTTCCGCGGCCGGGGCCGCGTCGTCGGTGACCTCGACAGCACGTGCGTCGTCATCGGCCGGGGCCGCAACCTCGTCGACAGGTGTTTCGTCGACTTCGGCTTCGGCTTCGGCGACGGGCAGGGTCTCGCCGTCGGCTTCGCGCTTGGCCGCCAAGGCGGCCACGAGACGGGCAGCCTGAGACAGGGGCGCGGAGAACAGCGTGACCGCGTTGACCAGTGAGGCGTTGAGGGCTCCGGCCATCTTCGACAGGAGGATCTCGCGCGACTCGAGGTCGGCCATCTTGTTGATCTGGTCGACCGTGACGGGCCTGCCTTCCAGCACGCCGCCCTTGATCACCAGGTGCGGGTTCGCCTTGGCGAAGTCACGCAGGCCTCTGGCCGCCTCGACCGGGTCACCGGTGACGAAAGCGACGGCGGACGGTCCGACCAGCAGGTCGGTCAGCCCGTCGATCCCGGCCTGGTCGGCCGCGATCTTGGTCAGCGTGTTCTTCACCACGGCGTAGGTCGCGTGGTCACCCAGCGACCGGCGCAGCTCTCGCAGCTGTGCGACCGTCAGTCCGCGGTACTCGGTGAGGACGGCTCCGTTGGAGTTTCGGAAGCTGTCCGCGAGCTCGGCGACCGCGGCGGTTTTGACGGAGTTCGCCATGGGTCTCCTTCCTCGTCGTGGTGGATCTCTGCCGAAGCCACGAGCGGCTGACGCAGGAAGGTCGGGACACAGAAACGCCCCGTGCAAGTGGCACGGGGCGCTGACATTCGGGCTCGATCCGGTACTTGCCCCGGGGACGATCGATGTGGCGTTCTCGTATCACCTGCGCAGGTCACCCGGTGTCGGGATCTTCGATGCTCGCTCGCCCGGATGGGCTTGCCAGCAACGACCAGCGGTCTTCGGCAGCGTTCAGACTACGGGCAGCCCGGACGCACGGGCAAATCACTTCCGCGGCGGAGGTGCTCCCTCCCCCAACGAGTCAGACTGCAGAAGAACCGCTCGCCACCGCGATCGGACGCGGTTGTTCTGCAGTCTGACTCCCGGGAAGTCCCCTCGTAGCGCCTGAGCTGCGCTTGTAGCAGCGTCGACGGTGCTGCAAGCACCCGGGAGGGGCTACGTCCGGGCGACACCGACGTCGGTAACCCCGAGCCACCGTCGTAACCCCGGACCTGTTCTCGTAACCCCGTGCACGGCCTTACGAGAACAGCTACGGCATTACCACCGCGTCTTGCTCCCTCGTAGCGCCGGAGGTGCGCTTGTAGCAGCGTCGACGGTGCTTCAAGCACACCGAAGGTGCTACCTCCGAGCGGGTCCGAGGTCGGTAACCCTGGAGCCGCGCTCGTAACCCCGACGCGCGGGCCAGCAGGACGGTCAGCTGGTCTTCGGTGCCTTGATCGTCACCGGCGTGCCCCAGTCGGAGTACGTCAACGCGCTGTCGGCGAGCCCGGCGGGCGCGCCGTCGACGGTGATCGTCACCTTCGCCGGCAGCTCGCCCGCGCCGACGTAGAGGTCGGTCGTGTAGCCGGTGATGCCCATCTTGGCGACCGACGCCAGCAGGTCACGCTCGTCGCGGGTCTTCGCCGCGGAGGCGACCTCCGCCAGCGTCGCCGTCGAGCGGTAGTGCGTGACGCTCTTGCCGTCGAGGGTCGTCGAGCCGAGATCGCGGACCGTCTTGCCGAGCTTCCCGGCCAGGTCGCCGACGTCGGGCATACCCATGCCCGTGCCCATGGACGAGGCCCCGTGCGGCGCCTCCTTCTTCCACTTGCCGGCCTTCTTCAGGTAAGCGGTCTTGCCGATCGTGATGGCCTCGGTGCCCGACCCGAGCTTCACGTGGCTGCGGACGGTGTCGTTGACGTAGGCGACCGACCCGGTCACCTGCTGACCCCCCGCGTTGCCGGCCACGTGGACGTACTTCTTCGCGGCCGCCGCCTTCGCGATCGTCGTCGCCAGCGCCTTCGCGTCGACCGCCTTGCCCGCCAACGCGGTGGCGGTCGGTGTGGCCGTGGTCGTGAGCGCCGCGGGTGCCGCGCCGCCACCGGCGGCCGTCGTCGTCGTGCCCGTCTGCGAGCCGCATGCCGCCAGTCCGAGCGCCATCGCGCCGGCGGCCAGGGTGAGCGAGAGTCGACGTCCGGACGTGGGGACAGCGCGGGAAGTCGTCATGGCGGCGAGTGTAGGCCGGTGGACACAGCGCAGAACGGGCTCCGCTGCCCGGAGGCGGCGGAGCCCGTTCGGTGCTGTCGAGGGATCAGTCGACGTCGGGCGCGCCCTCGTCGATGCGTGCTGGGTCGATCTGGATGCCGAGGCCCATCGTGGTGGAGACGGTGACCTTGCGGACGTAGCGGCCCTTGGCGCTGGCCGGCTTGAGGCGCTGGATCTCCTCGATGGCCGACTGGTAGTTCTCCAGCAGCTGCTCGGGGCCGAACGACGTCTTGCCGATGATGAAGTGCAGGTTCGCGTGGCGGTCGACCCGGAACTCGATCTTCCCGCCCTTGATCTCGGTGACCGCACGGGCCACGTCGGGGGTGACGGTGCCGGTGCGCGGGTTCGGCATCAGGCCGCGCGGGCCGAGGACGCGGCCGAGTCGACCGACCTTGCCCATCAGCTCGGGCGTGGCGACGACGGCGTCGAAGTCGGTCCAGCCGCCGCTGATGCGCTCGATCAGGTCGTCCTCGCCGACGAAGTCGGCGCCGGCGTCGATGGCTGCCTGCGCCCGGTCGCCGGTGGCGAACACGAGGACGCGTGCCGTCTTGCCGGTTCCGTGCGGAAGGTTGACCGTGCCGCGCACCATCTGGTCGGACTTGCGCGGGTCGACACCGAGCCGAACGGCGACGTCGACGGTGGAGTCGAACTTGGTGGTCGACGTCTCGCGGGCGAGGGCGACTGCCTCGGTCGGGCTGTAGAGCGCGTCGCGGTCGATCTTGGTCTCGGCGACCTTGCGTGCCTTGGTGATTGCCATGGTGGTGCCTTTCTCGGTTGGAGAAGTCGTGGTGTGCGGGCCGGGCAGGCCCTCCCACGGTTCAGGGGTGCAGCGGTGAAGCGGTGCAGGTCGTGCGTCAGCCCTTGACCGTGACGCCCATCGAACGGGCGGTGCCCTCGACGATCTTCATCGCGGACTCGACGTCGTTGGCGTTGAGGTCGGGGAGCTTGGTGGTGGCGATGTCGCGGACCTGGTCGCGGGAGATGCTGCCGACCTTCGTCTTGTTCGGCACGCCCGACCCCTTGTCGAGTCCGGCTGCCTTCTTGATCAGCTCGGCCGCCGGCGGGGTCTTGGTGATGAACGTGAACGTGCGGTCCTCGTAGATGGTGATCTCGACCGGGATGACGCTTCCGCGCATCGGTTCGGTCGCGGCGTTGTACGCCTTGCAGAACTCCATGATGTTGACGCCGTGCGGACCGAGAGCGGTACCGACCGGCGGTGCCGGCGTCGCGGCACCAGCATTGAGCTGGACCTTGACGAGCGCGGCGACCTTCTTCTTCGCGGGCATTGTTCGTTTCCTCTGACTGGGTGTCTGGCTGGTGCTGGTATCTGCCTGGTGATGGACGGACTGAATCGATCAGCCCGAGTGTGGGTGTCTGGGGTCAGACCTTGCTGATCTGGGAGAACGCGAGTTCGACCGGCGTCTCACGACCGAAGATCTCGACCAGACCCTTGATGCGCGCGGAGTCGGGGTTGATCTCGGTGATCGTGGCGTGCAATGTGGCGAACGGGCCGTCGGTGACCATGACCGAGTCGCCGACCTCGAAGTCGAGGACCGCTGTCGGGGCCTTGGTGCGTCCGCCGCCGTCGGTTCCGCCTTCGGCCTCGATCGTCGGTGCGAGCATCTGCTCGACCTCGGTGAGGGTCAGTGGCACGGGTGCGGTGGCGTGGCCGACGAAGCCGGTGACCGACGGCGTGTGCCGCACAGCCGCCCAGGACTCGTCGGTGAGGTCCATCCGGACGAGGACGTAGCCGGGGAGCACGGTGCGCTTGACCGTGCGGCGCTGGCCGTTGCGGATCTCGCTCACTTCTTCCTGCGGGACCGCGACCTCGTAGATGTAGTCCTCCATGTTGAGGGAGGAGATCCGGTTCTCGAGGTTGACCTTCACGCGGTTCTCCATGCCGGAGTACGTGTGGATGACGAACCAGTCACCGGGCAGCGTGCGGAGCTTGTCGCGGAACTCCTCGAGCGGGCTCAGCTCAACGGCCTCGGCCTCGGCCTCCGCCGCGGGCTCGTCGGTTGTGTCAGCGGCGACGGGAGCAGCGTCGGCACCGTCGAGATCAGACTCGTCGGCGGGTGCGGCGGACAAGTCGTCCGTCGAGGTCACCTCGTCGGCGAGGTCGACAACCTCTGGGCTGTCGTCAACGTCGGGCACAGCAAACTCCGTCTCTGCGTATACAAGTGAATCCGGTAAGGCGATCACCGCGAGATGCGGTGGATCAGGCGAACGCCTTGAACAGCGCCCAGCCCGCACCCAGGTCGATGAGGGACACGACCGCGATCATGAACACCACGAAGACCAGCACGACCACCCAGTACGTGACCAGCTGATCACGGGTGGGCCATAGGACTTTGCGCAGTTCGGCGACGACCTGACGGAGGAACAGCCCAGGGCTCGTGCGCGCCGGACGCCGGTCGGGCGCCTTGGCGGTGTCACGGGACTGGGTGGCCATCAGGCTCTCGTCCTCTCATCTCGTCACCGGCTGTGGTCGGCCGGTGTTGCGGTGGTCTGCAGGGCACGAGGGACTTGAACCCCCAACCTTCGGTTTTGGAGACCGATGCTCTGCCAGTTGAGCTAGTGCCCTTCGTGGACGAGCGCCGAGCCTTTGCCGGGGCCACGGATCACAGATCGAACCGACCGAATCGCGTTTCGAGCCGACCGGATCCAGGGCACAGCAAAGGATGGGCAATCACCCAAGACGGGAAGTCTACGCATCAGCCCTGCCCTAGTCGAACCGAGCCGACGACCCGATCGTGCGGGTCGGCCCGCCTCGCACGAGGCCGCGGCCAGCAGAATGGTCGCGTGCCATCCGCCGCCGCGCCCCGAGTCAGACGGGGCCCGCACCGCTCGCTGCTGGCGCTCCCGAAGGCCCATCTGCACCTCCACTTCACCGGCTCGATGCGGCATCCCACGCTCGTCGATCTCGCCGACCGGGCCGGCATCGGGCTGCCACGCGGGCTGCGGGAGGAGTGGCCGCCGGTGCTCGCGCAGGCCGACGAGCGTGGCTGGTTCCGGTTCCAGCGGCTCTACGACATCGCCCGGACGGTCCTGCGCGAGCCGGCGGATGTACGCCGGCTGCTCGACGAGACGATCGCCGACGAGGCAGCCGAGGGGTCTCGGTGGCTCGAGATCCAGGTCGACCCGTCCGGCTACGCGTCGACATTCGACGGGTTGACCCCGTTCACCGAGCTCGTCCTCGACGCGGTCGCGACGTCGGCTCGAACGCATCGGGTCGGCGTCGGGCTGATCATCGCGGCGAATCGCACCCGCAACGAGCTGGACGCGCGGACGCTGGCCCGGCTGGCCGTGCGCTTCGCCGATCGCGGCGTCATCGGGTTCGGGCTGTCGAACGACGAGCGGCGCGCACCTGCCGAGGCGTTCACACATGCCTTCGGGATCGCCGCGCGGGCCGGCCTGCTGCTCACGCCCCATGCCGGTGAGCTGCTGGGACCGGAGTCGGTCCGAGCCAGTCTGGATGCGCTGCACGCCGACCGGCTGGGTCACGGGGTACGGGTGGCCGAGGACCCGGCACTCCTCGACCGGGTCGCCGCCGCCGGGGTCGGGCTCGAGGTGTGCCCGGCGTCGAACGTCGGCCTGGGCGTCTACCCCGACATGTCGTCGGTCCCGCTGCGCCGGCTCGTCGACGCCGGCGCCGCCGTGGCTCTCGGCGCCGACGACCCGCTGCTGTTCGGGCACCGGCTGATCGCCCAGTACGCGGTCGCCCGCGCGATCCACGGGTTCGACGACCACGCCACCGCCGACCTGGCGCGGTCGAGCTTCGCGGTCTCGCGAGCGCCCTCGGACATCGTCGCGACCGCGCTGGCCGACATCGACGCCTGGGTGCGATCCGCACCTGGGGACCCCACGACCGGCACCTGACACACTGCGCCATGCCCACGTTGACCGACGGTGAGCTGACCGTCCGGCCGTTCCGCGACGACGACGCCGGAGCCCTGGCCGAGTGCATCGTCGATCCGGCCTCGGCACGTTGGGGAGTCGCCCCGCGCGGCGACTCCCTCGAGGTGGCCCGCGATCGGATCGAACGCGCCCGGGCCGACGGCGAGGCGGGCACGCGCGACTTCCTGGCCGTCGAGGTGGACGGCCGCTGGGCCGGCCGCGTGTCGCTGCGGTACGACGGCGTCGGCGGGGCCGAGCTGGGATTCGAGACGCACCCCGACCAGCGCGGCCGGCACGTGGCGCTGCGGGCGACGCGGCTGCTGTGCCGGTTCGGCTTCGAGGAACACGGGTGCCAGGTCATCCGCTGGCACGCCTTCGTCGGGAACTGGGCCTCGCGCCGCATCGCCTGGCGGCTGGGGTTCCGGTTCGAGGGCGAGAGCCGGCTGGCCATCCCCTCCGACGGCACTCTGCGGACCGCGTGGGGCGCGACGCTGGTGGCCGGCGAGCCCATGCGTCCGCGCCGGCTGTGGCTGGACGCGCCGCGGCTGGTGGGCCGGTCGGTCGCGCTCCGCGCCCTGCGCGACGACGACGTCGACCGGATCGTCGAGGGCGCCGGCGACCCGCTCTCGCAGCGGTGGCTGCCGTTCCTGCCGACGCCCTACCGTCGGGTCGACGCGGCCGAGTTCATCGAAACCACCCGGCTCGACGCCGCCAACGGCACCGACATCTGCTGGGCGCTGGCCGACCCGGTCACCGACGTCCTGACCGGTTGTCTCGGCGTGGACATCGACCGGCCCGAGCTCGGCTACTGGTCGCACCCGGACGCGCGCGGACGCGGCGTGACCACCGAAGCGGTGGATCTGGCTCTGCGCTACGTGTTCTCCCCGGCCCTGGGACTGCGCCGGATGACCGTCCGGGCCGCGGTCGGCAACACCGCCTCGCGGCGGGTCGTCGAGCGGGCCGGGATGCGGCTGGTCGGTGTCTGCCGTGCCGACGAGCTGCTGCCGAGCGGGCCGAGCGACATGGCGCTCTACGACGTCCTGCCGACGGATCTGCACGCGGCCTCGAAGCCGGAGTGAGACCCCCCACCGTGCACGCCGAACCCGGACTCGACCGGCCGGCTGCAAGCCAGGGCGGTTCTCAGCCGTACTTGACGGCGGCGAATGCCAGTACGACTGCGAGGACCGCTGCCAAAACGACGACGAGGTTCTGCACGCGCGCGCTGAATCTGCCATGCTCCGAGGCCCAATGTGACGACCCAGGCACAGAAGGTGAATTCCCTTGTGGGGTTGAGTGTTTCAGCGTCCTGGGCATGCTGTGACGTTACAGGTGAGAGGCAAGTTCACCAGCGTTCGTCGAACCGCCGGGCATCCGCGCCGGCCGGCCTAGCGCAGGGCTGCCGCCACGGCGTCCGCCCACAGCTGCGAGCCGATCGCGTTGGGGTTGCCGTCATCCTTCGTCAGCGAAGCGACATCCTCCGAGCTCTGGTGGAATGCCTTGGTCACGTCGATGGTGGGGGTGCGGGATTGCTTGGCCCATCGGCTGACGGCGGCGAGGGTGCGGTCCTGGGCAGCGCGGTGCTGATTCGACTCCGGGTTCTGCCGGATGACCACGGTCGGGATACCGGCCCATCGCTTGGCTACGGCGTCGGCGGTGGCGGTAAGCCCTTTCGTGATGGTGCCGGCCGTGTCGTCGTGACCGAATGAATAGATGACCATGTCCGCCTTGCCGGGCGTCATCGCCTTGAGTTCGGTGGCCGGCGAGCTCGCCTTCGCGCCGGGCTGGCTCCCGTTCCAGATGGTGACGCGTGGCCCGTGAGTTCCGTAGGTGGCGGGACCCTGGAGCCAGTCGTTGGTGTCGGGATCCCAGCGGTGCACCGTGACCTGTCGAGAGTCGCCGAGCTTGTTGGCCCAGAGGTCGACCCACTCGCCCTCCTCGTCGCCGGTGGAGTCACCCAGCACGCTGATCACGACGGGAGATTTCTTCGCGAGTACCGACTTCGCGCGGGCCAGGGTGACCGCCTTCGTCGTGGCCGTCGGAGTCGCGCTCGGGGACGCAGAGGGCGAGCCGATCACTGCGACCGCGCCAACGGTCGTGCCGGGTCCATGGCGCGCGTAGTTGACGGCCAGGACGGCAAGGAGGAGCGCGATGACGGCGAGCACGACGAGGCCGATGTCTCGAGCTCGCGAGCCGAGATGGAGCCGGTCCTCCGACGGCATCTGATACTGCGGCTGCGGACGGTCTGGTTTGGGGTCGTCGGTCAACGTGAAGGCTTCCTCGTGGTCACTGCGGCGGACGTACGTCAGCACATGGTAGGGGAGCCAGGCGGGCCCAGGGTTCGGTCACGAACCGGACGACGCCGAGTACCTCGATCCGCCCGGTCTCGATGTCCGCGACGGGGATCCATCGCACCGCGTCGGTGGTGCCGTCGCGCTCGACCATCTCAGGCGGCGTGGTGGCGGCGTCGCCGCTGAGCCGGGCATCGAAGATCAGATGGATGCCGTGGTGATACCGGCGGCGTTCGAATCGCTGGCACCGTGCGATGACGGTGGGCCGCTTTCTTCCGCTGTCCACGCTCGTCTCCGTCATGTCGTCTCGATACTCCGAGCAGCCGGGACCCGAGGAAACTTAGACTCTCGAGGCGACGTGATCAACGGAGGCCGGAGTCCAGAACCAGGTCGGCGGTTACGTCGGCTTTCGCGGTCACGTGCTTGGTAACGGTTCCCGGGTAGCCGTGTTGCATGGTTGCGCGTAGGTCGTAGTCGCCCACCAGGACGCGCATCAGATATTGCCCGTCAGGGTCGGTGTGGGTGGTGGCCACCACGTTCTGACCTCGCAAGACCTCCACCAAGACACCGCTCGCGGGGCGCGCTGGGCACGGGCTGCCGATCGTCTCCACTGGACAGGTCGGTGCTGACGTGACCTTGCCGTGGATCGTCATGTCAGATGGCGGTTGTTGGCTCGTGCTGTGGGTAGCGCACCCAGTCAGCATCACCGTAAGCGCCACTGCGCCACTGACTGCCAGGACGCGTCTCAGCATGACCCACCGACTCCCAATCGAAGCGAAGCAGGGGGTCCGCCGGAAATCAGCGGACCCCCTGCTTGTATTACTTTACCCTTCGCACCCGCGGGTAAATGTCTCTTAGCAGAACCCGAATCGTGTGATCTGGGTGCCCCACGTCGGTCCCGCGATCACGGTCTCGTTCGTGCCCCATGCCCTGCGGTTAGCAGCGCAGCCGGTCACGGCAGAGGGATCAAGCGTCGTTGACGAGTAATCACCCCACCTCTGGGGACTCCCCGACGTGTATACGTCAGTGCTCGTTGCCACTGCGGTGCCTGCGGGGATGCTGCCGGCATCCGCCGGCTGGTTGCCCGACACCCGGACCTGCGGTTTGACTCCTACTGGGGAGTCGGTCGATGACCAAGTCACGAACACCTCTCTGCTTCTGTTCGCGGCGATCGATGCATTCCAGTCATCCGAGGTGCCGCTGGCGAAGTAGAATCCCGACCGCACAACGGTGTTGCTGAGAGTGTTGAACTCGTAGAACTTCGGAGCTGGGAAGCTCCCGAGCGCGATCGTGTGCGTGTTGAAGATGCTGCTGCTGGTCTGGGTGCTCCGGTCGACGAACCGCGAGTCGAGAGTGTCCAGCGTTGCCGCGGTCCCCGGCTGGCGCGCGTTGGGTGGCATCGAGTAGGACGCGACCGGGATGTTGACGTTCTGGGTCAGCGCCGGTGGATCCCGGTCAGTGTCCTTGAACCCGAACTTGGTGATGAACGCACCTGAGCCCGGTGCCGAGACCTCGAATGTCGTGGCGTTGTAGTCGAGGACGGTGGTTGCGGCAATCGTCCACGGCGCGAGCTTCCCGAACCTCCAGTAGTTGAAGCTGAGGCCGTTGTAGAGCGCGGATTTCTTGAAGAAGTACGCAGTGCCGACGTTGCCACCTGTACCGAAGACGTTGGCCGTCACCAGGATTGCGCCATTGTCCATGCCCAGCTGCGGGTAGTCGAAGAAGACAGCCGAGTTGCTGCCGTTGATCAACAGCTTGAAGATCCACCAGGCGCCCGTCGGATCCGCTGTCTTGGACACCGCGATGAAGAAGTACTGATTGTTGTTCGCATCGAGAAATGAATCGGCTGTCAGGACGAAGCGGTTCCATACCGGGTCGTAGGCTGCGCGCGGGTCGAACAGGAGAGTGGACCCGGCCTGCGTGTAGCCGAAGAAGGAGTTCAGCGACGCGGCCTTGAGGATGGCATTGGTGCTCTTGTTATAGACCACCATCCGCGAATTGACGATCTGGAGATAGTGGCTAGGCCCGACGGCGCCGTGGGTGTCGGGTGGCAGGCAGCCACATGCGGTCGGCTGGTCGGTACCGGCGAAGTTCTGCCCGATGACATTGGGAGGTGCGAGCCGGCGGACGGCCGCCGGCTTGGCGATGTGGGCGGCGCGGCCGGCGGCTGCCTTGGCCGCTGCGTACGCCGCCTTGCCCATGGTCGGCCGGAAGGCCGGAATCTTTGTGTTGGCAGGCCTGAAGTTGCCTCTTACCCTGCCCGTGGTCGCTTTCGCCGCGACCGCACTGCGCGGGGTCACAGTGGTCGGAGCGGTCGCGGTGGTCGCGCCGACCGACCGGATCGGCAACTGCGCCTGGGCAAGCGATGCTGTCAGGGTCGTAGCGATGAGCGCTGCGCTCGCGACGAAAGCGATGCCTCCCCAGCGGCGGAGCCGTCTGCCCCGACCGTCGGGGTGGATTAATGATCTGGTGAAAGACTTGCGACTCGTGGACACTTGGCTTTCCCTTTCAGCGAGAACAGGTGAAAAGCAACCCCAGCCGGGCGATGACACAGCCCCATGCACCGACCGCCGCTACACCAGCGGTGTCCCAGCCGACGCTGCGATACACCTTCTCTCTTTCAAACGGCTGGCGACGTCTGCGTTACGTCGAAGGCGCAGACCGACGGTCGCAAGCTAGCCCCGCCCACCGCCAGCCGTCAAGGCCCGAGTTTGACTCGCGAAAGATTCCCGCGTATGGGGGCCCGTTGCCTGCCGTTCGGTCACTGCACAGCGTCGTGCCCGACACTCACGTCGGCGTACATCGCGGAAGGGCCTGGGCCGTGGCGTTGCTTCCTTGCCGGACGATTGCGCGATCAAGTATCCCTGCACGGCCAACGCGGCCGCCTCGATCGGCAGGCCGCCGCAGATGGAACTGTTCCTTAGGTGACGAGTCACCCAGGGTTATCGGTCATTGCATTATCTCGATACCGCGATGGCGCCGACCCAATGCGAGTGCGATGTTTCGGAGTCTGCCGCCTTCACGGTTTCACCGGAACGACCACCTGTCAGCTGCCGGTCGCTGTCGCTGGCAACTGTCGATTGCGAACCGGACGACGTCCAGCACTTCGACCTCACCGGCCTCGATCTCGGCGACCGAGACCCAGCCGACGGCGTCGGTGGTGCCGTCGAGCTCGAGGACGGACGGGCTCGTCGATCCCGGCCCGGTGGCGAGCTCGGCCGCGAAGATCAGGTGGATGCCGTGGTAGTCCTCGATCACCCCGTCCGGCGCGCGGCCGGTGAAGTGGCTGTCGTGGACGTCGAGCAACCGGCCGGGAACGACCCGCAGGCCGGTCTCCTCCATCAGCTCGCGGATGACGGCGCCGCGTGGCGCCTCTCCGTGGTCGACTCCCCCACCGGGCAACGTCCAGGCGCCGGGGTGATGGCCGAGGGCGGAGATGCGGGTGAGCAGCAGCTCCGCAGTCGGGCCCGACAGGTCGTCGCCGCCCGGACGGGTGAGGACGGCGTAGGCGGCGACGCGCTGATGCCGGCGGGCCGCGGGGTGGGTGCCGTCGGTCACAGCTCGAGGCCCACGAGGACTGGCTCGGCGACGAGCTCGACGCCGAACCGGCCCCGGACCCCGTCGCGTACCTCCCGCGCAAGCGCGAGGACGTCCGCCGCGGTCGCCTCACCGCGGTTGGTCACGGCGAGTGTGTGCTTGGTCGAGAGCGTCGCCGGTCCCGAGCCGTGGCCGCGGTGGAATCCGGCGTGTTCGATCAGCCAGGCCGCGCTGGTCTTCACCGGGCCGTCGCCCACCAGCCAACGGGGCGCGTCGGCCGGGAGCCTGGCGGCGGTGGCCTCGTCGAGGATCGGGTTGGTGAAGAACGAGCCGGCGCTCCACGTGTCGTGATCGGCCTCGTCGAGCACCATCCCCTTGCCGGCCCGGATCTCCAGGACAGCGCGGCGCACATCGGCGAGCGGAGCGCGATCGCCCAGCTCGACACCGAGCCGGCGCGCGAGCTCGAGGTAGGCGACCGGCGCACCGAGGTCACCTAGCCCGAACTGAAAGGTGACCTCGAGGATCAGGTAGCGACCAGGCTCGGCCTTGAATCGCGAAGCCCGGTAGGCGAATCCACAGTCGGCCGCGAAGAACGTGCGGACTCTCGTCGTCGCCCGGTCGTAGGTGCGAACCCGCGCGATCGTGGCCGAGACGTCCTGGCCGTAGGCGCCGACGTTCTGGATCGGCGTGCCGCCGACCAGCCCCGGGATGCCCGAAAGCGCCTCGATCCCCGTCCAGCCGTTGGTGACCGCCCGGGCGACCAGGGCGTCCCAGTTCTCCCCGGCAGCGACGGTGACCATCGCGCCCGAGCACATGTCGGCCTCCTCCCTGACGCCGGCGGACGCGATGGCGACGACACGTCCGTCGAACCCGGCGTCGCCGATCAGGACGTTCGAGCCGCCACCCAAGATCAGGACGGGGATGCCCCGCGCGTCCGCGTCGGCGACCGCGTCGATCGCCTCCTCGCTGCTGCCGGCCTCGACGAACTCCGTGGCGGGGCCGCCCACCCGCAGCGTGGTCCGGCCGGCCAGCGAGACCGCGGTGGTGACGTTCATCCGAGCCGAACCGATGCTCGGGCCATCCCGAGCACCTTCACACCGGCGGCGGTGACGGTGATGTCGACGCGGGTCAGGCCGGTCTCGGGGTCGGGCACGTCGGCGGGCGCGAGCGTGATGGTCAGGTCCGCGCCGGTCTCGGCGTCGACGAGCACGGGCTTGACGAACCGGCCGCCGAATTCGACGACGGCGTCGGACGAGCCGGCCCAGGTGGCGACGGCGCTGCATGCGAGGCCGAGGGTGAGCATGCCGTGCGCCAGGACACCGGGCAGGCCGACGGCTCGGGCCGCTTCGTCATTTTGGTGGATGGGGTTGGCGTCACCGGAGGCGTCGGCGTAGGCGAGCAGGTCCGCCCGGGTCAGGTGGACGGTCGTGGTGAGGCTCACGTGTCGGCTCCGACGTGAGCGCACAGGAGGGTCGACGATGCGGTGCCGAGGTGTTCGCCCGCGACGGTGGCAAGAGAGGTGTCGACGACGAGCCGGTCGGCGCCGGCGGTCGGACGGACGCTGGTCAGGGTGGCGGTGGCGACGACCACGTCACCGGCCCGCAGGGCACGGGCCGCGGTGAACCGCTGGTCGGCGTGGACGAGGCGGTGCAGCTCGATGTCCAGGTCGGGGTCGTCGAATATCCGCTGCCAGGCGGCGACGGCGATGGTGAAGGGGAAGGTCGGCGGGGCGACACCGCCAGCGGGCGCGCCGAGGCAGGCCGCGAACGCGTCGATGTGCTCCTGGGTGACGGTCACCGGGCTGGTCGGCTCGAAGACACGGCCGGCGAACGCGGGATCGATCGACATGGGGCTCAGAGTAGGTGGTCGACCGGGCTGCATCCCCGTCTGCCATGCCACAACCGTCGTGCGACTGCGTACGGACAGCTACGCTCACGACACTTTCTGTGTACTATTTTGTCCGGCCGCCGCGGGGATGCCATGCGCCGACTGACACAACAGTAGGCGTGACTGGGAGCAGGCCGGGGGAGTCCAGAGCGATGTCGACCGTGCACCCGTCCGCAGACGTTGCAAACAGCGCCGTTCTGGGCGACGGGACCACTGTGTGGCATCTCGCCCAGATTCGCGAAGGCGCGGTGCTTGGTCAGAACTGCACGGTGGGGCGAGGCGCCTACATCGGATCTGGAGTGCATGTCGGAGACAACTGCAAGGTGCAGAACTACGCCCTTGTGTACGAGCCGGCGACGTTGGCTGACGGCGTGTTCGTCGGACCCGCAGCCGTGTTCACGAACGACCACTTCCCGCGGGCGGTGAGTCCTGACGGCGAGTTGAAGCGGGCTGGCGACTGGCACGCAGTCGGTGTGACGGTTGCTCGAGGCGCCTCAATCGGTGCGCGCGCAGTCTGCATCGCGCCCCTCGCTATCGGTCGCTGGGCGATGGTGGCTGCGGGAGCGGTGGTCACCCGCAATGTGCCCGACTTCGCACTCGTGGCGGGCGTGCCGGCTCGCCGGATCGGCTGGGTGGGACGCGCCGGCGAGAGGTTGGAACAGCTCGGCGAGGGCCGCTGGCACTGCTCGCGCACTGGCGACGAGTACATCGAATCTGAACACGGTCTGACGGAGGTACCCACATGATGAATGACTTCATTCCGGCGGCCAGGCCGCTGATCGGAGACGAGGAGCGAGAGGCAGTCGACCGGGTCCTACGAAGCGGAGTGCTGGCGCAGGGTCCAGAGGTGGCGGCCTTCGAGCGAGAGTTCGCCGACCACTTCGAACTCGGCCGACCGTGCGTGGTCGCCATCTCGAGGATCTTGACCTGCTCACCCATCTCCAGGACTAACACCTCGCCGTCCGTGCCCATCGAGCCGGCCTCCAGGACCAGCTGGCAGGCCTCGGGGATGAGCATGAAGAAACGCTCGACGTCGGGGTGGGTGACAGTGATCGGGCCGCCACTCTGTATCTGTGCTGCGAACGCATGCACCACCGAGCCGCGCGAGCCCAGCACGTTGCCGAAGCGCACCGAGACATATCGCCCCGGCTGGGTGCGGGCGAAGTCAGCGGTCAGCCGCTCGGCGACCCGCTTGCTGTGGCCGAGGATGCCAGTCAGCACGTTGACATCAACTACACCGGCCTGCGCCCCGGCGAGAAAATCAGCGAGGACCTCTTCTCGCTGTACGAGGAACGCCGACCCACGACCAACCCCCTGGTATCCAGCGTCGAGGTGCCTACACTCAGCGTCCATGAGGTCCAGTCAGTGAAATATGCCCGATCACGAGGCAGCCGCGCACTGGATGCGCCATCAGTCGACGCAATCCGCACAGGCCGGAGTCTGATGTCTCGCATTCACCTGTCAAGAGCCGATGTCACGGCGGTCGAGGAGCACTACATCCTCGACGCGGTGCGCGGCGGCTGGGTCGCACCCCTGGGTCCCGACGTCGATGCCTTCGAGGCCGAGATCGCCGCACGGGCCGACGTCTCGCACGCGTTGGCACTCGCGTCAGGCACTGCGGCGCTTCACCTCGGCCTGCTCGAGCTCGGCGCCGGGCCCGGCACTGCGGTTATCGTGCCGAGCATGACCTTCGCCGCCTCAGCCAATCCGGTCGTCTACACCGGCGCCGAGCCCGTGTTCGTCGACTCAC
>DAIQRJ010000036.1:0-40841 GCA_036786375.1 Actinopolymorphaceae bacterium
AGAACGAGGCATGCCACCAAACTACACCCTTGTAACCTTAACTGAACGGTATTGCACCTAGACCCGCCTGTACATTACGGGTAATAGAAACTCGAGCTGGATCCGGGACCTTGCAATTGGTCGCTGTGTTTGCTCCCCGTGGGCCACCCGTCACTCATTGCGACACCAGGTGGGTGCTTACGTTCGCGGTCAATGACGTGCCTTCCGTGGCAACGGAAGAAACTCGGGATTGAGCGTCGGGATGACCACCCAAACTTATGCATGACAAGGGACCAGCGCACTGAAGCACTAAAATTGCCGGCGGACAACCCCTTGCGGGCGCGTCGGATGCTTTCGGGACGTGCCGGACTCGCATGACGCCCTTCTCGTCGCCGGCGGTCTCCATTCAGGGATCTCGGGAACTGCGAACCTGGCCAGCGCCTGCGCCAATGCCAGACACACCGCACGACTAGTGGCCCGCTCGACCACCGACGGCTCGATGGGCAAAGCTTGCTCGACACCGCTGCCGGGGTAGATGCGGCCGAATCAGCTGGGTGCGTTGAGCCAGGGGTCCTTGAGATCCAGGAATACGGGCTCTCCGACGGAGAGCGCGTCCATCTCCTTCATCATTTCCTGCATCTCCGGAGGCGGCTCCTTCCGCTCGCCTTCGCGAGCGGCCTCCTCGGATGTGAAGTAGATGGCCATCGTCCAAGCACCGCCGTCATGCCCGATGGAGAGGGTGCCGAGGATGTCAGGCCTGAGCTCCGCCCAGTCAGTCGGATCGTTCGCCATCAGCTCGCGTGCACGGTCGGGGTCGCTCGAACGGCCCTGCATGATTTGCACGAAACCAGCCTGTGACGGGTCTCCAGGCGTGTCGACGTCGACCGAGGTGCTGTTGTGGAAGACCGGCTCGTCGTCGAACAGCGCCGCCATTTCCTGCCACCACGCAGTCTGCTCCGGTCGGTCGCTGTTCTGTTGCGCGGCCGGCTCCGACTCGAAACGCGCGAGCGCAACGACGCGGCCGTCATCAGTCACTCCCGAGGTGCTGCCGAGCCAGCCCACGGCTCCGGGGGCTACCTCCGCCACCCACTTGTCGAGCTGCGCGCGGACCCGCGACGAGTCGGACACATGGCCCTGAATCACCTGTACGAACATGCCGAACTCCCATCGACTACCACTCGGGCCCCATTGCCCGAACGGTCGCATCGACGCTACGCCGAACGCGCGCCCTTGGCGAGGTTCAGGCAAACGTCTCCGACGGCACCCAACGGGCCCTTGTCGTCGTCAACCGAGCACCCGTGTGGAGGGGAGCCGTCATGCGCAGGTCGAGCAGCCAGCCAACCGCAAGCCGCGTACGCCGACGAACGGGTTGACACAGGAACCGCCGCCGTAGTCGCTCCTCGGACGCTCCTGTGACCGCTCGTGTAATGAGAAGGTCGTCGGTTCGATTCCGACGGGTGGCTCCACACGTTCACGCAGGTCACAGCCCCGCGTCACCAGAACCACCCGGGCGTAACTCCCGCACGGACGACTCGAATGCCCCCGTCGTGCCCCAAGACGCCCAGCGGCCGTCCAGAGGTTGTCATCGATGGGGTGCCCGTACAGGTCCATCGTCATCGACGCTGTCCAGAGGGCTACTCAGGCATCTGAAAGTGCCACAGGATCAGGATGGGGTCCCCGAGTGCGCGAATGACGTCCGGGATGAGCCACATCAGGGTCCACGGCCAATCACCCCAGGGCCCTGGTTCCATATGACCTGGTTCGGGAGCCGGATACTCCTCCGACTCCCCATCGTGGAGCCAGGGCTCCTCGCATCGGCGAACCACTAGACCAGCGGACAACGCAGCACGCAGGTAGTCCCCGGTCGAGTGGCGGAAGGTCGGAACGAGGCCGGGCTCATCGGCAGGACCGAGAGCCTGCACGACCGAACCCCGGAGGATCAGTTCGGCGTGAACGTCGGAGATGACCAGGTGTCCACCGGGACGAAGCACTCGAGCAAACTCCGCCATCGCCGGACCGAGCGAGGACAGGTGCGAGAGCGCCAAGGCACAGGTGACGATGTCGGCGGAGTCGTCGGCCACCGGCAGCTCATCCAGCTCACCCAGCAGGAACTCGGCCGACGGCACTCGTCGCCGGGCCACAGTCAGCATGTCCGGCGAGCTGTCGACGCCGATGACGTGATGCGCGTGCTGCACGAGGTAGCTGGCGAACCTCCCGGTGCCGCAGGCAGCGTCGAGCGCCACACCGGTGGGCAAGCCATCCAGGATCTCGTACATGAACGGCTCATCGAGGTCGAACAAGCCGTTGCGTGGTTCGTCGTAGGACTCTGACCACTGCTGATAGCCGGCTTCCAGCGAACCGCGCGCAACCGAGACGCCCGGATGGCCGGCCAGTAGCGGCTCGTCCAGCAACTGGCGAACCTCCGCCAGGCGAGCCTGGACGAAGTCCTCGTCGTAATCACCAGCCCACGCACGCAGAAGTGCCAGGCCTTCGATCCCGAGCAGGTAAGCCAGCGGCTGTTGATAGATCACCGCATGAACCTAGTTGGCTCGATGACCGACCATCCATCGATTTCCTCGGCGCCTCATAGACCGCGCCAGGCACCGGTCGCGAACCCATGGCCAGCGTGCCTGCCGGTCCACTCACGGGCCGTGTCGAGCGGTCACGGGACTCTCGAAGCGCATCACAGGTAGACACAACCCCTTGGCTCGACACCTCCCATCTCCCGACGATATCGGGCCACCTCAGCGGACCCGCTGAGCCTCAGGGATCTGATCGCTGCCTGCCAAATCCGCCGGGCTTATGGCCTTCCAGAAGTAGAAGGCGGGCTGCAGCTCTGAGGCTGGCACCCGCTGCACACCGCGAGGTGGGGGCACTGGCTGACCCGGAGAGAGGACGGCGAAATCCAGTCGTGAGTAGAAACGGCGAAGTCGGGCGACGTCGAGATCTTGAGTGGCGTTGCCGAACCGGACTTTCACTTCGCGCGCCGCCGGCTCTCGCTCCATGTACTGAATGATCTCGGAACCCAAGCCGAGGCTGCGCGCACGCGGACGAACAGCGATGAGATCCAGCTCAGATACAACGTCCATCTGCTTCGCCACGGCACGAAACAGGTCATGGGCCATCGCAGCGCCAGCAGCCATCTGTGGGCGACAGGCGAGCGCTCCTGCAACAACCCGACGATCATCGTCGAGCACCTGGACGATCAACGGAGTGTACAAACGATCGTTTGACGTCATCGGAACTGCGTCGTCTGAGATGTCATCGAACGTGTCCAAGAAGAATCGTAGAACTCCTCGCCGGGCTTCGGTCTCACTCATCCTTTGTCCTACCAGCAGATTGATCGCGTCGCAGTGCTAGAGCCACGTCGACGATTTCCGACCGGTGCAGCGTGAGCACCTCGTCGACGGGAAACCAGGCTGCAAGGTCGGATCCGCCGTCAACCTCATTCGTCAGCACGCCACCGACGACCTCGACCTCGTACAAGATGTTCACGGCGTGGAACTCGGTGCTGTCCGGAGCCCGCCAGGTCCCCGACTCGACGCTCAACAGGCGTCGGACTGCAACCTCATAGCCGGTCTCTTCTGAGACTTCCCGCACCACAGCGTCGGCCGGGTGCTCGCCGTGCGCGACGCCACCTCCGGGTAGAACCCATCTGAGGTCTGGCGCCGAGAACCGCGACAGCAGCATCTGGTTCGACTTCGAAACACAGACCCCATATGCCCCGATCCGCTGGACCTTCGTTCCGTATTCCTCGTTGCCGATCATTGACGTCATCGTTCCACAGCTGACCTAGATAGGCGCGCCCTACCTCGACCCATGCCTCCCCTCGCCGTGTGGGCGCGAAGGAGGTCGAATGGTCGTGATCCCATGGTGTCGTCCGACGTCAGTCCCGCGTGGCGACACCTGAACATCCTTGCTGAGCGCTGCGATGGAGACCCAGCCTCCGCGCCCGGTCACCACAATCGTGACGACAACGGCCAATCGCTCATCACCACTGCTGATTCTGGCTCCAGGGGATCAAGGCGCCGGCCTCCGGCCGGCCTCGCTCCGCTGCGGCCGGCCTGGCATGTCGGCTGACCGGCGACCGGCGGGATTCCTGCAGGCGTATACCGATTGACCGCACTCCCGCGCACCGCAAGAGTTGGCCCAGATGGACACCGAGGTCGCTGCTGAGATCCTGCGCGAGCGCTGCGACGTCACCGGTCCGGTCACCGTGCACGAGACCTGGGGCGCGTCGGTCGTGGTCGAGATCGACGGCCTCTTCCTTAAGGCCAACGGCGACCGCAGCACGACCGCGGAAGCCCTTGTCGCGCAGCGGGTCCGGGCTGCGGCGTACCCGCGCCGGAGATCTGGGCCCTCCGAGAGCTTCACGTGCATGTGGTCGTCCTCGTCGCCGCTGTCGAAGGTGCTGCTGATCAACCAGGCGTGTGTGGAAGGAGATCGGTTTCCAAGGACTCTGGTGGACGGCGTCGTCGCCAGAGATGTAGAGGGCAGCCACATCGGCACCGGCGGGTCGGGAGGGTGTGACCCGTGGTTCCACAGTCGCCCACTGGTCGTTGCAGGCCTCCTCGATCTGGGCGGCGTGTCAGCCGGCGCGGAGCCCGTCAGGAAGCGAAGGGCACGCGGGTCCAGGTGAGAACGTCACGGCCGTGGTTGTGCACCGTGACCTTGAGGTAGTCGTCCACGCTGGTGGAGCCGTCGACGGTGACGCGCGACAGGTTCGGTACGGGCGAACTGATGCCGTAGAACGAGAGCCACTTCGATCCGGCCGCGAGTGGCTTGTCGCTCTCGTAGATGTGGCTGTCGCCGTTGAACAGGTACACCGATCCGCTGAACGTCGCCGACTCTCGCGCGATGGCGGCGACGATCGGCTGGAAGCCGTAGTGGTCCGCGAAGGTGGCGCCGGGGACGGTCGGGTCGAACATGTCGGCCTGGGTCAGCAGGGTGACGGCGCGGTCGTGGTGGCGGCGTGCGGTCGCGAAGGTGTCATCGATCTCCTGGATCGCTGCCGACGTGCGGGCGAGGACCTCGGCGGTCTGCTCCGGAGTGGGTGCGGTGTTGCCGGTCCAGGGCGCCAGGCTGTTGTTGCTGCCGACGATGTGCACGGCAGCGAACGAGACCGCTGCGCGTTCCCACCGGACGTTCTCCGGAATGCCCTGGTCTGCTTGGGACTCGACGCGGGCCGGGTGCTTGCCGAGTGTGCGGCCCGGGTGGGCGAAGAAGAGCACCCGCAGCGCGCTCAGGCGTTCGAGCGGGTTGTAGCCACCGTTGTTGGCCCGGTGGCAGTCGGTCCATTCGTTGTCGCCGATGGTGTAGACGAACGGGTCCTCGAAGGTGTCGAAGCGCTGCTTGATCATCTGGAAGTACTCGTCGCTGCACACCGACGATCCGCTCTTGATGTCACCGACGTGATCGACCCATTCGACGTCGGGGTCGGCGTTGATCTGCGCGATGACGTTCGGGAAGTTGGCGATCTGCGCGTCGCCGTAGGGGATGTCGCCGATGACGGCGAAGGTGTAGTCGCGCCGGTGGCCATCACCTTGGGATTTCTCGGCAGTCGACGCTGATGCCGGCGACTGGAGCGTGGGAACTGCGAGTGCGACGACCGCGGCGGCCGCGAGCGCGACTCGATTCCAGTACTTCATGGCGATCTCCTCAAGGCTGGGGGAGTGAGCGAGCCGGCGGTCCCGCGGTGTGCCCGCAGATCGACCTCCAGCCCCACGCGAGGATGCCGTGACCACTTGACCGTCGTCCGACGCGCAGGTGAACACCGGGCATCGAGAACGCGACACTCGTAGAGAGCGCGTGATATCAGCAGCCAATTCCGCATGACCTCAGCCGATATCCACGAACGAGCAGTGTTCGCGTGGCGTTGGTGTTCGCTTCACCGCACGTTGCGCTGGACTCGGCAAGGTGTCGCGAGTCAGCGAGCCACCCAACACCGAAGGAGACCTTTGATGACCTCGAACCGTCGCCAGTTCCTCAGCCGCGGCGCCGCGACCGGAGCAGGTCTGTCTGCAGCCGCCGGGCTCGGTCTTCTGTCCGCCTCCCCGGCAGACGCGAGCCCAGCCGCCTCCCGGCCAGGGAAGGTCTTCCCGCCGCTGCAGTCAGAAGCAGGAGACCTGCTCGCGTTGCCACGCGGCTTCTCCTACGAGGCGGTGGCCATCAGCGGCGTCACCGACATCCACGACGGTGCAGGCCGACTCATCGGGAAGACGCCGGAGCGTCCCGACGGCACCACAGCGATGAGTTCGCACCGCGGACTGCGCCTGATCCAGAACCATGAGGCGTCCGTCGGTAGCCCTGCACCGGTCCCACTGGTCCGCGGAACGGTCTATGACCACGGGGCACTCGCAGGTGGGGCGACCGTGATCGAGACGACTGGCAACGGCAAGCGACTCTCCGAATGGGTCGGGCTCTCCGGAACGGTCAGCAACTGCGCGGGCGGGCCCACTCCGTGGGGATCGTGGTTGACCTGTGAGGAGACCGAAGCCAAAGCCGGCTCCAGCACCCTCGAAGAAGACCACGGCTACGTCTTCGAGGTCTTCGCCGACGTGCCGACCAAGCAGGCTCCTGAGCCCATCAAGGCCTGGGGCCGGTTCGCGCACGAGGCGGTTGTCATCGAACCGGGACGCGAGCGCGTCTACCTCACCGAGGACGCCAGCAGTCCGAACGGCCTGCTCTACCGATGGACCGCGCCGACCGGATACCGGCTCCGGCCCTACATCGCGAAGTCGCTCAAGGCTGATGACGGCCGCCTCGACGCGCTGTGCGTCCTGATGCCCGACGGGAGCATCCTCCCCGACCTCGCATACATCACCGCAGCCCAGATCGGTCGCCCGTTTGCGACCAAGTGGCGCAAGGTCCCCGATCGGACCGCTGCCGACACGTCGATCCGCAAGCAGTTCAGCGACGGTCAGGTCACGCGGTCCAAGAAGCTCGAAGGAGCGTGGGGCGACCGTCATGGCATGTACTTCGTTGCGAGCTTCGCGTTCGGACCAAAGGACCTTCCTGCCGACGCCACCAAACACGACGGCCAGTTGTGGTACTTCAACTACGCCGACGAGACGCTCACCCTCGTCGCCTACTTCCCTTACAGCGAACAGCTTCACAGTGACAGCGCCGATCCCGAAACAGCACTCGGGCTCAGCCGGGATCTCTCCTTCGACGGCCCGGACGGCTGCCACGTCTCGCCCTACGGCAGCCTCGTCCTCACCGAGGACGGCAACACGGCCAACCACATGCTCAGCTGGACCCGGGAGACCGGTGCACAAGCGATCGCACGAAACCTCATCGTCCTCGAGAAGACCGACGCCGGTGCCAACGTCTACAGCGAAATGACCGGTCCGACATTCTCGCCCGACGGTCTGGTCCTGTTCGGCAACGTCCAGGAGCCCGGGCACACCTTCGTCATCCGCGGACCCTGGCGCAAGTACCTCGCCTGACCGACCAGGGATGGACACGGGTTCACTGAACCGCCAGCTGGGCAGAAGTCTCCTCATCGATGCCACGCCACGCTCACCGTCGAGGCCGGCCTCGACTTCTGCCCAGCTGGAGCGTCCGGCCTTCGGAACTGAAGTCGGTTCGGAGGCCGCTCAGGTGGTGATGGCGACCTTGCCTCGTGCTTTCCCGGCGTCGAGGTAACGCATGGCCTCCGGGACCCGATCCAGCGAGTAGGTCCGGTCTACCGTCGGCGTCAGCGTGCCCGCTTCGATGAGGTCGGTGAGGTTCTCGAGGTCGACGGCGCGCTCTTTGCAGATCAACATGGTCAGCCGCTGGCGCAGGAACGGCGACAAGGCCAGCGCGCGTAGCTGCCGGTCCATGCTCCCCGTCAACGGCCCGCCCTCCTCGCCGCCGACGATGACGGCCGTACCGCTGGGCGTGAGCGCGCGACGCAGCCGGGACAGCGCCGGGTTGCCCGCGATGTCGAGGATGAGGTCGTAGTGATGGACACCGTCGGCGAAATCGTCATGCAGGTAGTCGATGACGTGCTCGGCGCCGAGCGAGCGTACGAGGTCCAGCTTCGAGGTGCTGCACACGCCCGTGACCTCCGCGCCGAACCCCTTGGCCAGCTGCACCGCGAAGCTGCCGACGCCACCGGACGCCCCGATGATCAACACCTTCTGCCCCTGCTCGACACGGCCCGCATCACGCAGGGCCTGCAGTGCCGTCAGCGCCGACAACGGCACTACCGCGGCCTGCTCGAAGGAGACGTTCACGGGCTTGCGCGCGAGCTTGTCCTCCATGGCCGCCGTGTACTCGGCGAAGGAGCCGTGGCCGATGCCGTATACCTCGTCACCCGTGGCGAACCGGGTCACGGCCGGCCCGGCGGCAACGACCGTGCCGGCCACTTCGCGGCCGAGTACCGGGTTCTTCGGTTTGCGCAGTCCGAAGCCGACGCGCAGCAGATACGGGCGGCCCGTCATCAGATGCCAGGCGCCACGATCCAGACCTGCCGCATGCACGCGGAGGAGCACTTCGTTGTCGGCGACCAACGGCCCGGTTGAGCAGAGCCTGCGAGTGGCCGGCGATGGCAGCATGAACGCGCTCATCGGCAACATCGTCGTCGCATGTCCCGGTGACACGAAGGAGAGCTACGAACTCGAGGCGGGGCGCTTGCCAGGTTCTATGCCCGGCCCCTCGGCAGGACCCGCCTGGTTACGCTGGCGGCTGCCGTCGGATCGTGGTTGATCCATTGCCGATTCCCAGCCGGAGGTTCAGCGATGAGAATCGACGCGGTCGACTTCTTCTACCTGTCCATGCCCACGGTCACCACCGAGGCCGACGGAAGCCAAGACGCACTGCTGGTCCGTGTCGTCGCCGACGGTGCACAGGGCTGGGGCGAGTGTGAAGCATCGCCGTTGGCGTCCATCGCGGCCTTCGTCGCACCGATGTCGCACGGAGCATGCCGTCCGGTGTCGGCGTCGGTGCTCGGGCAGGAACTCAACGGCCCCGACGACATCGCAAGGATTGCCCGCCAGGTGCGGCGCGACAGCATGGACCTGCTGCAGGCGCCGCACACGTTCTCCGGTATCGAGATCGCGATGTGGGATCTGCTCGGGAACGTGCGCGATGAACCGGTCTGGCAGATGCTCGGCTATCGGTCGTCGGAACCGAAGGTGCCGTACGCATCGCTTCTCTTCGGTGCGACTCCCCAGGACACCCTCGACCGGGGACGGGCAGCCGTGGGACAAGGCTTCCGTGCGCTCAAGTTCGGTTGGGCGGGCTTCGGCGAAGGAGCCGCCGAAACAGACGGCGATCACCTGGTCGCGGCACGGGAGGCACTGGGCGATGACGGTCATCTTCTGATCGACGCCGGCCAGATCTGGGGCGACGACGTCGAGGCCGCGGCGATCCGTGTTCCTGCGTTGGAGAAAGTCCACGCCGAGTGGCTCGAGGAACCGTTCGAGGCCGACGCGTATCAAGCGTATGCGCAGCTGGCCCGACGTACGTCTGTCCGCATCGCCGGGGGCGAGGGCGCGCACAACGCGCATATGGCCCGCAACCTCATCGATGTCGGCGGCGTGGAATTCATCCAGGTGGACTGCGGCCGTATCGGGGGGATCGGACCCGCGAAGGCGGTTGCGGACTACGCGCAGGAGCGGGGCGTGACGTATGTGAACCACACGTTCACCTCCCACCTCGCGCTGTCGGCATCGCTGCAACCGTTCGCGGGGCTGCGCGAGGACCGAATCTGTGAATATCCCGCCGAGCCGAAACAGCTTGCCGTGGATATGACCGACAACCATCTCGAACCCGATATCAACGGCGAGATCAAAGCGCCGGATGCTCCAGGGCTCGGCATGTGCATCGACACGGCGGCTCTCGATCCGTATCTCGTCGATGTGGACATTCGCGTCGGCGGGCGTTCGTTGTTCGCGAGTTCGAGCCAGGCCCTGCAGGCTCACTGACAGAGCGTCCGGGTTCGCCCGACCCGGTGGTATAACGACGCATGCCTACCGACGAGCTCACCCGGACGATGACCGACGAGCAGCGCTTCCTGTTCGATCTCAACGGCTTCGTCGTCATCCGCTCCGCCCTGTGCGCCGAGGACGTCGCGCGCTACCGCGATGCGGTCTACCGCCTTGCCAGGCAGGCACTCCCGGCAGAGCGCTGGGGTAGCGACGGTGAGCCGCTCGACCAGGTCCGCGTTCGGGCGATCGACAGCGACCCGACCTTTCTCGAGCTCGTCGACCACCCGGTCAGCCTCCCGCTGGTGCAGGGCCTTGTCGGGGGTCCGGGCATCCTCATCGACAACGACGTCGAGCTCACGCCGCGCGACAACAAGCCGTTGGGCTGGAACCGCGGGATCGGCACCCACGGTTACGCGCTGGACGCAGGCGGTTTCCACTGCACGATGGTCAAGTGCATCTGGTACCTGACGGACTGCGGCCCCGGCGAAGGACCGACGCGGATCGTCCCGGGCAGCCACAAGTCCTGGATCGATTCGCCGACCTACAGCGAGGAGGCCGGCCCGCCCGGGGCGCAGGAGCTGGCGGTCGAGGCAGGAGACCTGCTGGTGTTCAGCGAGGCCTGCCTGCACGCCGGAAACCTCAACCCGAGCGACCGGGTCCGGGCCAACATGTACTTCAACTACGGCCCTAGCTGGGTGCAGCCGTGGGAGGGATACCGGCCGTCCACCGAGCTGGTCGAGGCGGCAACCGGCGACCGTCGGCAGCTGCTCGGCGGCGGTCGCATCTGGTAGCGCACGATCGCCGGAGCCGACCCAGACGCGTGATCACCCCGTGGTGATCCGGTCGCCCGCGAAGCCCGCGCGTACCGGCCCGATGTCGAAGCCTGGCAGGGCTTTCTCGACGAGGTCGAACGTCTCCTCGGCGAGGGTGCACACCTGGTCGACGGCCTCGAACGGGGACGCGCGGAGGAGACGACGAATCCGCGCGACCAGATCGGCAGGCACCAGCGGCAGCAGGCTCACCTCCCACGCGAGCCACTTGTGGAACGGGTGCGGCGCATACACGCGGTTCAGGCCGAACAGCGCATCGAGAACGTGCTGGACGTTGTCGACGAGGTCCTGGTGCAGCAGCAGGACGTCGTCGCGATCGGCCAGCATCGTCAGCCGGTGTCGCGGCCACAGCTCGAACCCCTTCGCCACCATCGCGAGCCCGAGTGGTGGTGGGTAGTCGCCGCTGCGTGCTCGCCAGGCGTCGATCACGTCGGCACCGTGAAGGGCCTGTCCCTGTAGGAGCGCGGTGATGCGCACCTGGAGTTCGGGTTCGGTGTCGGCTCGGTCCAGTGCCGCGTCGAGGTAGCCGTCGATCGTCGACGTCAGGAAGCCAGAGGTGTCGATCTTGATGCCGTCGATCGCGTATCCGTCGGCCCACTCCACCTCGTCCACTTCGGCGTAGACGCGGGTCCACCCGGCGCCTTCGACGGCTGCCATACGTTCGTCGACCGTCGGTGCGCTCGCCCAGTAGACGTCCAGCTCGATGTCGGAATGCTCATCGGCGAGTCCACGCGCGACCGAGCCGGCGATCAGCACCGCGGCGACGTGTGGATTGGCCTCGTACGCCGTCGCGGCGCGGCGCGCGATGGCGACGCGACGATCGACCGGCGACGAAGTGTCCACGGGTCTGTGTAACACCAGATCCGGTGCCCAGCCACCCTATTCCTCGCCAGTGCGGGCTCAGTCGTTCTCGTTGCTTGCGGGCTCGTCGGCGACGGGAAACCCGTAGAACCCCAGCATCGGCATCGACCGCTCGATGTCGAGCGGCACGGGCGACGGAGCTGCGCCGAACGCCCCGTGCACTCGAGCGCCTCCGAGCAGCGTTCGGCCGAGCGTGAGGACGACCGTGTCGTCGCCCGGGTAGGTCGTCTCCAGCACCGGCACAGAGCCGTCGGCATCCTCGACAACGAACGGCTGCGCGGTGAGATCGATCGTGTCGATTCTGCTGACCACGTTGGCGAACGAGACGACGATGCTCCGCTCGCCGGTTCGCTGAGCCCAGCTGATGTCGGGCGCAAGGTGGTCCACCGGATGTCCGTGGACTGAACCGAGGACGGCCTGCGCGATCCGCTCCGCCAGCACGAGGTTGCCGGCCGGACTCGTATGGATCGGGTCGCTGAGCGGGAGGTCGAGCGCAGGGACGACAACGACACCGTCGAGCAGGTGCGGCACCCGGCGCTGGGCCTCGCGAACGATCGCCCAGTTGAGGTCGTCGCCGCCGTTGGGCGGGTTGTTCACCCGGTTCAGCTGCACCGTCACCACCGGAAGCGTCGGGTCGTCCAGAGCGCGGCGCCAGGCGAGGACGGCCGCTTGGAACCGCTCGGCGTAGGTCTCGGCCAACGGGTCCTGCGCGTCGCTTTCGCCTTGGTACCAGAAGATTCCGCGGATCCGGCCGCCGGCCAGGTCGATGCAGTGCATCATCGTGTCGAACAGCGGGGTGGGCTCGTCTTCGGTCGGATTCCATGGTGCGAGCGCGGACCCGCCCAGTGCGGTCTGGATCAGCCCGATCGGGTGACCGAGTGCGCCCTGCAGGCGTCGACCTACTTGCAGGTAAGGCGAATGCCCGGAGTTGCCGCCCTCCCGGTTGGCCGTGTGCCGGGTGTCGGTCGACTCGTTGAGAGGATGTGTCGCCAGCGCCCACTGTTCGCTGTTGCGCAGGACGTGGACGCCGAGCAGCGGTGCGTCGTCGATCGCGCCGCGACCGTAGCCGGCGGAGTTGCTCTGACCGGCGATCACCCACAGGTCGCCGACTCCGACGAGATGCCGCATGTCGCCCCGGGCCGACCATTCCGGCGTCAGGTTCCCGATCGCGGTGTAGCGGGTCTCGATCCGGTAGAGGCCGCCGGCCGGGATCTCGAGCCGGATGGCCCAGGTGTGATCGTCGCGCGTGCCGGCCGGTTGCCAGTCGAGTTCCGCCGAGACCGGGGCACCGGTCGCCTCGTGCACGACGCGGACGTTGACCACACCCGTGCCAGGATCCTCGGCGTCGCCGACCCACCGGCCGCGAAGGCCGACGATCCCGACGCCACGGTCGTCCTGCTGGATGATCTGCCAGTCCGACGGCCCGTCCTCGATGATCGCGCCGACCTGGTCAGACGTCACGGGCTGTTCCTCTCGGGTCCGGCCGACGGTCCCCCCATGGCGTGGGCGCCGCTCGGCCGTTTCGACCCTATCGACGCGACCGCCTGGCAACCCGGCGATGTCGCCGACCCGGCAGGAATCGGCCGACGCCGGGCACGTCGACCGGCGACGGTGACCGGCGGCCGGAGCAGACTGAACCATTCGTACGCGGCAACCGTATGAATCGTTGGGGATGTCCCCGATCGGCGATTCGGAAGTGAGGTCGCGTCGTGGTGGCAGCGATACAGCAGCCAGAGGTTCGGCGGGTCGGTCCGATACTGCGGACGCTGCTGATCGGGCTCGTCGTCGCCGTGGGCGGTGCCGCCGCGCTTGCGGGTCTCGAAACCGTCGACGCGTCGGCGTCGCTCGCGGCACCGGTCGTCTACGTCGTCGGCGCAACCCTGCTGTTCGCCCACTGGGGCAGCGGCAGCCGGTTCGGTGCCGCGAACACCGTCACGCTGACGCGCCTGATCGGGACGAGCTGGCTTGCCGCACTCGCAACCGCGGCGGTCGTCGCCGGTCTCGGGCGGCCCGCTCAGGTCGCCGTGGTCGTGGTCGGCACGACCTGCCTGCTGCTCGACAACGTCGACGGCCGGCTCGCGCGGGGGCGGGGCGAGGTCAGCGCGTTCGGCGCTCGGTTCGACATGGAGACCGATGCGGCGATGCTGCTCGTGCTCAGCGTCGGCATCGCCGTCCTCGGCCTCGCGGGTTGGTGGGTGGTCGCGATCGGCCTCATGCGTTACGCGAGTGTCGTCGCGTCGTGGCTCGTCCCGCCACTGCGGACCCGGGTGTTCTACAGCTACGCACGCAAGGTCGTCGCCGCCATCCAAGGCATCGCGCTCCTGTTCGCGCTGCTCGCCGGACTCGTGCCCGCGATCCCTCGATGGGTCTCGACCACCGTGCTCGCGATCGCACTCGCCTTGCTGTGCTGGTCGTTCGGCCGCGACATCGTCTGGCAGCTCGCGAGGAGCCGCGAGGCCGACGGTCACCGGTAGGAGACCCGGCGGCCGCGCCCAGGGACCTTCGTCCCTACCGGGCCCGCCATGCCGCGAGGCAGAGTGCAGACATGCCAACAGTCAAAGGCCGGATCGTGGTGGGCGTCGACGGATCGGACGCATCGATCGAGGCCGTGCGGTGGGCCGTTCGCTATGCGCGTCTCGTCGGAGCCGACGTCGAGACGGTGACGAGTTGGGTCTATCCGGCATCGTCCGGGATGGCCCTGGACACGATCGACTGGCAGCAGAACGCCCGCGACATCCTGGATGCGGCGCTGGCGCGGGCGTTGTCCGACGGCAGCGACCACCTGATCAGGACGATCGTCGAGGACCATCCCGCGGCCGCGCTCGTCGACGCGGCCCGCGGCGCCGAGCTTCTTGTCGTCGGATCGCGGGGCCGCGGCGCGTTCGCGGGCATGCTGCTCGGGTCGGTCAGCCAGCACGTCGCCGCACACGCGCCGTGCCCGGTCGTCGTGGTGCGGCCCCAGCGGGTCTAGTCCTCCGGCTCAGCCGCCACCCGTCCTCCCGACCAACGGGACTGTGTAGCCCCGCAGTCATGCGGTCATGCAAGTTTGCTGTTGTGCAAAATTGCAGACGCGCTCACGCCGGTCTTCCTCCACATGGCGCCGCTGCTTCTCATCGCGGCAGCGTTGCTGTGGTTCGTCCAGGAGAAGCCGTTGGCGACGACGATAGAACGCGACGTCGTGCCCGAGTCGCTCGCCGTGGACGGTGCGACGCACGAAGCGCTCGCCGTCACGGCGTGACGCTCAACCCTCCCAGAGCGCGCGGTCGTACTCCAAGGCGTCGGCCGGCGCCAGGGCCCCGGTGACCCGGATCAGCACCGCGCCGTAGCGGTAGTGGTACTCGTGGGCGAGCAGTGGCTGGAATGCCGAGCGGCGCTGTGCCGCCACCGGGTTCGGCCACTGCTCGATCTCGGCCCCGCAGCTGACCCCAACGGTCTCGCAGGTGACGCGTTCGTCGAAAACCACGATCGCCGCGACGTAGCCGTCCGGGCGACCGAGCAGGTGCTGGGGGTCGTTGCGGACGGTGAAGGTGACCAGGCCGGCGACGGTCGATACGGCGTAGCCGATCGCCGCGGCCGTCGACTCCGCCGTGATCGCCCTGGTCGCATGCGAGGACGGTCGCGCCGGGGTCTCGGGCGCACGGGCTGTCGGGAGATCACCCGATCCGGCCTCGACGACCGACGTGCCGACTCCGCTGCAGGAGGTGATCGCTGCCGCCGCGAGGAACACGAGTCCCGCCAGCGTGCGCCGCAGCATGGCTGCAGAGAGTACGCAGCATGGCTGCAGAGAGTACGCATATTGGATGGCATACCGCTAGATCAACTACAGATAGTCACCATTCGTCAGGTTTCCCGCTTGGGCTGGACTGCGTCAGCCGGCCAACGTGAAAGTCAGTGACAGTGACAAACCGCTTACAAATAGTAGTTTCAGCTTCAATCACCTAGACAGCACATTATCTCTCATCTAGCGTCTAAAAGTAAGAAAGCGGACAAACGGTAGAACTGACAAGAAGGCGGACGTCATGGCGATCCATCATCCAACCGGCCGACGGATTCGGATCGACCCGCGCAACGCCATCACCTCTGCGGCGATCGTCGCGATCGTCGCCATCGGAGTCCTCGTCCCGCAGCTGAGCGCGGGCTGGAGCCACTCGATGGCACTCCGTGTCACGGTCGGCGCGCTGGCCGGCGTGATCGCCCTCACCGCGCTCGCGAGCCGCCTGGTCGCCCGCCACCTGTCCAGGTAAGCCGCCGTCCGACCACTGCGTCATACCGTCCGACCACTGCGTCATACCGTCCGACCACTGCGTCAGACCGCCGACCATCGGGCGATCCGCGGTTCCGGGAAGCCGGCCCAGGCGTTCCGGTACCGCACGTCCGCCTTGCTCGCGCGGGCCTGCGCGAGTGCGTGCAGCCGGCCGTAGGTGAAGCTGCTGTCGCCGGCGAGCTGAGCTTCCACCGCCAGCCGGCGGAGTAGATCGCGGATCACGACGGTGTCGTGGTGGTCACCGAGGATGGTCTGCAGATTCTTCGCCGACGTCGCGAGTCTGGCCGCCTTGCGACCGATCAACGGGTGCGCCGCTTCGGCGGCGTATCGCAGCCGCTTGGCGGCCTTGCGCACCTCGTGCAGCGCGCGGTCCCGATCCGCCTCGTCGGTCACCGACTCGGCCCGGCGCGCCAACCGGCGAAGCCGACGCCAGTCCTCCGCCACCAGCGTCGGTATCACCTTGAGCGCCGGTTTGCCGCCGAGCGCGCTGACCGGGGGCGCCGCGACCAGAGCGTCGAGCCGGTCGAGCAACCGGAAGTACCTCGTCTCGTCCAGCGCGGCGAGGGCATCGCGTCGGCCCTGCTGGTAGGTGGTGCTGAGGTCGTCGTCGATACGGACGGCGACGGAGCCGAGCACGAGCTCGGCCGGTTCGGCAGCCACCGCCTGCTGCAGCTCGGCACGCAGCACCTCGGCGTCACGGGCCTGGCCGAGCGTTCCGCCCAGCCAGTTGAGCTCGTCGCGCAGCTCGTCGACCGAACCGTCCTCGAGCAGGGTCTTGTACGTGGCCAGCGCCGATCGCAACCGGCGGACGGCCACCCTGAGGTCGTGCAACGCCTCCGGGTCGTCCGCGCGGAACCCCGGGTCGAGCCGCCTCATGTCGGCGATCTGGTTCTGCAGGTAGGTGATGAGCACCTCCGCCGCACTCGGTCGTGCCGGCAGGTCGAACGACATCGGCGTCGCCGGCGGCGCGGCCGGGCCGAGCGAACGCACCAGCTTCGACTCGTGACTCGCCACAGTGGCCCCGGCTTCCGTCAGCGCGTTGCCGGCCGCTCCGAGCAGCTCCATCGACCCATCGACCAGCTCGACCTCCCACTCCCGCCAGCTGTCGGCGCGCACGGCGTCGCCCGGAACGATGGCCGTCACCCGGTCGTCGCACACCTCGGCCAGGACGACGCCGTTCTCGCCCAGCAACCGGTGGACGAGACGTCGGGTGCCCAGAGTGGCGACGGCGGTGAGCCCGTGATCGCGGATCAGCACCCGAACGGAAGCCAGCAGCTCGGCGGGCACGCCTTCGTAGCCGTCGCCTTCGCCGTCGCGCTCACCCAGCGGAGCCCGTACCTCGCGGCGCGCCTGCTCCGCCAGAGGCAGTTTCAGATGCCATCCGGCGTCCTCGCCGCCCGTGCGCCGCCGCAGCGTCACCCTCGCGGCTGCCAAGGCCAGGTCGGCGGTGTCGAAATAGGTGGCGTCGAGCTGCTGCTCGGTCGGACCCGCGACGTCGACGACGCCGGGCAGCCCGGTCAGGACCGGCATGCCCAGCGCGTTGTCGACGTCGAACTTCGTCTCGATCTCGAGATGCTCCGCGATAGCCATGGGCCCATCATCGACGCCGAAGATGAACGACATCGCACACGTCCGCGCGCGGGTCACCGTGCTCGGGCTGTTCGCGGTGCGTTCATCCGCACGGTCGGCCGCGTTTCCCGTTGCCGAGCAGGCTCTCGTCTATGAGTGATCCGCGATCTGGCTCCGACCTGACCCGGCGCAGCCTGCTGAAGGCCGCTGGTGCGGTCACCGCAGCTGCCGCCACTGCGACCGTCATCGGTGGTGGTGCGACCAGGGCGGGAGCGTCGACGACCGCCGGCGCGCCGGCCCATCGGCCGGACGGTCACCCCGAGGCGACACCTCGCGTGGCCGGTCTGCACACGCAGTTCGGTGCCGACGCCGCCACCGAGGTCACCGTCTCCTGGCACACGCCCCACCCGGTCCGATACCCGCAGGTGCTCGTTGCCCGCGACGGCGCCCGTCACGAACGGACCGTCCGCGCGGAGTCGAAGAGCTACGTCGACGCCGCCTCCGGCACGACCGTGTACGCCTACCACGCCGCGATCACCGGACTACGGCCCACGTCGGACTACCAGTACGTGGCGGTGCACGCCGGTGCGCAGCCGGAGTCGGGCTCGTTCCGCACCGGACCAGCCGGTCGATCGGCGTTCACCTTCACGAGTTTCGGTGATCAAGGCACGCCCACAGTGGGCAAGAAGTACGTCCCACCGGCCGGGGTCGCCTTGGCGAATCCGCCGTACGTGAACGACAACCTGGGTTCACCGGCCGCGGGCGACACGACGGCGGGGGTCGAACGCGTGGCTCCGCTGTTCCACCTCTTCAACGGTGACCTCTGCTACGCCAACCTCGCCCAGGACCGCGTGCGCACGTGGTCGGATTTCTGGGAGAACAACAGCCGCAGCGCACGCCACCGGCCGTGGATGCCGTCGGCGGGCAACCACGAGAACGAACTCGGGAACGGGCCGATCGGCTACCGCGCCTACCAGACCTACTTCTCGGTACCCCGAACTCCCGGCCAGACCCCGGACACCAACGGCCTCTGGTATGCCTTCACGGTCGGATCGGTCCGCGTGATCAGCCTCGCCAACGATGACGTCTGCTACCAGGACGGCGGCAACAGCTATGTGCGCGGCTACTCCCACGGCGCCCAGAAAGCCTGGCTGGAAAGGGAATTGCGGACATCGCGCGCCGATCGCGACACCGACTGGATCGTCGTGTGCATGCACCAGGTCGTCATCAGCACTGCCGACCTGTTCAACGGCGCCGACCTCGGCATCCGGGAGGAATGGGTTCCGCTGTTCGACCGATACGGCGTGGATCTCGTCGTCTGCGGTCATGAGCACCACTACGAACGCAGCCACCCGATCCGCGGGCACGAGCCGAACGGGACGCGGACTCCGGTTCCGGCATCGACCCGCACCGACGTCGTGGACACGTCGTCCGGCACGGTGCACATGGTCCTCGGCGGAGGGGGCACCTCGGCGCCGTCGAACCAGCTCTTCTTCTCCCCGCCCCGATGCCGCGTGATCACCGAGGTGGGCCCGCGGGACGCGACCACGGGAAAACGGCCACCGGTCTATGTGCAAGAGGATGCACCGTGGTCGGCCGTGCGCGATGCCGCGCACTCCTACGGATTCGCCTCGTTCACCGTCGATCCAGGGCTTGTCCGGGGCGGTGAGACGTCGATGCGCGTGACCTGCTTCAACGTCGTCGGCCCGTACGGCGAACTGATGCCGTTCGAGACGTTCACGCTACGGCGCAACCGATCCGACGCTCCGGCCTGAGCTGTTCGCAGCGCATCGCCCCGGCCGTTTGGCACGAATCACCGCTAGTATTTTGAATTGCATACTATTTGCCCGAATGTGGCTGAGTCGATACTCTGAGGCTGGCTGAGCGTCGAAGGGCGGCGACCTTGTGGGTAACCCATCCCGGATGCGCATCGAGCGAGACGACGAGACGGTTCGCCGGACGGTTCGCGCGCTGATCGACCGTCGCGGCCTCGATCTCGACCAGGTCGCTACGACCGTAGGAATTCCGTTCGCCGCATTCGAGCGTCGGCTCGGCAGCGCCGGCTCGTCCTACGCGTTCACGGCAGGTGAAGTTCGTTCCCTCGCCGAATACTTCGGCATCGAGGGCGGCGAGCTCTTCGACTACATGGACGGTGCCTACGTGCCGCCGTCGGACTGGCGCCCGCGGGGCTGATCGCTCGTGCCCGGCAAGGATTCTGAGTCGGGCGGATAGACCGCGTCGCCCTCCCAGAAATACCACTGGTAGCCCCAAGGATCGCTGAGGTGGCAGCTGCGCGGTCCGTACTCCTCGTCCTTCGGTGGATCGATCGCGACCCCTGCGTCCTGGATGTGCCGGTACTGCGCATCGACGTCGGTGACACCGATGATGAGCAGCGGCCCGCCGGCACCGGGGTCGGCGGCGTCGCCGTCGGGGTGACGCAGGTAGGGAGTGACGCAGGTAGGGAGTGACGCTGATCAAGGTCGACGAGTCGCTCATACGCCGATCATGCCGCGGTATCGCACCGCCGGCTTGGAGAAATCGGTCCGTGCGCGCGTGCGGTCAGCGGCCCGTCGAGTCGGGGCGGGCCGGCGTGTGACCGGCGGCGGGCAGATCCTGGTACCTGCCTGCTCCACAGCGCATCATCGGACAGATCGGGGCCAGCGAAGGAGTAAGCCATGGCGGACGGCAGCAGAACGAAGGACGACCCGTGGGTGCTGACGACCCCGCCCGGGTCGTCGGACTACACGATGTACACCGACGAGCAGGCGACACCGCCCACGCTCGTGTGTCAGGTCGGGTCGACGACGCTCAAGTACGACCTGCGCGCGATCGAGGATCTGCACGCGTGGCTCGTCGAACAGGGCGACTGGGTCGATCTGGGTGCGGCGGACGAGAAGAAGCCGGCGAAGGAGGGCACTGTGGAGGCGTGGGGTCGGTCGGAGTCCAATCCGGTCGGCGGGTGGTACGGGCTCCGCAACGGCTACCGGGGCCGGTTCGGGATGTACATGCCACCGCTGCTCGAGGCACTCGGGCTGGCCGAGCTCACCCACGATCCCCGCAACAACAAGATGCGCGCGATCTGAGCCACCGCAGCCGCCGATCAGTCTTCGTCGACGGTGATGGTGACGGCGCCGGTGTGGACGTCGTAGATGCCGCCGACCAGCGGCATCTCGTTGGGCAGGTAGGGCGAGCTGCGCACGCGCTGGACATCGCGCGCCAGCGCCGCCTGCTGATCCGAGAAGGTCTGGAAACGCACGCTCCGGCTGTCGATGCGCGCCCGCTCCCAGACCGCGGCGTGCACGTCCTCGTCGTTGTTCTTCGCCATGCCGCAGTCGGTGTGGGCGACGACGATGACCCGATCGACGCCGAGCAGGTAATGGGCCAGCACGAGACTGCGGAGCACGTCGTCGGTCACGCGCGCGCCGGCGGTCCGCAGGATCTTCGCCTCCCCGGCGGCCAGCCCGAACATGCCGAGCGGGTCGATCCGGGAGTCCATGCAGGTGACCACCGCGAGGCCGGTGGCGGCGCGGCCTTCCAGGTGGGGGTCGGCGAAGGTGCGCCGGTACTCGGCGTTGGCCGCGAGGACGTCATCGAAGGCGTGCACGCGGGTCATCGTCGCACCGTCGCGCCATTGCACCGTCGCTGGGGCAGCCGCGGCCGGGCAGTGACCGTCGGCGGTCCCGACCATCGGTGCCGTGGACAGCCCAGGGACCGGCGAACGTCCACTTCCGGCACCATCACCCGGCGCCGTTCCGGACGCGTCCGGCGCGGCTGGACATAGCGTTGGTGCCATCGTTTCTGCCGCCTGCGCTAAGGACACAGCATGAGCACCTCGACCGTCGATACCGCCGCAGCGCTCGCGCACTTCGACTCCGACGGCTACGTCATCTTCCGCAACGTCATCGATCCCGCGCTGGTGGCCGAGGCGGGCGACCACGTCGCCTGGCTGGGTGCCCACCATCCCGAGCTACGCGGCGAGGCGCTGGGGCATCAGCTGTTCGCCGGCGATGCGTTCTGGAACCGGCTCGTCGGCGACGAGCGCCTTCTCGACCTGGCCCAGTTGTTCATCGGCCCCGACATCGCCCTGTTCGCCTCGCACTACATCTCGAAACCGCCGTTCTCCGGCCAGCAGGTGCTCTGGCACCAGGACGCGGCCTACTGGCCACTCGAGCCGATGAAGGTGGTGACCCTCTGGCTCGCGGTAGACGAGTCGACTCCGGAGAACGGCTGCGTGCGGGTGATCCCGGGATCGCACCGAGATGACGTGCACGGCCTGCGGACGCGCGCCGACGTCGACAACGTGCTCGGCTCCGAGACGACAGTCGACGTCGACGAGACCAAGGCGGTCGACCTGATCCTCGCTCCCGGTGATGTCGAGGTCCACCACCCGAACATCATCCACGGCTCGAAGGCGAACACTTCGCCCAAGCGGCGTTGCGGATTGACCATCCGCTACATCCCGACCTCGACCCGCATCACCGGCGACGAGCAGCCTTTCCCGTCCGCGATGCTGCTCCGCGGCGACCCCGGCGTGAACACCTACCAGCCGCGTCCGCTCTTCGTCCCCGGCGCGAGCTTCGACTTCGCCGGGTCGGAGGCGTGGACCGGCTGAGCATCGGGCCCTGGCTAGGGTCGGCGTCATGCCCGACGTCCGTCCGCCGCTGCTGATCGAACCGCTGCACACCGCGCGCCTCGATCTCGACCCGCTCGATCCGGTGTCGCATGCGGGGGCTCTGCACGCGATGGTGAGTGACGCCGAGGTCCACCGCTACGACAGCGAGTCGGCCGGGTCGACGTCGGTAGAGGAGACCGCGAGCCGGCTGCGCCTGGAGGTCACGGCTAACGGCGGTACCACCTGGGCGATCCGCCTGCGCGGTGGTGACGCCATCGGCACGATCGGGGTCTTCGCGGACCAGCAGAGCACGATCCGCGGTGTCGGCTGGAGCCTGTCCCGCGCGTACTGGCGCCAGGGGATCACCAGCGAGGCGGCTCGCATCGTCGTGCCGTATCTCCTTGCCCAGGAGGGCGTCGACGGACTCGAGGCATGGGTCGACTCGCGCAATCTCGGCTCGCTCGGGGTGGCGCGTGCGGCCGGGATGTCCGAACGGGGCCGGCTGCCCCGTGTCTATCGCGACCACGTCGCCCAGACGGTCGTGATGGCCCGCTCCGCGAGACCCGCGGACCCCGAGGTCTTCGGCGTGCGGACGACGCTCGAGGTGTCCGATCTCGACGCGACCATCGCGATCCTGCGGTCGGTGCTGGGACTGCACCTCGGCTGGGCGTATCCCGACCCGCCGAAGGTTGCCTTCCTCGCGGTCGAGCCGTGGTCGGGGAGTGCGGGTTTCCAGCTCTCGCAGACGAGCGGCCGGCTCGCTGCGACCGAGCTGTCGATCGACGTCGGGATCCCGGTGGACCTCGTCCACGAGCGGGCGATCGCCGCCGGGCTCCCGATCGTCCAGCCGCCGAACGACAAGCCCTGGTACCGGCGGGAGTTCAGCTGGCGACTTCCCGACGGTCACGTGATCAGCGTGAGCGGGCCGTCGAGCCCGGAACTCCCACCCGTCTAGCGATCACCCACGGTGCTGCGCGACCGGATCAGCGCGACGGCCGACGCGAGCGCCAGCACGAGCATGCCCGACGCGGCAAGGAAGCTCGACGGCATCCCCTGCACGACCCTGCCCGGCTCGGAGTGCGACGCGTAGACGGTCACGAGCACCGCGAGCCCGATCGACCCCCCGACCTGCTGTGACATCTGCACCACCCCGGAGGCCGAGCCGGCATGCTCGGGTGCGACATCGCTGAGGATCGACACCGTCAGCGGCATGAACGACAACCCGGCGCCGATACCGATCAGCAGCATCGGCACGAGCAGCCCGTCGAGATAGGTGCTCGACGCGCCCAACTGCGTCAGCCAGAGATTCGCGACCAGCAGGAGGCTGACCCCGGTGATGATCAGCGGACGAATCCCGAAGCGGGCGGTGAGATTCGCCGCGAACCGGGAGACGACGAAGATCAGCAGCGACAGCGGCAGGTAGGCCAGCCCCGAGCGGAGTGCACCGTATCCGAGCACGTGCTGCATGAACTGGACGGTGAAGAAGAAGAACGCGAACTGCGAGCCGACCATCAACGCCATCGTGAGGATGCCCCCGACCCGTCGGCGGTTGCGGAGCAGGACGAGATCCAGCAACGGCTGCCGGATGCGTTGCTCCGTTCGGACGAAGGTCGCGATGAGCGCGGCTGCGACAGCGAACGAGCCGACGGTGACCGGGCCGGTCCAGCCCCGGCCGGGCGCGCTGATGAATCCGTAGACCAGCAGGGTCGAACCCAGCGTCGCGGTGAGGGCGCCGACGACGTCGAACCGGCCGGGCCGGCGCGGCGTCTCGTCGACGAACCGCGGAACCAGCGCGAGGACGGCCACGCCGAGCGGGACGTTGATGAACAGGGACCATCGCCACGACGCGTATCCGGTCAGGAGGCCGCCGAGGATCAGCCCGAGCGAGGCGCCGGCCGACGAGACGGCGCTGAACAGCGCGAGAGCCCGGTTGCGTGCGGCGACGTTGGCGGCGCCGGCGGTGATGAGGGCGAGGACGCTGGGTGCGGCGATCGCCGCGCCCACGCCCTGCAGGGTGCGGGAGGCGACCAGCCATTCCGAGCTCTGGGCCAATCCACCGAGCAGTGACGCCAGCGTGAAGATCGCCAGGCCGGTCGTGAACGTGCGGCGGCGGCCGAAGACGTCGCCGAGCCGGCCACCGAGGAGAAGCAGGCCCCCGAACGCGAGCGCGTAGGCGTTCAGGACCCACGACAGGCCGGCCGGGGAGAAGCCGAGGTCGGACTGCACGTGGGGGAGGGCGACGTTCACCACGGTCGCGTCGAGCACGAGCATCAGCTGGACGGTGAGGATAAGTGCCAGTGCGAGGGGGCGTCGATGCGTCCAGTGGAGACCTGCGACCGTGCCGATCTGGCCGGGCCGGGTGAGTTGTTGAGTCATGGTGGGGTTCCTTCTGTGCAAGCGCACCAGCGCTGGCGTAAGGTAGCCGGAGGTTGTCTCCGCTTCGGCAACAATACGGAGACTATCTCCGTTTACCCAGGGAGTTGAGCAGTGACCTCCACCACATCCGTGCCGGTTGCCCCGCCGGACCCGGACGTGAAGCCGATGCGAGCCGATGCCCGTCGTAACTACGACAAGATCCTGACGGCCGCGCGGCAGGCGTTCACCGAGCACGGCTCCACGGCGTCCCTCGACGACATCGCCAAGCGCGCCGGTGTCGGTCCGGGGACGCTCTACCGGCACTTCCCAACGCGTGACGCCCTGCTCGACGCGCTCATGCGCAACTGGGTCGAGCGCATCCGCAGCGACAGCCGTGAGGTCATCGAGTCCGGCGAGCCGGCCGAGTTGGCATTGGCCACCTGGTTCACCACGTTCGTGGGGCACGTGGGTCTCTACCGGGGTGCCGCGGCCAAGTTCGTGTCGGCGATGGATGACGAGAACTCGCCGATCTACCGCAAGTGCCAGATCCTCAACGCGGCCAACGACGAGGTCATCGCCTACGCGGCTGCGCAGGGCACACTGCGAGACGGTGTCGACAGCCGTGAGGTCATGCGTCTCGTGACCGGTGTCGCCGCGGTCGTCGACCAGGCGTCGATGTCGATCGCCGACGCCGAGCCGATGCTCGCGATCATCCTGCGGGGGATCACCCGCTGAACGGTTTCCGGTTCGACGGCCGCATCGCCGGGGTCGGCACGTCCTCGGGCACCCGCATCGTCGTCGGCCGCTGGCGTGACTCGCCGCTCGGCGACTTCACCGACGTGATGGTCGAGCGGCCGGACGGACACCGGGTCCTGCTCGCGCCGTCGCGCGAGGTCGCCGACTTCGTCGCCGCCACCTCTACGTTCGACGCGGTCCGCATCGTCGGTGTCGCCGTGCGCGACGGTGACCGTGCCGTGGGAGGTGAGCGGGCAGCGGACTGGGGCGACCTCGACGATCCGGAACTCGATGACGACGACGCGGCAGCGTGGACCGTGACCGCCGGGCCGCTTGTCATGCGACTCGGTTTCGGCTCGCGCACGGCGCTGGGCCGGCTGGTCGGGGCCGTGCCGATGCGGATCGCGACCTCGTCGGTGTGGGCCGCGGCCGTCGATCCGATCGCCCGCACCGTGATGCGCGGCGTTCGGACCCGGGGCGGCACCGGGGCGCGGCGGGAGTGGTACGCCGCCCGTGACGTCCGATCGATCACCGCCCTGACAGCCACCTGGGACGGCGCCGATCTGGGCAGCTTGACGCGCGTCGATCCGCCGGTCCGGTTCGGGTTCGGATCGACGCCGCGGCGGCCGTCGCTGGTGAGCCTGGTGACGACCGTGCGTGATCCCCAGGTCGGCAACCGTTGAGACTGCAGAGACCTGCGGTCCCGACCGCCTCCGACCGCGGGCTTCTGCAGTTTGGCCGAGCCGGGACCAGCGGGCTGATGAGCTCATAGTGCTCGGCCCAGGGTAGGTGCGCCCGTCGGCCCGCTCAGATGCTGGTCAGCACGTGCTCCTCGGTCGGTGCGTAGGTCGCGCCCGGCTTAACGTCGGTCAGGGTGATGCTCAACGGGCCGCCGCGGGCGATCCGATCGGCGGACGGGAACCACGGACGATCCTGCGACACGACGATGAGCAGGCCGTCGTGATCTCCGACAGGGGTGAACTGATCGCCGCCGTCGCCGAAGCGGGGAAGGCCGAACTGCGCTTCGAGCGCGTCGACGACGGCCGGAACGTCGGGTACCCCCAGCCCGATCTCGCTCACACACAGCAGATCCGCGCTCGTGAACGCGTGGGCGGTCGCATTGTCCAGCGAGTGCCGGGCGATCAGCTCCAGGATGGAACCGTCGGGGCCCGGGAAGTACACCGACTCGGAGTTCCACGTGCCGCCGAGGGGGGATTCGTCGGCGCCGTTCTTCGTGAGCAACGGCACCCGGCTCGACAGCCACACCTTCGCCTGCGCGAACCGGTTCGCCGGAATCGTGAACGCCAGATGGTTGATCCCCGGACCGGCCGGACCGTGCCGCAGGACGACTGTCGATGCGCCGATCCGCACGGTCGCGGAGTCAGCAGCGACGGCGACCGGGAGTTCGAGGACGCCGGCGTAGAACTCGGCTGCCGTTGTGACGTCGGTGCTGGTGATGTCGACTCTGGTGATGCGCATGGAATGCCCTTCCTCGGTGATCGATGCGCCAAGCCAACAACATGAAGTTCGGTTGAGGTCAAGGCGGAGCAGTCGAGGACGGCGGCGCGCGTGCTCTACGGTCGGACGGTGGACGACGAAACAGCACGGGCACGCGCACGGTTCGACGACATCGCCGCGGCGTACCGCGACCGGTCCGGTGTCGAGCGCAGGCAGGTCGACGACGACGACACCCTGATCGTGAACGCCGAAGCTTTCGCAGTCCTGGCAGGGGATCGGCTGACCGTGCGACTCCCGGCCTGGCCGGGCCGCCCGTCGTCGGGGTGGGTGGCGATCGACGCCGAGCCGGAGTGGCGCGCGCTCGGCGACGAGGCCTACCGCCAGGTGGCGACCTCGACCGGGATGACCCGGCAGCCCGAGGCCGTCATCGTCGATCAGCACGAGGTCGCCGAGCTTGTCGCCGAGGCGTTCGACGTGGGCCGCCCGGACGGGCCGATGACGCCGGTCCGGCACGTCAGCCAGGAGACCTGGCGGCTCGACGCCACGGCCGGATCGTTTCTGGTGAAGCGATTCTGGCGTGGGCCGGACCTGCCGTGGCGTGTCACCCTCGAGGCGGCGATGGAGTTCGAGGCGCTCGCGTTGCGCGCCGGGATCGACTCGCCACCGCCGGTCCTACCGCGACATCCACAGTTCGCGGCCGCCGCCAACATCGACGGGCTCGGTGTCTTCCGGGCCTATTCCTACCTCGAGCACCGGCCGCTCGAACCCGAGGACGACATCACCGACTGGTATGCCACGACGCTCGCGCGCATCCAGCAGCTCGAACCTCCGTTGACCCACGTCCCGGCACCCACCTGGTGGTACAACCAGTTCCCGGCCGTCCCGCTCGGGCAGTGGCAGCGCTGGGTCGAGCAGGGACGTCAGCAGGGCCGTGACTGGGCCGACGCGCTGGCAGGGCGCATCGACTCGCTGCTCGAGCTCAGTGACCGCGTTACCGATGCATTCGCCGACGGTGCTCCGTACGTGATGACCCACCGGGATATCGAGACCTGGAACATTCTGATGGTTCCCGACGGTGCCGGCTGGAAGCCGGTGCTGATCGACTGGGACGTCGCCGGCCCGGACAGCGCGGCGCTGGAGGCCGCGCACGTCCTGGTCGAATACGCCAAGCGTGGAAGGGAGTTCCCCGATCCCGACCGGCTGCGGCGCGGTGTCGACGTCTATCGGAGCGAAGGTGGCACTCCACTCGATCGGCCCCGGGACATCCTGGCTCGGCGCATCGGCATGCGGGTTGCGCGGATCGCCGGCCGGGTCCGCAGTTCGCTCGACGCGCCGTCCGCGCAGGTTCGCGCCGAGGCCGACGCCATACTCGCCGACTACCTGGAGATCCTGCCCACGTTCGTCGCGGAGGTTGCCGACCGGGCGCGGATGATCTGACACGCGTCGTGCCAGTCCGCATCGGGGCGGGCGCCGCCACGTCGACGCCCGGCTAACCGAATCGTGAGGTCGAGCTGCGCCCCGCGGTACGGCAAACCTCATCGGCCTGCTCCTGCTGGCAGCGGCCGAGGCGGAGGAGTCGATCGTGACGGTGTACTCGTGGCTCACCGCACCCGCCGACCTCACCCCGGCGCGGGTGCTCGCGGATGCGGGGTATCCGTTGCAGGCCGACAGCCTCGAAGCGCTGTCCACGTTGCCGGACAAGCAACGCGACGGCGTCTACGGATCCGCCCGCGCGCTGATGGGGTTCCTCCGTAGCCGGCGCACCATCACCTGGGTCGCCCCACCAGCTGATCGGCGTCCCAGGTTCGACCCGCACCAGTTCGCCGCCAGCACCGACACCCTCTACCTGCTCTCGAGCGAAGGCGACGGATCCGTCGGCCCCCTCGTCGCGGTGCTGGATGAGGCAGCGAACATCTGCCGGTTCCGCACCCTCGACTCCTACTACTCCCACTTCGGCTCCCGCGGGATCGTCATCCTCACCATCCTGCAGGACTGGGGACCAAGGTGAAGAGGTCTGAGGCAAAGCCGGCATGGAGAAACTCTGGTCCGCGGCCAACATCAAGCTCTACAGCGGCGGCGTCGACGACGCAGTCGTCAAGTCTGCTCATACACGTTGGCTGGGAGTTCGGACTCCGGTGTAGACGACGCGCTCGCGGGTCGATCCAGACGCACCGTTCGTCGTATCGCGTGGGCGGGAACGGTGGCATCCGATTGCCGGGCGATCGGGAACGGCAGACTCGAGGTCAGGTTTCGACGTTGGAGCTCCTGTTCGCGGCGGCGCTCGACGGTGACACGAACTCAAGTGCGCATCTGCTCGTTGAGGGACCGTACGTCGTGGTAACGAACCCAGGGCTCGGCGCGACCCTCGACCCTCATCTGCAGTCGTCGCACTGTGAGCTACCGACTCCTCGGGAGATATGACAGTCCCCGACTTGAGCCCGCACCAGCCGATAGGAGCCCGCACCAGCCGATAGGCCGGAACGTCTCGCGGCGGCGTCAGACTGGCGTTGTCGGGGACCAGCTCCGGGGTCACGTCGGCCTCAAGGTTGACCGTCGTCGATCGTGAGTTGGCGGCGGTGGAAGTCGAAGTGCTGGGTCGGGAACCGGTAGATGTCGGCGAGTGTCATGAAGTCCTTGAAGAAGGGGTCCCACCGCGTTGGATAGTGCATGCCGTGGGCGAGGTCGGCGTCGGTTTCGGCTTCCAGGCGGCGGTGCAGCGCGGCGATGACACGGTCGAACATGGTGATCATGCGCGCGCGGCCGAGAAGTGCGCCACCAACGCACGAGCCGGCGTAATTCACGATGTCGAACGGCATGGCAGCGATGTCGAGGAGCCGTGCGTAGCCGCGACTGACGCTGGCTGGGAGCCGGCCGAAGACGCGCACCAGCATCAGCAACCGCCCAACGATCAGGTAGCCGAGCAGCATGTGGAACAGCAGCTGGCCGTTGGTCCATCTGGTGCCGCTGGACGGCCGGCGTAGGTCTGCGTCGCTGGCCTGGTCGAGGATGCGATGGAACGCCTGCCGTGTCCGTTCCATCTCGTCGTGAATGGCGGTCCTGTCCACCTCCACAGTGTCCGCCGGGCCGTGCGCAGTGACCAGCCATCCTTTCCTTGGTTGGCCCGTGAGTACGCCACCCTGCTCGTCGCTACGGGGCGGCCTGCGGGAGAGCGTCTCGCGCCGATGAAGGAAACCGGTCGATCCGGCGGCGCGGCGACCCGATCAGCAGTCGCTCGTACCAACCACGTCAAACAGGAGGAACAGCTGGCCCAGCCGATCGTCAGCGTGTCGATAACGAAGGTATCGGCGCAGCTACCGTTGGCGTCATGTCGTGAAGACGTTGACGCGCAAGCCGCTCGAGGAGCTCAGGCATCGCCGTTATCGGCGATCCGCTGAGCTGTTGTCGACAAACGTGGGTGACCTCGACGATGACTGGTAGCGGAATGGACCCTTCGAACTCGCGGAACAGCCGTTCGATCACATCGGCGTAGGAGTAACTGTGCATCGCGGTCTCACCCTCTTACGAGCGCCGGCCCTGTCGCCAATCGGATGCGTGCAGCCTAACTCCGTCGTCAACAAGGCCCGGTGCCCGACGATGCCTGTGGGTTCAGGGCTGCGGGTCGGCGGCTGGCCTGGTCCCGTCGTGGCGCATCCTTGCCTCGCTTACGTCCTTGGCGCGTGCGTCGGCTTCGAGCTGGAGCTTCTGCGCCCAGACCTGCGCCCGACGTGCCTGGCCATCGGCGGTGGCCGCGTTCGCGACCTGCTCACTGGCGTCGAGCCGTGTCCGATCAGCCTCCCGGCGCAAACCTTCCATCTTCGCCCGGTCGGCCGCCAGCTTCATCATCGTTCTGGTCGTCGTTGTCGGCCTGGTCGCGCAGATGGGACGCAAGGGCAGCCCGCAAGCCATTGGCTCGTACTCATGGAAACCTCCGACTCTCGCGCTGACGCGTGGGGGCTCGACGACCTGCGGACTTCCCGCGGTCTCGCGCCAGTCTGCCCCGATCGACTCCGGCTCAGTCGGTCAGAAGACGCGCCAGCGGGTACCGCCGATGGGAATGAGGTTCAACAGGATCCCGACGACCGGGCGAGTCCAGCAGTACAGCAACGAAGTACAGCAGCAGGGCCGCTCTTCGGCGATCCATAGGCTCTCCCAGTGCTGCTCTCACCTGCCCAACGCCCGTTGGCGACGTCCTCGCTCGTGGTTCGGGACGAAGAGATCGCAGGTTCAAATCCTGTCACCCCGACCAGTATTTCCGTAGGTCAGCGACCTGCGGCACCTTGCGACAAAGTGCATGAAGTGGCCAATGTTAGCGATTTGTTAGCGGGCTTCTGCGAATCCACGCACATCGTCGTGCGCTCCCGTGAACTCGGGTGTGGTACGAGCCTCAACTCCGTGCCGCGACCTTTAGCCGGGAGGTTGCCAGGTCACCGACGGTACTTCTCTGATCTGGCACCGGTGTTGGCGGCTCTCCTGAGGCGATGACAGGATTTGGGGAGGTGACGGGCCCATATGCGACAGCGATCATGGTTGTCGCGCTGCTGCTCGCGGTTTGGGCGCTGGTCCTTGCCGCGGCCAACCGACCCCAAGGGGTCCACCTCCTTCGCCGCAGGCGCGGTGCTCGAGGCGCTGCTCGTCGGCTTCCTGGTCGGCGGGATCGTGCAGATGGCCGGGAGCGACCGCCACTTCGCCCGGGTGGAGTTCGTGGGCTACCTGCTGCGCTTGCGTGGCCATCCCGCCGACCGCCTTCGTCTGGGCGTGGGGGGAGAGGTCCCGGGCGGCCGCGGCCGTGATCGCCCTCGCCTTCCTCATCACCCCGGTCATGGTGCTGCGGGTGAAGCAGGTTTGGGCGGGTTCCGTTCGCTGACCCTGGTGCCCGGTCGGCCCCTGCCCCGACCGGACGAGGCTTCGGTCGGGGGCTCGTGGCGTTCTACGGCATCTTCGCCCTCGCCGCGGCCGCCCGCTCGGCCGTCCAGCTTGCCACCCAGTTCGACGAGGCGCCGCTGGCCTACCTGCTGTCGCATTCGCTGCGATCGTCTACATCGTCGCCACGGTCTCGCTGGGCCGGGGGAAGTGACCTCGCGGCGCCTCGCGACCGTGGCCATCAACGTCGAACCCGTCGGCGTGCTCGTCGTCGGTGCCGCGAGCGAGCTATTCCCGGACGCCTTCCCCGACGCAACGGTGTGGACCCGGGTTCGGCAGCGGCTACGGATTCGTGCCGCTTGTGCTGCCGTTCGTCGGACTGCGGTGGCTGCGGCACACGCCTGTCAAGCATTAGGTGGCACCGGAGAAGGACCTGGGCATCACAACTGCTGAATTAACCTCGACGCCACCAATGTGACCGCTCGACCAGCCGCGGACTCCGGCCAACCTGGCCGATAGCCCACTTCGAACATCCATGGTTGCAGGATCTCCCGCAACTTGGTGACTTGAGTCGCTCCAATGTATTGCCGGGAAAGAAGGTAATCGACGATCCGAAGGATGCGCTGGTCGTTGAGTTTCAGGAGCATCCTGCCCCATGACCCCTCTGAAATACTGGGCGAAATCCCTGGCTCCCTTGCGGACATCGTCGAGCAAGCTCATCAGTGGTCCGCCCGGTTTGAGGCGGTGCTTCTCGATGTATTTGGAGTAGAAGCGAAGCTGAATGAATTACGTACAGATGGCGGCAAAACAAACCAGATGGCGTTGAGGTTCTGCGCAATTCCTCGCTCGAGGCCAACAGCGCTATTCCCCGGAAATACTCCTGGGTATGCCGGGTTCTCGGCTGACGCTGAATGACCGAGAAGTCATCGAGCGGTGTCTGCTGGCTGGGCTGTAGGACGATCGCGGGTGTTCGCGGCTATGCTCCGCCACCCACTGCTGGCCCTGGCGAATCGGCGGGCTGGTAGGGGCACGCAGGGTCCTCTCCCAGCGGGTCCCCGCTAGCGGCGAACGCGCGAGCCCGCGAGCCCCCGCACATGTCGGCGTACTCGCAGCGGCCACAGCGACCGGTGAAGTCGGCGGCCCGGATACGGCGCAGCAGCGGGTCGTCCCGGTAGATCGCCGCGATCGACTCGTCCCGCACATTGCCCAGCGGCTGGGGCAGGAACCCCGCTGGGTTGATCTCCCCGTCATGGGCGACGAAGAGGATCCCCTTGCCGTCACGGGTGGCTGCGGTGTGCGCCCGGGGCCGCCCGGTCGCCGGCCCCATCAACGCCTCGAGCCGCCCGGACAGCGCCTGGTAGAGGCCGCTGGTCGGGGCTGGGTCCCCGGCCTGCCGGCGGGACACCACACGGCGGAAGAAGGGTGCCTCGACCGTGCGGACGATAAAGCCGTGCTGCGAGGCGTCATACAGGAAATGGCAGATGTCCTCGTGCTCGGCCGGGGTGACTGCGTCGGTGGCCACACCCCGCCCGACCTGGACCAGGAAGAAGACCTCCCAGATGTGTGCACCCGCGCGCGAGATCAGGTCTGCGACGTCGGCGAGTTCGTCGACGTTCGCCCGCATCACCGTGGTGTTGACCTGGACGGTCAACCCGGCCGTGGACAGCGCACTGATCACCTTGATGGTGTCCTCGAAGTGGCCCGGGGTCCCGCGTACCCCATCGTGCGTCGCGGGCACCGCACCGTCCAGGCTGATCGAGACCGCCTTGACCCCGCTGGCGACGATCCGGTCGATCATTTGCGGGGTCAGGGACGGCGTGACCGACGGCGAGAGCGCCACCGGCACACCCAGCCCGGTGGCGTGCTCGACCAGGTCGAACAGGTCCGGTCGCAGCAGGCAGTCACCGCCGGTGAGCACGAGGATCGGGTATGGGCGCCCGAAGTCGGCGACCTGGTCGATCAGGTCGCGGCCCTCGGCGGTGGTGAGCTCACCGGGTAGGGCTCCCTCGGTGGCGCTCGCCCGGCAATGCTTGCAGGCCAGCAGGCAGGCGCGCGTGACCTCCCAGAAAACCAGCATCGGTCGGCGCGCGAAGTCCAGCCGCGCGCGGGGCACGGCGGTCGTTATGGCAGTCATGAGGTCACCTCGGGCAGGGGACGGTTGTCGGCCAGGACCTTGGCGACGTCCTGGGCAGTGCGTTCGGCGTCGGCCACGCAGCCGGCTATTCCGACACCGCGGTAGGCAGCGCCGGTCAGGTACAGCCCTGGTAAGTCGCGCAGCGCCGCATCCACGGCGTCCAGCCGGTCCTGGTGCCCGACGAGGTACTGGGGCAACGCTTGTGGCCAGCGCTGGATGTGCTCGTGCACCGGGCCCGCAGTCAGGCCCATGGCCTCGACCAGCTCGTCGTGCACCCGACGCACCAGGGTGTCGTCGTCCATGCTCAGCCACCGGCGGTCGCCGTGCCGGCCGACCATGCACCGGATCAGGACGACAGTGTCGTCGGCCAGGTGCGGCCACTTCGCGCTCGACCAGGTGCAGCCCACCAGCAGCCTGCCCTCCTGCGGGGGAACCAGGAAGCCGGTGCCGTCCAGGCGACGGTGCACCGCCGAGCGCGGGTAGGCCAACCAGATCGTGGCGACATCGGCGTAGGGGACCTCGGCGAGCACGGTCGCCACGGCAGGGGCCAGGTCGGCGAGCAGCCGGGCAGTGACGAACGCCGGGGTGGCCAGGACCACCGCGTCGGCCACGATGCTCTGCCCGTCCATCAGGTCGACCCGGTAGCCGGTGCCGACGCGCGCGACGAGGCAGGCGGCGCTGTCCAGCCGCAGGTTGTCGTCCGGCAGCCGGGCCGCCAGCGCCTCGACCAGCCGAACCAGCCCGCCGTCCAAGGTGACCAGAGCCGGGCCGCCCGATGCCGGCGGGGCATGCCGGCGCAGCCGGCGAAGACCCAGGTACAGGCTGCGGTTGTCCCGCGCGAGGGACTCGATGTCGGGCACCGTGCTGCGGGCGCTGAGCTCGCGAGCCCGACCGGCGTGCACCCCACCGAGCAGCGGCTCGACCAACCGCTCGAACACCTGCGAGCCCAGCCTCGGGCCGACCAGATCGGCGATCGATGGGTCGTGCGAGACCGGACGACGGCGCGGCAGCACCAGGTCCAGGGCCGCGCGGGCCAGGCCTCCGGGGGACAGCAGGCGCGATCCCAGCAGCGGCAGCAGCCGGTCGGGGACCCCGAACAGGGTGCCCGGTGGGAGCCGGCGCAACCGACCGCGCGACCAGATGTGCGCCCCCTGCACGGCCGGGGGCACCAGCTGGTCACCGAGCCCGAGCTCCTCGAGCAGGGCAGCCATCCCCGGCGCGCGCACCAGCAGCGCATCGGGCCCGATGTCGACCAAGTGCCCGGCGAAGCGCTGATTGGCAATCTTGCCACCCAGCCGCGGCTCACCCTCGACGAGAGTGAGCTGCACCCCCGCACCAAGACGACGATGCAGGTAGTGCGCTGTCGCCAGACCGCTGATCCCGCCGCCGACGATCACGACCCGTGGTCGAGACTGCATCGCGCTCCTCTTCTGACCCCGGGTGTGACCTCGAGTACCTGACACAGCGTCCCAGCCGAGATCGGTTCTGGCACAGGGGCTTTGGTCCCCGGTCCACCCTTCGTATGTGCCCGGGTAGGTCGCCGCGAGGCGTGCGGTGAGGTCGTCGCGCCAGGTCTTGTCCTCGGTGAGGGGCCAGACGACGACCAGGTGGTCCAGCACTCACTCGGGGTCGGTGTCGGGGTCGAGCCCGGCGGCGTGCCCGGTGAGCAGCCCGGCGCCAAGCCGGGCGGCGCGGGCTCGGGCGGCGGCGGCGGGGGTGGGGTGTCGACGTACGCGGCTCGCACGATCACGGGGTCGTCGCCTTCACCGGACAGCAGGGCGATGCCTTCGGTCTTTCCGGCTGAACATGGTTGCGCGGGTGCCGTTCTTGTACGCCGGCGAGCACCCGTGCCCGGCGGGCATCATCGGCGATGCCGAACATCAGGACGAACGCCAGCCCGGCGGCCTCCACGTGGTGGTCGAGGGTCCCGGCAAGCTCGCCGGTCCCGCGGATGAAGTAGCCGTAGACGCTGGCCTCCTCGATCCACAGGTGCTCGTTGATCGATGCCGACAACAGCCCGGCCTTCTGCTCGAAGCGGGCCGGATCATGGCCGAGCTGAGCGGCGATCCCGAGCTGGAGGTGGGGTTCTTGACAGGTGGGTTCCGCCGGCGTACAACGGCGAGGATCGTTCATTCGGGTGCGGGTTGCCGGGTGTCTGCCGACTGTGGGGAGCACAGGATGGCTGTTGCAGTGGTGCTGGACTTCCATGGAGCCACGTTGCAACAGTACGACGAGGTGATCCGCAAGATGAACTTCACTCCACGAGGCCAGGGGGCTTCGGGTGGGTTGTTCCACTGGTGTCCCGCGACCGACCATGGGATCCGCGTCACCGATGTCTGGGAGACGCGAGAGCAGTTCGACGACCTTCGCGAACGAGCAGATCGGCCCGATCACAGCTGGGGCTGGCGTTCCTGCTCCGCCCGAGGTCACGGTGTACGAGGTCCACACCTAATCTCACCGCTGGAGGGCAGTGATGTCTGCGACCAAGGACACGATCCGGCGGATGTTCGACGAAGTCATCAATAAGGCCGGCTGGAGCTGATCGACGACCTGTTCGACCCCGACTTCCGCAGCGAGACACCCCAGGGCACGTTGACGCGATCCTCGCGCGAGACGACCCGCGGTATATACGCGTGGCTAACCGAATCATTCGCACAACGGAGGACGTTATGGGTCGATCCCGAGACACCGTCGAGACGTACTACGATCTCTTCGCCGTCGGCAAGATCGACGACGCCGCCGGGCTCTTCGATCCCTCCTGCGTCACGCTCATGCCAGGCGGCGCTCTGAACAGGGTCGAGCACGAGGGAATGGGGCACGCATTCAAGGCGGCGTTCCCGAACTCGCGTATGGCCGTCGACAAGGTGGTCGAAACAGGCGAGGACGTCGTTTTCCTCGGTCATTTCGAGGGAACGCATTCCGGCGACCTACAGTCGGCCGCGGGTACCATCCCAGCTTCAGGAAACGAGTTGAATCTCCGCTTCATAGACTACTTCAAGGTTGAGGGCGACAAGATCGTCGACCACCAGACGATCTTCGACCAGATGGAGATGTTGGGTCAGCTTGGTGCACTACCGCCCATGTAGGTGTCGCGCCGCGGCCGGTACCTGAACCCACATCATTGGCCGGGATCGCGCGTTCCAAATCGGTAGGTGGGTGTCCAGACGTCAGTCGAGCGACGAGCCGACCTTCGCCGTGGGATCGGGTGGTTGACGCTCCCTGCGCCGTGGGCGGCTCGCCGGTAATCGTCCCGATCCCGCTCATCTGCGGCTCGAGCTCGCCTGTCCCCCCTTGCTCGAGCACGAACGTGCCCGGACGTCCGTCGAGAGTGCCGGTGATGCGTTCCTGGGCGACGTGGGACGCGCCGGCCGGGCCCGGGGTCGTGAGCGCGTGCCCGACGGCCGTGCCGACGAGTGCCCCACCCTGATAGGTCTTCGCGAGAAAAGCGCGACCGGTGGCCCGGCGCGGCCGGATCGTCGGCGGCCGGATCGGCGACGACGTCCCAGGTGTCGAGCGTGAACGGTGCGATCAGATGCAGTTCCATGCCCGCAGCATCGTCGGACCCGGCTCGGGCGTCTTGTACCGAACCGACAGCTGCGAGAGAGACTGTCGCTAGATCCAGTCGCGCCGTTTGAAGACGGTGTAGAGCACCAGGCTGATGAGCAGCATCAGCAACAGGGCAAGGGGATACCCGAGGTACCAGTGCAGTTCGGGCATGTTGTCGAAGTTCATCCCGTAGACCGTGCCGACCAGCGTGGGAGCGAACAGGATGGCGGCCCAGGCCGAGATCTTCTTCGTCTCCTGGTTCTGCGCGTTGCTCTTCTCGGTGAGGGTCTTCATCTCCTCGTTCTGCTGCTGGGCCACGAGGGTCGCGTTCACCGTGAGGATGTCGCGGAGCAGTTGCCGGAAACCTTCGATCCTCTCGTTCACGGTGGTGACGTGGTCGGCGACGTCGCGCAGGTAGCGCTGCAGCTCCTGGTCGACCTCGTACTTGTTGAAGCCGGCAGCGAGCGCGCCGAGGATCGTCGCCAGCGGTTTCGTCGCGTGCTGGAAGTCGATCACTTCGCGGGAGAGTTCGTAGGTGCGCCGGGACGCGGCCGGGTCACCCTGGAACACCTCGCCCTCGATCTCGTCGATGTCGTTCTCGAGGCCGGCGACGACCGGCGCGTACCCGTCGACGACGGCGTCGAGGATGGCGTACAGGACCGCCTCGGTGCCCAGCCCGAGCAGGTCGGGATCGGATTCGAGCCGCCTGCGGACCATCGACAGGTCGGGGGATTCGGCATGGCGCACCGACAGCACGAAGTCGGGCCCGATGAACACGTGCAGTTCTCCGAACTCGACCTCCTCGACGTCGTCGAGGTAGCGGGCGGCCCGGAGCACGAGGAACAGGGTGTCGCCGTAGCGCTCGATCTTCGGCCGCTGATGGGCCTGGATCGCGTCCTCGACGGCGAGCTCGTGCAGGTCGAACTCCGACGCGAGGGAGTTCATCTCGTGCTCGCTCGGGCGGTAGAGCCCGATCCAGGCCATGCCCTCGGGCTGGTCACGCAACGCCTGATAGGTCTCGGCCAGCGTCTTGGGTGAGGCGATCCGCTTACCACCGAGGTAGATGGCGCTGTCCACCATGCTGTTCTCGGCGGCGGCGGCGGCGACGGCGAGCGTGTCCACGGTGCCGGGCGCCTGGTGGGTGCCGGGGTCGGTGCCGATCCGGGCTCGACGCGAGCGGCCGGCCAGTTGCCTGATGGGGATCCGGGGTTGGCGCATGCAGCACCTCCAGTCGAGAACGAACGCGGCGTGCGGGACGGCGCCGTGGTCACAGTGCAGCGTGCGGACGACCAGCAGGTGAACCGCACAAGGCCACTGTGCGCACAACCGCGGCGGCCGCATCCGAGCGTAAGCCCGCGCGGGGTATCGGGCGGGGTCCTCGGCGACTCTTGGGTGGGAGAACATCCAGTCGGGCACCGCGGTCGGCTCGCCGGTCGACGCGCGGCCCGGGTACCGAGAGAGGCGTCGCCATGACCCCGACGGCCACAGTGAAACCTGGGAAGGCGGCTGCGAAGCGGGTCAACCCGCATCCGCAGCGCAAGGAGATCGCCCGCTATCTGCTCGCTCGCGGGCTCGATCCGGTCAGCATGGCCCCGAGCGTCGAGGTTCTGGACGTGGCCGCGACGACGCCCGTGCCCAAGAAGATCGCGTTCCCGGCCGGCCTGGCGCCAGTGGTCGTCCCGCTCGATCCGAACCGCAAGCCCAGCGCCAAACTGCCGCTCGCCGACGTCGTCGTCATCACCTGGACGGTTGACGAGCTCGCCGGCCTCGCCAAGGTCTTCTGCCCCGGCCACTCGGCGAGCAATTGGCCGCGCTACACCCACCGCTACGCCACCTTCGGGCGCAAGATCCGGCCGAACGCGCCGGCGGCGAACTCCAAGCGGCTGGCCAGTTTCCAGCCGGTCACCGTCGGCAATCTGAACGTGCTGTTGATGAAGTCGGAGCTGCATCTGAACCAGGACAGCATCAAAACCGGCGACGGCCTCGCCACGCTGCCGGTGAAGGACCTCTTCAAGCAGATCATCGCCGAGACGAAGTGCTCGCACATCTTCACGATCGGCACCGCCGGCAGCGTGTTCGACGACTTCCAGCTCGGGGACGTCGTGGTCACCAGGGCCGCCAAGTTCCGGCTGCAGCAGGAGTTCCGCAACGAGGTGTTCAACGGCCAGACCTACACCAGCGACTGGCCGCTGCCGACTGCCCGGCTCGACGATGCCCAGAAGCTGATGCGCGCGTTCTCGAGCAAGCTGGTCGAACCACCGTTCGCGCCGCCGACCAAGCGCTTCCCGTTCCCGCTGGCGCCGGTGGTGAGCTCACCGTCGAACACCCCGGACATCAAGCTCGAGCTCGGCGGCCGCGACATGCCCGAGTTCCATCCGATCCTCACGACCGACTACTTCGAGTACGGCACCAGCGCGAACCGGCTCGATCGCGAGGGTGCCGCCGTCGAGATGGGCGACGCCGCGCTCGGGCTGGCCTGCTCCGAGCTCGCCGATCCGCCGAAGTGGGCTGTCGTGCGCAACATGTCCGACCCGGTGATCAACGGCGATCTGCCCGCGAAGCAGTTCCCCCTGAACGAGCAGACCACCTGGGCGGTCGGCTACTACACCGCCTACGGGGAGTGGACCAGTGTCAGCGGGGCACTCGCCACGTGGGGGATCATCGCCGGCCTGGTGTGACGTGTCGGCTCGACGCGGCTGCCGCCCGCGCTCGATCAACCCTCGGTCCGGCGGTACACCCGCGCCTCCCACGGACGGAGCGTTGTCGTCTGCGCAACGGACGGGTCCGGGTAGTTCCCGAGGACGAGCTCCGCACCGACCCAGGCGTCGATGTCGGGCACGTCGGCGAGCGACACGTCGCCGCTGGAGAAGTTGCCCACGACCAGCAGCTTCACGCCGTCACATCCGCGCTCACTGTGCCTAGCGGCTCCGTTCTCGCCGCTAAGCGATCGGGTGAAGACATAGAGCTGCTCGTGCTCGGGCAACAGCATGGTGAAGTCGCCCCAGGCGACGACCGGTTCGTCGTGCCGAAGCGAGATCACCTTGCGGAAGTGTGAGAGGACCGAGCCGGGGGTCCCCATATCGGCGATGGCGTTGACCGTCGAGCAGTTCGGGTTGACGACGATCCACGGCGTCCCGGTGGTGAAGCCGGCGTTGGGTCCGGAGTCCCACTGGACCGGAGTGCGCGCGTTGTCGCGGCTCATCGGCAGCATCTTCGCGAGCACCGGGGCCGGATCGTCACCCGCCGCGACGGCCTCGTTGTAGTGGTTGAGGGACTCGATGTCGCGGAACTCGTCGATGCTGGTGAACGGGTAGTTCGTCATGCCGAATTCGTCGCCCTGGTACACGTAGGGCGTGCCGCGGTGCAGGTGCAGGATCGTCGCCAGCAGCTTCGCGGACTCGACGCGGTACTGCCCGTCGTCACCGAACCGCGACACCGCGCGCGGCTGGTCGTGGTTGTCCCAGTAGAGGCTGTTCCACCCGCTCTCGGCGAGCCCGGCCTGCCAACGGCCGAGCGACCCCTTCAGTGCGGGCAACGACAGCGGAAGCGGATCCCATTTGCCGCCGGGCCCGTGGTCGATGCCGACGTGCTCGAACTGGAACACCATGTCGATCTCACCGCGCGCCTGGTCGGTGAACAGCCGCGCATGCTCCACGGTCACGCCGGGCATCTCCCCGACGGTCAGGTACTGGCCGTCACGGCCGGCGAACACCTCTTCGTG
>DAIQRJ010000037.1:0-40359 GCA_036786375.1 Actinopolymorphaceae bacterium
CAGTCGCGTCCCCGGCCGGCCAGTGCCTACACCGACCTCGCACGAACGATCCAGGGCGCCGGACTGATGAAGCGCCGCTACGGCTACTACTGGACGCGGTTGCTGGCCAGCGGCGTTGCGCTCGGCGCCGCGGTCGTCGGCTTCGTGCTCATCGGCGACACCTGGTGGCAGATGCTCAGCGCGGGTGTGTTCGCCATCGTGCTGACGCAGATCGCGTTCCTCGGCCACGATGCGGGGCATCACCAGATCTTCAAGTCCGGCAGGTGGAACGAGTGGGTCAGCCTCGTCCTCGCCAACCTGTTCGTCGGCATCAGCCAGGGCTGGTGGCAGACCAAGCACTCGCGTCACCACGGCAACCCGAACAAGATCGGCTCGGACCCCGACATCGAGCTCCCGATCATCTCCTTCACCGAGCGCAACGCCGCCCGCCGCAGCTCACGCTGGACGAGCTGGTTCATCACCCGGCAGGGCTGGTTCTTCTTTCCCCTACTGCTGATCGAGGGTCTCGACCTGCACGTGTCCGGCCTGCGTCGGGTGTTCGGCCCGGACAAGTTGAAGCGACGCTGGGTCGAGCTCGCATTCCTCGTGCTGCGCCTCGGCGGGTTCGTCACGATGGCCTTCCTGATCCTGAGTCCCGGCAAGGCCGGGGCCTTCCTCGGCATCCAGCTGGCGCTGTTCGGGCTCTACCTCGGTGCGTCGTTCGCGCCGAACCACACCGGCATGCCGATCGTCGGACCCGAAGCCCGCTTCGACTTCCTGCGTCGGCAGGTGCTGATGAGCCGCAACATCAGCGGCGGGCGGTGGATCGACGTCGGCATGGGCGGGCTGAACAAGCAGATCGAGCACCACCTGTTCCCGTCGATGCCGCGACCCGCTCTGCGCCTCGCCAAGCCGATCGTCGAGGCGTACTGCCGTGAGCACGACGTCATGTACACGCAGATGTCGCTCTGGCGGTCCTACGGCGTGATCCGTCGTTACCTCAACCGCACCGGCCTCGCCGCGCGCGATCCGTTCACCTGCCCGCTGGTGCAGCAGACCCGCGCCTGAGCGTCGGGCGGCCCGGGCATGCCTCGGCAGGCCTCGCCGCCGTCGGCTGCGCCCGCGGTTGGCAGAATCATCGACGTGGAGATCGATCTGGCCTGGGCCGACGGCCTGCTCGCACTCCCGGACGACCGGCCGCCGGCGAGCGCGGTGCTCGTCCTGTCCGGGTCGAGCGGCCGGATTGAGCGCGAGCGTGCGCGTCTGCTCGCCCGCAACGGCTCGGCAGCTCTGACGTTCCGCTGGTTCGGCGGGGCCGGGCAACCTCCTGGCGTGTGCGAAGTGCCGCTCGAGACCTTCCTGCCCGCGCTGGATCAGCTCGCGGACCTCAGCGATCGCGTGATCGTCCTGGGCGTGTCGAAATCGGCGGAGGCCGGCCTGCTGCTCGCCGCGCGGGATCCGCGGATCACCTCGGTGGTCGGGCTGGCGCCGACCTCGGTGGTGTGGGCCAACGTCGGCCCCGGGCTGGACGGCCGCGAACGCCCGCAGCGGTCGTCGTGGACCTGGCACGGACGCCCGCTCCCGTTCGTCCCCTACGACGACAGCTGGGAACCCGATGGGGACCCGCCGCGGTTTCGCGGCAGCTACGAGCAGAGCCTGCGGGTCGCCGGCACCGCTGCCGACGCCGCGCGGATACCGGTCGAGGCGATCACCGCCGACGTCCTGCTCGCGGCCGGTGGCGACGACCAGGTCTGGCCGTCCCTCGACTACGCCCGCACCATCGCCGATCGCCGTTCCGCCGCCGGCGGGACCACCCGCATCATCACCTCGCCGGATGCCGGGCACCGGCTGATCCTGCCCGGCGAGCTGGTCGCCACCGGCGGCCTGCGGCTGGCCCGTGGCGGCTCCGAGGTGGCCGACCGCGCGCTCGGCGCGCAGCTCTGGCCGCACCTGCTCGCGCTGCTGGACCCGGCGGCGACTGTACGGCTACTACTACCCTGACCCGCATGCCGCAGGTGGTGCTCGTCGAGGACGATCCGGCCATCCGTGCTGCCCTGATGCGGACGTTGCAGGAGCAGGGCCACGGCGTCCGGGCGGTCAGCAAGGGCCTGGACGCCATCGCCGCGGTGATGGAGACGAAGCCCGACGTCGTCGTTCTCGACCTCGGCCTGCCGGACATCGACGGCGCGGACGTGCTCGCGATGATCCGCTCGGTGAGCGCGGTCCCGGTGATCATTGCGACCGCCCGCGACGACGAACGCGAGGTGGTCAGGCTGCTGCACGCCGGTGCCGACGACTACGTGGTCAAGCCGTTCGGGGCCGCGCAGATCGACGCCCGCATCCGCGCCGTGCTGCGGCGCGGCGCGTCCGGACCGGCGGACTCGGCCATCCGCGTCGGCGGGCTGGTCGTCGATCCGACCAGCCGGCAGGCGAGTCTGGACGGGACGGTCCTCGACCTGTCCCGCAAGGAGTTCGACCTGCTGCTCGTGCTGGCCGGCCGGGTCGGTCAGGTCGTGACGAAGCGCGAACTGCTCGCTGAGGTGTGGCAGCAGGCGTGGGGCGGGGCGGACCGCACCGTCGACGTCCACCTGTCCTGGCTGCGGCGCAAGCTGGGCGAGACGGCCGCTGCGCCGCGCTACCTGCACAGCATCCGCGGCGTCGGCGTGCGGCTGACGCCGCCGGACGAGTGAGTCCCCTGAGGGCAGGTGTGACGACGTGAGCATGTACCGGCGCATCATGGCGCTCACCGTCGGGCTGACCCTGATCGTGGTGCTGGCGTTCGCGGCCCCGTTGGCGGTACTCGCCCGCCAGGTCGTCCGGACCAGCATCGTCGACGAGGAGGTCACCAACGCCGTCGGCCTCGGCGACTACCTGAGCACCGCGTCGTTCGACAAGAGCGACCTCGCACCGTACGTCGCCCGGGTCGCCGACCGCGCCGACGGCACCGCAGCGGTTCTGCTCTCCGACGGGACGATCGTCGGGACGGCGCCGCCGGGAGCGTTCGACGGCGTCAAGGATCCCGACCACGACGGCAACCACGACGGTGACGACCCCGCCCGGGGCGGTCGGCTGGGTGACGTCTCGCCCGCCACGGTCTCCGACCTCGACGGGGGAATTGCCGTCAGCGTGGTCGCGATGACCTCGTCGGGCCCGGCATTCGTCTGCGTCTACGTGAGCGACGATCAGCTGACGAACGGCGTCCGGCCGTGGTGGGCCGCCATCGCCGGCGCCGGGATCCTCCTGCTGGCGCTGGCCGTCGTCGGTTCGCGGATCGTCACCCGCCGGCTCATCCACCCGCTGGCGGCGACCGCCGACACGGCACGCCAGCTCGCGACCGGCGACCAGAACGCACGGGCGCCGTTGGACGGACCGGCCGAGGTCGCGACGGTGGCGGCAGCGCTGAACCAGCTCGCGGAACGGATCGGTGAGTTGCTGGCGGCCGAGCGCGAGACCGCGGCCGACATGTCACATTGGCTCCGTACGCCGTTGACCGCCTTGCGCCTCGACGTCGAGGCGTTGCCCGACTCGCCGGCAGCACGTGCGTTGGCCGACGACGTGTCGAACGTCGAGCGCACCCTCACGGCGGTCATCCATGCAGCCCGCCGGACCGACCGTGAGGGGTTCGTGGCGGCCTGCGACGCGACCGCCGTCGTGCGGGAGCGGGTGGCGTTCTGGACCCCGCTCGCCGAGGACCAGGGCCGGCGCGTGTCGCTCACAGCTCCGGCCCGGCCCGTGCAGGTGCGCACTTCCGGTGACGACCTCGCCTCGGCGCTCGACGCGCTGCTGGAGAACGTCCTGTCGCACACGCCGGAGGGCATCGCCTTCAGCGTCGTCCTCGCCGACGTGCCCGACGGTGATGGGTTCGTCTCCCTCCACGTCGTGGACGAAGGACCGGGCCTGCCCGACGGTGCGCACGAACGCGGCCGCAGCGATCGCGGGTCGAGCGGCCTGGGTCTCGACATCGCGCGGAGCTGTGCGGTGGCCGCCGGCGGATCGATGCAGCTGACCAGCGACCCGGGCGCAGGCACCCGGGTGCGGTTGCTGCTCGGCGCGGCGCGCACGCGCACAGACCTCCGGGCCGCGCCCGGTTGACCGCCCGCGTGGGCGTGCGGGGCCAAACTCATTGCCGGCACACAGGTGAATCAAAGCTTGACGAAGGCTTGACGGTCGGTTGAGCCGCCCCTGAGGTCGTCGGCGGCAGTGTGACGATCATGTCGCCAACCGATCCACCGGCACTGCGGTCGCTGCCGATCCGGCCCGTCGTCGCCGTCGCCCGGTGGCTCGGATGACCCTCTGGTATCTCGCGCGGGCCGCGGGCGTCGTCATGCTCGTCTGCTTCACGACGTCGATCTGCCTCGGCGCGTCGGCCTCGGTGCGGGTTCGCCCGAACGACGCGAACTGGCGCGAACGACGGCTGCTCGTCCAGTACTTCCACCGCGCCGCGGCCATCACCGGGTTCATGCTGATCTTCGTCCACGTCGCGGCCCTCGTCGCCGACGGCAAGTCCGGGATCTCGGTGTCGGGCGCACTCATCCCGCTGACCGCCGGCTACCGCCCGCTCGCCGTCGCCCTGGGCAGCGTCGCCGCGTACCTGTTCGTCTTCGTCGCCCTCGTCGGTGCGGGCCGCCGGCACTTCGCCGCCTCGGCCGCCGGCGCACGCCGGTGGCGAACGCTGCACGCGGCCAGTTACGTGGCCTGGAGCGCGTGTGTCCTGCACGGCGTGCTGACCGGCACCGACGCCGGCAAGACGTGGATGACGGCCATCACGCTGACGTGTGTCGCAGCCGTGGTGATCTGCGTCGGGATGCGGATCGGCTCGGAGCTGCACGCCCGCCGGGGGCCGTTGGCGCGGGGCCGGCGCCGGCTCGCCCTTCAGAACGGACGCGAGTCGTGACCGCCGAGCGACGAGCCGGACCGGCGATCGCGTTCCGCAGCATCGGCACACCCCGTCTGCTCGCGGCCGGCTGGCAGCCGGCGAGCAGCGGGCTCGTGGCCCACCGGCAGGCCCATCAGCCTCGGCGGCTGCCCGATCGGACCCAACTCACCAACGACGTCAACACGGTTGCCCTCCGAGGTCGCGGTGGCGCCGGCTTCCCCGTCGGTCGCAAGCTCGAGTCGCTGCCGCGGCGCGGAGCCGACAGCGTCGTCGTCAACGGGAGCGAGGGCGAACCGCTCAGCTTCAAGGACCGCGTGCTCATGCGACGGTTCCCGCACCTGGTGATCGACGGGGCGCTCGCCGTCGCCAACGCCGCACGCGCACGCCGGGTGATGATCGTGACCGCAGACGAGGAATCCCTTGCCTCCCTTCAAGTCGCGACGGCCGAACGGGTGGCGGCAGGCATCGACAACCAGCGCGCGCACATCGTCGCGGCGCCCGGCCGGTTCGTCTCAGGCGAGGCTCGAGCCGTCGTCGAACTCCTCGACGGGCGGGTGGCGACACCGATCGGTCGACGGATCCTGCCCACCCGGCATGGGGTCGGCGGCCGCCCGACGTTCCTGTCGAACGCCGAGACCTTTGCTCAGATCGCCCTGCTGGTGTCGCTCGGAACCTTCGATTTCGCCCAGACCGGCGTCGCCGGGGAGCCGGGCACGTCGTTGCTCACCGTCGCGGGCGCAGTCGAGCGGCCCGGCGTCGTCGAGGTGCCGACCGGCATACCCCTGTCGGTTCTCCTCGCCGAGTCCGGTGCCCACCCGGGCGCCGTCCTGTTCGGCGGATACCACGGCAGCTGGCTCGGTGTACCGGACGTGCAGCTCAGCCGGAACGGGTTGGCCGATGCGGGCGGAAGTTTCGGCGCCGGTTCGGTGACCGTTCTCGGCAACGACACCTGCGCGATCGGCGAGATCGCCAGGGTGGCCCGATGGCTGGCCGGGGAGTCGATGCGGCAGTGCGGTCCGTGCATGTTCGGTCTCGACGCGCTGGCCGACGACATCGAGCGGCTCGAGGCCGGCGACGCCCGCGACTGGGCACAGGTGCAGAACCTTCTCGTGATCACGCCCGGCCGGGGTGCCTGCGCGCATCCCGACGGTGCCGTGCGGTTCCTTGCCTCGTCCCTGCGGGTCTTCGCCGGCGAGATAAACCGGCACGTGCGCGATGGCGGCTGCGGCCGGCCGGTCCTCGGGCATCTGCCGGTCGACGGCATCCCCCCGCCTCGGAGGACCACGCCGGCCAGTCATCGGAAAGCCGCAGTCTGAACCCCGACAGCCGAACCGATGACCACTGACCACTGACCCGAAGATCCACGCCCGGCGGGCCGAAACCTCCTGCCGGGCGCTCGCCCCACGAATGGAGAAAACATGACTCACCCCATCCACCGGCGGACCCGACTGCTCAGGCGCGCTACCGTCGGCGTCGTCGGAGCAGTCGTCGCCGGAACATCGGCGACCGGTGTCGCCACCGTCGCCGCTGCCGCGGCTCACGCAGAGGCTGCGGTGGACGGACCAGCGGCGCACGAACCCGACGATCCGACGGGGTCGAAGCTCGGCGACGACGGCGCGTCCGCGTCGAGTCGGAGCAAGTCCGCACAGGCCGGGTCCGGCAAGGCTGCGGGCAGCACCGCGACAGCCGGCAAGCCCAAGGCCAAGGCCAAGGCAGGCAATACCAGCAAGGCCAAGGCCAAGTCAGGCAATACGAGCAAGGCCAAGGCCGGCAAGACCACGTCGGGCTCGAGCGGTCTCGGCTCCGGGAGCACGAGCAAATCGACGCAAGGAAAGAGCTCGGCCAGCTGAGGTCCCGCACCGACCCGACGAAGCCCCTGCGCCGCCAGTCGATCAGGAAGACAACCTCATGGACACGATCAACGGGCTGCCCGCCCACATCCTTCTCGTCCACTCCATCGTCGTTCTCATCCCGCTCGCCGCGTCGCTGCTGGTCCTGACCGCCGTCTGGCCGGCCGCTCGACGACGTCTCGCCGGTCCGAACGCGATCCTCGCGGTCGTCGCACTTGCGCTGATACCGGTCACGACGCAGGTCGGCGAATGGCTCCAGCGACACGTCACCAGCACGGCACTTCTCGAGCGGCACACCGGCATCGGTGACACCGCCCTATGGTTCAGCCTCCCGGTCACGCTCCTGGCACTCGTCGTCTGGTGGCGCGGTCGCGAGGCGAAGGCGGCCACGGACGTCGGCACTCCTGCGGGCCCGCGTGCGGCGACATCACCCGCGGTTCCGGCGAGGCGTGCCTACCTGGCACCGGCCTCAGCCGCGGTGACGACGGTGATCGCCGTGCTGTCGATCGTCGCCGCCGGCGGTGCGGCCTACGACATCTACCGGGTCGGAGATTCGGGGGCGCAAGCGAGCTGGCACAACAAGGTCAGCGCGACGGCCAACGGACCCGAACGCTGACGCAGCCACCATCCTCCGCAGTCGCAGCTTGAATCGCGGAATTGACCAAAGCTTGACGGTGGGTTGGGGCCGGCCTAAGGCTCGCCCAGCGACTCTTGGGTCATGAACGATGACTCCCGCTTCGCCGACACCTCGTGGACCGAGTGGTCCTGCACGGTTCGCGTCACCGTCGACGAGCCGTCGAGCCTCCAGCAGGCCGCGACGATAACCGCCTCGCTGATGTTCGATGTCGCCGCGGCGATCGACCGCTTCGACCGAGACTCCGACGTCAGCCGCGCCAACCAGCGCGCCGGCCGGCTCACGCCGGTATCCCGGCTGTGCCGCCTGATCGTCCACCGGGCGTTGCAGCTGGCCGAGGAGACCGACGGGGCCTGCGATCCGACGGTCGGCGCACACGTCCTGGCAGCCGGGTACGACCGCGACATCGCCGACGTCCGGGACCGGCCCGGTGCCACCACCGACCCGGCCGTCCTGCGGCGTCCGAGCTGGCGTGCCGTGCGCCTGGACTCGCGATTCGACCTCCTCACCGTTCCGGAGGGCATCACCCTCGACCTCGGCGCCGTCGGCAAGGCGTGGACGGCGGACGAAGCAGCCCGCCGGATCGCGCTCGTCCTCGGCTGCTCGGCCCTGGTCGAGATCGGCGGGGATCTCGCCGTCGCCGGACCCCGGAAGTCCTGGCAGGTGATCGTGTCCGAGCGCGCCGGCGAGGCGGGCCAGCAGATGACGCTCGAGTCCGGCGGCCTCGCCACGTCGAGCACCACTGTCCGCCGGTGGGACGCGCTCGGCGAACCCGCGCATCACATCGTCGATCCCCGCACCGGCCGGCCCAGCGACTCGCCTTGGCGATCGGCGTCGGTCTGGGCCGAGACGGCGGCCCGGGCGAACGCCTGGTCGACGGCCTCGATCGTCCTGGGTGACCGGGTCGTCGCGATGCTCGGCGAGCGCGGACTCCCGGCCCGCCTCGTCGACCGCGACGGGCGCGTCAGCTTCGCTGGCGGCTGGCCGCTGCCCGACACCCGTGCGGCCGAGCTCGAGGTGGCGTCATGACCTGGTGGTATCTCGCCCGCGCGGCCGGCATCGTGATGCTGGTCTGCTTCACCTTCGCGGTGTGTCTCGGCGCGCTCGGGTCCGTGCGCGTCGACCCGCTGAACCCGACTGCCCGCGAGCGTCGCCTGCTCACCCAGTACCTGCACCGCGCCGCTGCCGTCACCGGCATGCTGCTGGTCCTCGTGCACGCGACCGCGATCGTCGTCGACGGGAAGTCCGGGGTCTCCGTCAGTGGCGTGCTGGTCCCGCTGACAGCCGGGTACCGCCCGGTCGCCGTCGCGCTCGGAACGCTGTCCGCCTACCTCTTCGTCTTCGTCTCGATTCTCGGGGCGAGCCGCCGCCGGGTGGCCACCTCCGCACGCGGTGCCAGGGTCTGGCGGGTGCTGCACGGAGCCAGCTATCTGGCCTGGGTGGCCGGCATCCTGCACGGCTTCCTCGCCGGCACCGACGCGGGCACCTTCGAGATGACCGCCATCAACCTGTCCTGCGTGGCGGCGGTCGCCGTCTGTGTGGCCATCCGCGTCGGTTCACACGCGGTCGCCCGACGCCGGCCGCTCGCTGCCGCACGCCGGGAACTCGCCTACATCAACGGGAGCCACTCGTGACCACCTCGCCCGACTCCGCCGTCTATTACGGCATCGATCCCGCGTTCGACCCTCCCGTGCGCAGCGTCGGCACGCCACGGCTGCTCGCAGGCGTCGTGAACGGCAGCACCGTGGGGCTGGCCGAGCACCGTCAACTTCACGTCCGGCACCCGCTTCCGAGTCGTGACCGGTTCACCGCCGACGTGCAGGCCGTTCGCCTCCTCGGTCGCGGCGGTGCCGCGTTTCCCGTTGCCAGCAAGCTCGAAGCGCTTCCGGCGGACGGTGCCGACGTCGTGATCGTCAACGGCAGTGAGGGAGAACCCCTCAGCCACAAGGACCGATCGCTGATGCGCCACGTCCCGCACCTCGTCCTGGACGGAGCCGTCGTCACCGCGGCGGCGCTCGGCGCACGCCGGGTCGTCGTGGCCGCCGACGACGACGAATCGTTGCGTGCGCTCACGATGGCGGTCGCCGAGCGCGTCGCGACCCGCACCGATCATCTCGGCATCGAGATCGTCCGTGGGGGCGGGCGCTTCGTCAGCGGTGAGGCACGCGCTCTCGGCAACCTCGTCGACGGCGGCGCCGGCGCACCGCCCGGCCGCCGCGTCCATCTCACCGAGCGGGGAGTCGGCGGATGCCCGACGTTCCTCGCCAACGCGGAGACATTCGCCCAGCTCGGGCTCCTCGCCGCGATCGGGCCGTTCGACTTCGCCACTACCGGGACGTCGGAGGAACCGGGGACGTCGCTGACCACGGTGACGGGCGCGGTCTCCTGGCCGGGCGTGATCGAGGTGCCCAACGGGATGCCACTACCGGTCCTGCTCGACCACATCGGTGCGGCCGACGGCGCGGTCCTCTTCGGTGGCTACCACGGTGCGTGGATCGACGATCCCGGCCAGGTGGTGATCAACCGGCCGGGCCTGGCCCGCGCGGGCGGCAGGTTCGGCGCCGGCTCGTTGACGGTCGTCGACGATGCGACCTGCCCGGTCGGGGAGATCGCGCGGGTCGCGCGCTGGCTCGCCGGCGAGTCGATGCGCCAGTGCGGACCGTGCATGTTCGGCCTCGACGGGCTCGCCGACGACATCGCCGCGCTCGGAGCCGGTGACGGGCGGCGCGTCCGGCATCTCCAACGCCTGCTCGAGATCACACCGGGACGAGGCGCGTGCGCCCACCCCGACGGGGCCGTCGGCTTCCTGCGCTCGTCGCTGCAGCGGTTCGTGGCCGACGTCGACCGGCACCTTCGCGTGGGCGGCTGCGGCCGGCCCGTGTTCGGCCGGCTGCCGCTGTCCGCACACGCCGCCCCGTCGGCTCGCCCTGCCTATGCCGGGGCGGTGAGCTCATGAGCGCGAAGACGACCGAGCTGCGGGTCGACTGGACCCGGTGCGACGGGCACGGCTTGTGCGCGTCGCTCGTGCCCGAACTTCTGACGGCCGACGAGCGGGGGTTCCCGATCCGCACAGCCAGGCCGATCGACGCGGACCTCCTCGTCCACGCCCGGCGCGCCGCCACCGCCTGCCCTGCCCTCGCCCTGCGATTGGAGACCTCATGAAAGACCTCAGAGCCGCCCGGTCCCGGCTCATCCGACGAGCCACCGCTGGCGTCGTCGGAGCGGTCGCGATCGGAGCCTCGGCGACCGGGGTCGCGACGGCCGTTGTCGCGCACTCGGCAGCCGCATCGTCCGCGACGCCAACGGTGACTGCGACCACGGACCACAGTTCGAGCAGTTCGAGTTCGCGCTCGAACTCGAACTCGTCCGGATCGTCCGGCCTGAGCAACAGCGGCAGCAGCGGCAGTACTCACGGCCAGAGCTCTGCCAGCTGATCGGCCAGCTGATCGGGCCAGCTGATCGGGCCAGCTGAGTTGATCAGCGGGCGGAGTCGCCCAGCCGGTAGGCAGCGGTGAGATCGTCCAAGCGGGCTTTGAGGTCGGCGTCGAGCGGGTGCTCCAGCGCAGCCACCGAATCAGCCAGCTGCTCGGGCCGGCTGGCCCCGATGATCGGCGCGGTGATCGCCGGATTCGCGAGCACCCATGACACCGCGAGCGTCGTCAGCGACACCCCGGCCTCGGCGGCGAGCGGGGCCAGCTCGTCCACCGTGTCGAACGCGGCGTCGTTCCAGTACCGGTCCTGATACCGGCCCTGCGCCGATCCCAGCGTGAACCGGGTGCCCGACGTGGGGGCGCCGCGGTGGTGCTTGCCGGTGAGCATGCCGCCTGCGATCGGGTTGTACGGGATGACGCCGATCGACTCCTCGGCGGCCAACGGCAGCAGCTCACGCTCGATCTGACGGAACGGCAGGTTGTAGCGGGGTTGGATGGAATCGAACCGGGCCACTCCGAGAGCCTCGCTACGGCCGACCGCACGCGCCACCTGGCAGGCCAGGAAGTTCGAGCAACCGACGTAGGCGACCTTGCCGGCGCGGACGAGATCGTCCAACGCCTGAAGGGTTTCATCGATCGGGGTGGCCGGGTCGGGGGAGTGCAGTTGGTAGAGGTCGATGCGGTCGACGCCGAGCCGCCGCAGCGATGCGTCCACGGCTTCGACGATGTGACGCCGCGAGGCCCCGGCCTGCCACGGACGGTCGCCCATCGAGCCGACGCACTTGGTCGCCAACACGATGTCGTCGCGCCGGCCCGGGTGCGCGGCCAGCCAGCTGCCGACGATCTCCTCGGTCCGTCCGACCGACTCGTGCCCGCCGCCGAGCGGGTAGACGTCGGCGGTGTCGATGAAGGTGATGCCGGCCCCGTAGGCGGCGTCGAGGATGGCCAGCGACGTCGGTTCGTCGCACTGCAGACCGAACGTCATCGTGCCCAGGCACAGTTTCGAGACCTGCAGGCCCGTTCGGCCCAATCGGACGTACTCCATGGTGGTGACCTCTCGCAGTCGATCCGCGTATCCAGCCGTCGGCCCCACTCTGGCACTGGGTCCGGTCCGAGTGTCGGCCGGGTGCGCCGCTCGGCCGGGACTGGTCGCTCTGGCGTGGCGCCGTCCCCGGTGCCACAGTGACGCCATGCCGCTACCCGAATCGGTCGCCGTGTTGAACCGTCGCTTCACCAACCGGTTGACCGGATCCGTCGCGGATCGCCTGCCCGGCTTCGCGATCCTCATCCACACCGGCCGCCGGTCGGGCACCGGGTACCGCACGCTGGTCAACGTGTTCCGCCGTGGCGACGGCTACCGGTTCGCGCTGACCTACGGCGACGATTCGCAGTGGGTACGCAACGTGCTGGCCGCCGGTGAGTGTGAGATCGAGACCCGCGGGATGCACGTCCGGCTCGATCACCCGATGCTGGTCGAGGACAACAGCCGGAGCTGGGCACCGCCGCCTGTGCGTCAGATCCTCAAGCTCATCGGCGCGAACCAGTATCTGCAGTGCGCGATCGCCGACCCGGACTCGATCGCCGACCCGGACTCGGCCGCCGAAGCGGACTCTAAGGTCGACGAGTGACGCCGACGACCCGATTGCGTCACCCCCGCCGCCGGCCCGAGAACGGTCACCAGCGCAACCAGTGAGCGTCGAAGCGCGGCGTACGGCAGAACAGGCATGTGGTCCCTCTCGGCCAGACGAACGCAACACGCTAGATGTGCATTGCGTAGTCAGACGGTCGCATTTTGTGTAGAGAAGGAGCAACGTGAACACCCTCGGCAGACGCATCACCCGCGTCGATCACGCCACCGTGACAACCGTCTACCCGCGCACGGTCGGACGCAATGCGAGGCTCGGCAGCCATGGCGCGGGGACGACGAGCCCGGTCGTCGTCCTGCGGGCCGAAGGTGGCGCGGTCGGCTGGGGCCTGGCGTCCAGGCTGCCGGTGCCGGACGACCTTGTCCTCGGGCGAGCCGTCGACGAGCTCTTCGACCCGGCTGCCGGCATCCGCGATCCCACCCTCGTCCCGTTCGACTTCGCGCTGCACGACCTGGCCGGGCAGCTGCTCGACCTGCCCGTCCACACCATGCTCGGCGACGCCGGCCCGGCCGGCCTCCCGGTCTACGACGGCGCGATCTACTTCGACGATCTCGACCCCGACGACGGCCCGCGTGGCGTGCCGGCGGCGGTGGCCAACTGCGTCGACGACCACGACCTCGGCTACCGCGCGTTCAAGCTCAAGATCGGCCGAGGCAACCGGTGGATGAGCCGTGCCGAGGGTGACCGTCGTGACGTCGAGGTCACGCGGGCGGTACGGGCGGCGTTCCCGGACGCGCGGCTGCTCGTCGACGCCAACGACGGCTACGACTGCGACGGGATGCTCCGGTACGTGGACGCCGTCGCGGACTGCGGGCTGTACTGGATCGAGGAACCGTTCCTCGACTACGCGGCCTCGCTGCGCCGGCTGCGCGAGCATCTCGCGCAGGTCAGCCCGAGCACGCTGATCGCCGACGGCGAGACGAACCCCGACCTCGAGCAGCTCCTGGGCTTCGGCCGTGCCGGGGTGATGGACGTGGTCCTGCTCGACGTCGTGTCCCACGGGTTCAGTGCCTGGCGGGCGGTGATGCCGCGCTTCGCCGAGCTCGGTGTCGCGGGCTCGCCGCACGCCTGGGGACTGCCGCTGAAGACGTTCTACGCCGCCCAGCTGGCGGCCGGCCTGGGCAACATCGACGTGGTGGAAGGGGTTCCGGGCCTCACCGTCGAGCCGGACACGTCCGGATACCGCTTCGACGACGGGATCCTGAGTGTGCCCGACCTACCCGGCTTCGGACTCCCGCTGCGGAACTGAACGCACACCACGGGAGCGGCGACGAAGGCGGTGCCCGATCCGCAGATCGGACACCGCCTTCGTTCGTTCATCAGGCCGCGGCGCGGCCCATGCTCACGGCGTGAGCAGGTTGGTCGTCTGCGTGACCGCTGCGGTGAAGCGCTTCTGGACGTCGGCCCAGTTCGCGATGTTCCACCAGGCGGCGACGTAGTCGGCCTTGACGTTGCGGTAGTCGAGGTAGAAGGCGTGCTCCCACATGTCGAGCAGCAGCAACGGGGTCAGCCCGACGGGCAGGTTGCCCTGGTGGTCGTAGAGCTGCACGACGAGCAGCTTCTGGCCGAGGGAATCCCACGCGAGGATCGACCAGCCAGAACCCTGGATCCCGAGCGCGGCAGCGCTGAAGTGCGCGCGGAACCCGTCGAACGAGCCGAAGTGCTCGTCGATCGCGGCGGCCAGCTCACCGGTCGGCTTGTCGCCGCCGTCCGGGGACATGTTCGGCCAGAAGACCGAGTGGTTCACGTGCCCGGCGAGGTTGAACGACAGGTTCTTCTGGTACAGGTTCACCGGGCCGAGTGCGTTCTTCTCGCGTGCCTCGGCGAGCTGTTCCAGCGCGGTGTTCGCGCCGGCAACGTAGGTCTGGTGGTGCTTGTCGTGGTGCAGCTGCATGATCGTGCCGCTGATGTGCGGCTCGAGCGCGCTGTAGTCGTAGGGCAGGTCGGGCAGGGTGTAGTCGGCCATGTGGCTCCTCCAGGTCGAGCTGGTCGCCGCCGAAGCGGCGCGAAAGTGTTGCTTCGACCGTATCTCAGGGCGCTCCCGCGGGCGAGGCCGGTGGCGGGCACCCGATCGGCTCCCCAACGGCCCCCCGCAGGCAAGACCCCCGCAGAGTGGGCGCGTCGCGACCCACCGGTACTGAGGGGCGTGCGCGTCCACTCGACACGGCTCGGGCACGTTCACGTTGCCGGGCCCGTCGCTCGAACTGGGGAGCGCCGGCCTCGATGTGCCTCGGCCGCTCTGAACGACTTGGCGTGGACGCAACCGCGTGACACTTGTGGGGTGGGTCGCGCGTGTACGTGCCCACTCCAGGCCTCAAGTGGGGGAGGCAGACGGTTCTCAGGGGGCGACGCCTCAGCGCTCCGCGACGATCGCGCCGTCGTCGAGGAACTTCTCGAACGAGCCCCACGGCTTCGACCCGTCCTTCGTCATGATCACTTCGTTCGAGTACTGCGCGAGGTACGCCCGGCGGTACTTGTCGGTCGTGTTCGCGCCGCTGCGGTGGATGACGACCGAGGAGAAGACGGCGATCGAGCCGGCCGGGACGACGACCGGCATCCCCGGGTCGGACCCGAAGTAGCAGACCTCGTCGTTGAGCTTCTCGTCGCGCAGGTGCTTGACGTAGCTCTTGATGCCCGACCGCGAGTACGGCAGGAGATAGACCGAGCCGTTCTCCTCGGTGACGTCGTCGAGCGCAATCCAGCAGGTCAGGTACGGCGCGTGGTCCTCGTGCACGTAGCCGGAATCCTGGTGCCACGCGAACTTCGTGTCCGGGTCGCCGGCCTTGACGACGTACTGCTCCCAGAACAGGTACGCCTCCGGTCCGAGCGTGGCCCGGCAGATCTCGGCCATCAGATCGCTGAACAGGAACGACCGGAGTTCGGGCCGGTCCTTGTAGATCATGTGGCTGAAGTAGCGACGGCCGCGGGTGTTGATGCCGATCTGGTCGACACCCTGCTCGTCCATCTGCGCGTCGACCTTGGCGACGGCGAAGTCGGCGACCTCGCGGAGCAGATCGAGTTGCCCGTCGGTGAGGACCTTCTCGAGGAGGAAGTAGCCCTCCTGCTTGTACTGCTCGCGCATCTCGTCGGTGACGAGCGCGCTGAGGTCCGGGGTCCGGCCGGTGCCGACGTCGGTTGCGGTCACGCGGGCAACGCTAGGGCGAGAGCCGAGCCGGCCATATGGCCACGGTGGTCGAAACATGTACGTTCTGGCGCATGGGTCATACCTGGTTCGCACCGTCGAGCGGTTTGCGGACGCGGCTGGGCTGGGTGTCGGTGGCGGGCGAGGTCGTCGACGACCTGCCGCATGTGCAAACCCCGAGGCGGACGATGGACGACTGGATCCTCTCGTTCGTGATCGCGGGGTCAGGTGTGTACCGGCACGCGGACGGGTCGACGGTGCCGTTGCCGGCGGGGTCGGTCACGTTGGTTCCGCCCGGCGTCGCGCACTGGTACGGGACCCGCGGTACGCAGTCGTGGAGCGAATTGTTCGTCGTGTTCAACGGGCCTGTCTTCGACCTTCTCGCGGCGCGCGGTGTTCTCGACGGCACCGGCGTCGGCCCGCGCGCGCCGTCGCCGCTCCCGTCCGCGGCGACGCTGCGTGGCATCGTGCGCGCGTCGGTGCACACGACGGCCGCCGCGGAACACCAGGTGATGGCCGTCGCCGACTGGCTGCTCGACGCCAGCGGTGCGGACGACGCGCCGTCGGCCACCGCGTTGGACGAGGCGGCCCGCCGACTGGCCGGGGACACCACGGCGAGCGTGAGCCTGAGCCTGCTGGCCGAGTCGACCGGGCTGTCCTACGACACCTTCCGGCACCGGTTCGCCGCCGAGTTCGGCCAGTCGCCGGCCGCCTACCGCAACACCGCGAGGCTCACCGCCGCCGCGACGATGCTCAAGCTGACCGACCTCACCACCGGCGAGATCGCCCGGCGCCTCGGCTACACGGACGAGTTTCACCTCTCCCGACGGTTCCGCGCCCGGTACGGAAGCCCACCGGGCCGCTATCGCCAGGGATGATGTCGGCAGTGCTCGATCGCAAGGAGAGGCAGGGTCGTTGTGGAGTCCTCGTCCGTGCGATCGGTGGTGGTGGGCGGCACGACCGTCGAACTCGGGTACGTGCCCGCCGGCACCTTCGTGATGGGGTCCGACGAGGCTGACATGCGTGCTGTGTGGGCGCGTGCTGGATGGGATCCGATGTGGTTCGATCACCATGTCGGGGGGGCCGCGGCGATGATCGAGCTGTGGCCGCACACCGTCACAGTCAACGGTTTCTGGGCGTTCCGCGAGCCGGTCACCGTGCGGCAATTCCACGAATTCATGCTGGCAACCGGACATCCGCCGCCGGTCTATGACTCCGGCGTTGCCCACGACAGCGCCTGGCTCGACGGCGAACCGCTCGAGGCTGCGCTCGACCTGCCGGCGGCGTCGTTGAGCTGGCTCGATGCGCACGCCTACTGCGCATGGGCCGGCATGAGGCTGCCGACCGAGGCCGAGTGGGAGTGGGCGGCGCGCGGGCCCGACGGGCGACTGTTCCCCTGGGGTGAGGAGCTCGACCCGAACCGGACCCGCTGCGCGGATGACATCGCCGGACGCTTGTTCACGTCCCACGGAGAGTGGCGCGACTGGCTCAGGGGCAACCGCGAACCTGGGCGGGCGCGAGCGGCTACCTCGTGGCTCGCGCGTCATCGGGCACAGCTGGACGGGCCGACGGCCGCGTCCGCATATCCGGGCGACGAGAGCTGGTGCGGTCTGCTCGCGATGGGTGGACAGGTGAGGGAGTGGTGCGCGGACTGGTACGACGCGAACTACTACCTCGACAGCGGCATCGACAACCCCGAGGGACCCGCGGTCGCCGGCGCTGGCACGCCCGGGTGCCGGTCGCTACGCGGCGGCGCGTGGTCGGCATATCTGGCGACCAGCCGCGGTACCCAGCGCTTGGCCTACCCGGCCGATTCGAACGACACAAATGACCACGGCGTGCGACCCGTCCTCTGAGCCTCGTCGCGCGATCGGATCAGCTGCGCGACCAGCGCGCTCTGTAGTCGAGGATGTAGGCGAGGTCGGCCCGATAGCTGTCGCCGTGGCGTTCGTCGCGGTGCCGATCGAACCGCGCGTCGCCGTCACGGATGCCGGCTTCGATGTGTGCGGCGATGGCGGCGAGCCGGACGACGAGGATGTCGATCAACTCAGCCGGGTCGATGAGGTCGCCGTAGGCCTCGGCGAAAATGCGGAGCCGACGGCCCTGGTCCGGTAGCGGATCCCAGCCGAACGCCCTGGTGGTTACGGGTGTGGACAGCGGAGCGAAGCGGTGAGCCGCGTAGGCGAGGTCCCACGCCCTCGACGAGGGTGCCGCGAAGTCCCAGTCGATGATCGCCGCGACGTCCGTCCCGTCGTAGACGATGTTGTACGGGCCGAGGTCGTTGTGTCCGATGCAGTCGATCTCCGTCGGCAGCACAGCTCTGGACTGCCATCGGCCCGGCTCCGGAGCGACGAACCCCTGGGTGGCGTCGTGCATTCGCCGGATGGTCACGGCCATGTTGGTCAACGCGGCGGCCGAACGCTGAGCTTCGCGGACCGGATAGGTGCCGGCCTGGCCGGGGACGAAGGCGAGGACTTCCTCAGCGTGGTCGTCGGTGAGTGAGATCGCGCGCGGTGCCTCGCTGAACCCGGCACGTTCGAGGTGACGCAGAAGCGCATGGACGTTGGGACTCCACGGCCCGGCGGCCCGGACGACGGTGTCCCCAACCTTGCGCGGCGCCGAGTTGTAGCCCCCGGCCATCGTCGCGTCCGCCGGCTGGTCCACTGGGCGAACCTAACCGCATGTCGGCGAACCGGTCATATCCCCGTCGATCGATACCGTCGTCGCATGCCCACCCGCCGGCGATCGACAGCGCGTACGACGACTCGAGGCTCGACGCGGCGCCGCGCCCGGAGCCGCGCGAAGCCGGCTGGTGCGCCCGTCGCGAGTGTCGGGGAGCGGGTGTTCGTCCTCGATTTTCCTTACGGGACACGGTTTCCCGACGCCGCATGGCATCCGGGGGTGAAGGCGGCCGTGTGGGTCGGCGCGGTACTGCCGAGTCGTCTGACCCCATACGCGTCGGTTGCCTACACATACGAACGGTTCATCGAGGATGCCCTCAACGCTGGCATGCCCGGGCCGCCGCTGGCAGGGATCGACCCGATGACGCCGCGGGAGAACCAGGTCGAGGGCGCTCAGGCGATCGCCACCCACGCCGGCTCCGGCCGGCCGATGTTCCTGCTGGCCGACGACACCGGCGTCGGCAAGACGGTCACCGCCGTCATCGGGGCCAAAGCTGCCGCCGCGTCGCGGGGCGGTTCGCGGATCCTGGTGGTCGCCGACCGGCCGGCGTCGATCACCGTCGGGCACTGGTGCCGCACGATCGCCGGTGTGGGCGACGGCGGACTGACGTGGTGCGTGACGACGTGGGACCGGCTCAACAAGGTGTCCGGGCACCCGTGGGATGTCGTCGTGGCGGACGAGGTCCAGATGATCAGGCACCGCACGACCGCGCGATGGAAGGAATGGGTCAAGCTCGCCGGGCTCGGTCGCGCGACACGCGTGCCATACGTGATCGCCGCGTCGGCCACCCCTGGGCAGACGCCGCTGGAGCTGCCCTACCTGGCACCGGTGCTCGCCCACGCTCTCGACGAGCCGAAGTCGCAGTGGGTGAAGCACTTCGACACGAGCCTGGCCGATGCGGGTTTGCACATCACCCGTGGCCGGTACGGGCCGCAGTGGACCGAGGACGCTCACGAACGCGCGTATGACCTGACCACTCTCCGCGGCTGGCTCGGAGACGGAAGCCCGCCGGCGATGCTGGCCCGGCCGGCGGCCTGGGGACCCTGCCAGGTGAACGGGATGCCGGTGACGCTGAGTCCCGACGAGCGGGCCCGGTACGACGCGGGCTGGGGCGCGTTCTGCGCGGAGATGAACCTGGCCCGCAGCGGACGCAACGTCGCGAAGGGACGGGCCGCGCTGCTGAGGTTCAGGCAGAAGGCCGGCCTGATCCGCGTCGATGCCACCGCAGACTGGGTGGCCGCACAGGTTGCCGCCGGACGACAGGTCGCCGTGTCGGTGGAGTACGTCGGTACCGCTGCCGACCCGCTCCGGGAGGCGTTGGAGGCCAAGGGGGTAGCGGTCGCCTGCCTTTACGGGCAAGGGCGATTCGACGCCGAGACAGAGCGGATGCGCTTCCAGACTGGCGCCGCGCCGGCGGCCGTCCTCACCGTCAGCACGTCGATCAGCCTGCATGCCGGCGAATCCCTACCAGGTGGGGCGACAGCGACGATGGCACCGCGGGTCGGGGTATTTCATCAGGCCCGCTTCTCGGGAATCCAGGGAAAGCAGATCACCGGCCGCACCCACCGCGACGGGCAGCGCTCGGACTGGCACGTCCTCTACGCCGAGCACACCGTCGAGGAAAAAGTCGCCCGGCTGATGATCGAGCGGTACGCGGCCGCGATGGACACCGTCGGCGGCGACACCTCGGCCCTCACCGAGATCGCCGAACTGCTCGGCGCCGACTGGCTGCCGACCGACGCCCTCTCCTGAGCGAGCAGGCCGGATTTCGGTGTTCAGGCCTTAACGAGGTCAGCGGCGAGATCGGCCTGTGAATGCTCGAACGCGGGTGTCATCCCGGCGACGGCCGATTTGGCCAGCCCGTGTGCCGAGGCAACGTGGCGCCACTGCACGACCGAGGCGCGGACTCGGGCGAGGATTCCAAGCGCGTCGGAGTCGTTCAGCCGGAACAGGCTCGCAACCGCAAGCAGGTCCCGCAGGTCGGCGCGGGTGTCAGCGCCGATGGCGGTAGACAGATGCTTTGGGCCCGGGTCGGGGTTCGGGTTCAGATCGAAAGCGGGCGAAAGTCTCCAGGACTCGGCGTGTACGTGCAGCAAGGCGTGGTTGCGCAGGTGGTCGTCGGTGTTGCTGATCAGTATCGAGAATGCGACACGTCGCCACAGTTGAGCGAGCTCGTCGCGAACATTCACCGATCGCTCTTCGAGGGCTTCGGCAATGTCGATGTAGCTGCGCACATCGCCGTCGTTAGCCTCCAATGCCGTCATGAGAGACATGTAGCCGATCCGTTGCCCGTCGGCGCCTCGGTCGAATCGGTCGACGATGAGGACGTCACGCCCGGCGATCGACACGAGGTGGTTCTCGGGAATCCAGACACCAGCCGCAGCCGCCAGATCGAGCGCAACCTTCTCCCACGCCATGACGTTCCAGTCATCGTTCGGACTGGGGAACTTGGCAATCGCGACCCGGCCGTTGTTGTCGCGCACGTGTGCCTTCGGACGTGCGCCACCGAGCGAGCTCCCCGCTCGTAGCAAGAGGGCGAGCGATTCGGAGTCGTCCGTGTCCCCTGCGATGTTGTCTGCCGCTGACAGTAGTGTCGGTAGGTCTGTCATGGCGGGAACGCCGGCGGTCTCGTCAGCCACGAAGTCGGCGGCGACCTCATAGCGGATCGCGCCTTGGCGCAGATCGTCTCGGACTCCCAACAGCAGGTCGAACGCGCCAAAGGTGCGGGCAGTCGACCCGGCGGCTTCGGCACGGCGTCGCTCGCTGCGCTCGATGAGTCGCTGCCCCCACCGATCGGGACTGCTATCGGAGAAGGCGCCGAAGATCCTCTGATTGAGCGGAGTCTGCTGGGTTCCTGACAGGAGCGGGAGCGCCGGATCGAGCGCGTACGCACGAGGATCTGCGAGGTAGCTCTGTTCGTAGGTGAAGCTGGCCGACTCGGTGCCCCGTGACCGATGCGAATACAGCTGTCCGGCAAGGATCGTCACGTCATTGACGTCTACCCACACCCGCGCATGGTCGACATGTCTCCCCGACGTTGCGGACCGGATCGTGCTGGCTGACCGGTTGGCTCGTCGCGCGTCCGGACCTGTCATGTCGGGTCCGGCTTCGGTGTCGTGCGGTGTCGTACCCGCTGCGGTAACACTTCTTCAGATCGCAGCCGGCCGACATCGGTGCGATACGGATCAAGCGCCGATGCGAGCGAATCGAGGAGACCGAGAGCACGCGCCACGCGTAGGACGCTTTCAAGCGTCACACCACCGCCAGCTTCCAGCTTGACGACGACGCCTCGGGCTACATCGGCGCGTTCGGCAACCTCGGCAATCGTGAGATTCCGGAGCCGTCGCCAGGTGGCCAAATCCTCTCCGAGCTCGGTCATGGCCCGTCTCACTGGCGCCGGCAGCGGCTTCGTAGCCATGATGTCCTCTCCGCTCGGGCTTAGTAGTCAAATTTACGATTGTTAAGTGGTTTAGTGATCACTTTTGTGCATTCTATCTTCTAGGGTCGACGATACCTCGGAAGGCCACGCGCACGCACGTCGTTCCGTCCACCTCGTGACCCGGCAGCGATCGGCGTGACCCCGCCCTCGATCGGCGCGCCCGACGCCACTCCACCGGCACGACCCCGCCGACTGATGCCGAATGCACCGGATTCCACCGGCGTGGCGAGGTGGATTTGGCATCTCTCGGCGGACCCCGGACGCGGCTCTGGCCGGCGATGACCCGCGCCCACAGAGTGACCCGTCCTCGATCGACGCGCCCACGCAGTGGGAGGGTGGTCGATATGACCTTCACCAGCCCGCCCAGCTTCACCACCCGGCCGACGCTGCGTGGCAGCTTCGGGATGGTCTCCTCCACGCACTGGCTCGCCTCGCAGTCCGCCATGCGGATGCTCGAGTTGGGCGGCAACGCGGCCGACGGCGCCGTGGCCGCGGCGTTCGTGCTGCACGTCGTCGAGCCGCACCTCAACGGCCCCGGCGGGGACGCTCCGATCATCTACGCAGGTCCGGGTGAGTTCCCGCAGGTCCTCTCCGGGCAGGGCCCCGCGCCCGCCGGCGCGACGATCGAGCACTACCACTCCGAAGGGCTCGACCTGGTGCCGGGCTCGGGTCCGCTCGCCGCCGTCATACCCGGTGCCGTCGAAGCCTGGCTGCGGCTGCTCGAGGAGAAGGGATCGCTGCCCCTGCGGGAGATTCTCGATCCCGCGATCGGCTACGCCCGTTTCGGTCACGCGATCTCGCCGGACGTGGTCAAGACCGTCGTCGGGGTCAGCGAGCTGTTCCGGACGAACTGGACCACGTCCGCCGATCTCTGGCTCAGCGGTGGCGCGGCGCCGGTCGCCGATTCGACTTTCACCAACCCCGCTTGGGCTGACACCCTGTCCCGGCTCGTCGACGAGGGCGAGGCGGCCGGCTCCGATCGTGCCGCCCAGGTCGCCGGTGCCCGCCGCGCCTGGTCGCAGGGGTTCGTCGCGGAAGCCGTCGATGCCTTCTCCCGCAAGCCGTTCGTCGACTCCAGCGGCTCGGCCCACGCCGGGCTGATCACCGCCGACGACATGGCCGGGTTCACCGCACCCTGGGAAACGCCCGCCCAACTCGACTTCGCCGGCCACACCATAGTCAAGACCCGTGCCTGGAGCCAGGGCCCGGCCCTCCTTCAGACGTTGGCGATTCTCGATGCGCTCGACGACGAGACCGCCCTCGACCCGGCCACCGAGCACGGGATCCACCACATCGCCGAGGCCCTCAAGCTGGCCTTCGCCGACCGCGAAGCGTGGTATGGCGACGTCCCGGACGTTCCGCTCGACACCCTGCTGTCGAAGGCCTATGCGACCGAACGGGCCGCGCTGATCGGCGCGGACGCGTCCGGTGACCTGCGTCCTGGCAGCCCGGACGGCCGCCCGCCGCTGCTGGCCGATCTCGCGCTGGCAAGCGCCGGCAAGCCGTTCGGCCCGACCGACGCGACCACCGGCGAACCCACCGTCGCGAGCAACGGCGTCACCCGCGGCGACACCTGCCATGTCGACGTCGTCGACCGCTGGGGAGGCATGGTCTCGGCCACTCCGAGCGGCGGCTGGCTACAGAGCTCGCCCACCATCCCCGAGCTCGGCTTCCCGCTCGGCAGCCGGGGTCAGATGTTCTGGTTGCAGGAGGGCCTGGCCTCGTCGCTGGCACCGGGACGGCGCCCGCGGACCACGCTCACGCCGACGATGCTCGTGCGTGACGGCGTCGCCGTGCTCGCGTGCGGTTCACCCGGCGGCGACCAACAGGAACAGTGGCAGCTGATGTTCCTGCTGCGCCACCTCGCCGGCGGTTTCACCCTGCAGCAGGCCATCGATGCGCCGTCCTGGCACACCGACAGCTTCCCGGGATCGTTCTACCCGCGGCAGATGACGCCGGCCGGGCTGACGTTGGAGAACCGGATCGACCCGGACGTCATCGCGGCGCTGGCCGCACGCGGGCACCAGGTGGAGCTGGCCGGTGCATGGACTCTCGGCCGGCTCTGTGCGGTGTCGCGCGACCCGGAGAACGGGCAGCTGGCCGCCGGGGCCAACCCCCGGGGCATGCACGGCTACGCCGTGGGGCGCTGACCGGCCAGATCAGGGACCTCGGCGGCGTCGGTCGAGGCCGCGTCGGGTCCGCCAACGCGGCGTCCGAGCGCTCCGACCTGCCCGAGAGCAACGGATCCGAGTACCAGCGCGGCACCGAAGAGCTGCAACGCATTGAGCTGCTGGCTCAGCACCACCCAGCCGAGGAAGGCCGCGAACACCGGGTTGATCAGTCCGAGGAACGACGCTGCCGACGCGGGTAGCCGGCCGAGGCACCAGAACCACAGGCCGTAGGAGATGATCGCGCCGAAGATCGTCAGGTACGCGAAGCCGGCGATGTTGCGGCCGGTCAGATGATCGGGCAGGCCCTCGATCACCAGCGTGAACGGCAGCAGGACCAGACCGCCCAGAAGGAACGTCCAGCCGGTGAACTGCAGCGGACCCATCCCCGGCGGGCGTCCCCACTTCTTGGTCAGCACCGTCGCGAACACCATCATGACGACACCGGTGACCATCGCGGCCACGCCGAGAAAATCAAGCCTGGCCGACGACGCCGAGAGCACCCGCGACGATGTGGGTGGCCCGGATCGTCGTTCCCAGCCAGGCCGCCGACAGCAGCACGACGCCGATCGGCAGGAGCGAGTTGATCACCGACGCAACGCCGCCGGGCAGCCGGTAGGCGGCGATGAACAGGAGCGGGAAGAACGCGCTCACATACAGGACGGACAGGAGGAGAAACCGCAGTCGCCATCCGCGCGGCGGCAGCCCGCGTCCGGCCACCAGCACGATGCCCGCGGGCAGCGCACGCATCGTCCCGGCCAGCATCGGCCGGTCCGGCGGGAGCAATTGGGTCGTCGTCAGGTAGGTCGTACCCCAGATCAGCGGCGTGAGGATCGCGAGGTAACCGATCGCCGATCGGGCCTGTGCTGGCATCTCGGTGCACGTCCGTTCCGCGTCGGCAGATTTGGGTCGGGAGGGAAGTCCGAACCGGGAGCGACGTTAGCGGTCGCGCCGATGGCCGGATGACGCCACTCTCCGATGGACGTACCTGCATGCCCCGACCGACTCGGAAAGACTGGCCGGCGTGACCGACGCCACCCGCCTCAGTGTTCTGCTCGCCGAACCCATCGCCACGATCAACCCGGCCCTGCACGGGCACTTCGCCGAGCATCTCGGTGAGCTGATCTACCCGGGCATCTGGGTTGGGCCGGACAGCGCCGTGCCCAACGTCGACGGCATCCGCACCGACGTGGTCGAAGCCCTGGCGCCGTTGGAGATCCCGGTGCTTCGGTGGCCCGGCGGCTGCTTCGCGGACGACTACAACTGGCGCGACGGGATCGGTCCGCGCGACCAGCGGCCCCGGCGGCTCAACACCCATTGGGGAATGGCGCCGGAGCCCAACTCGTTCGGGACGCACGAGTTCATGGCGTTCGCGAACGCGCTCGGCGCGACGCCGTACTTCGCCGGCAGCCTCGGCTCGGGCTCACCGCGCGAGCTGCGGGACTGGATCGAGTACACGAACCATCCGTCCGGGAGCACGCTGTCCGACGACCGACGCGCCAACGGTGCCGAGAATCCGTTCGGCATCGAGCTGTGGGGCATCGGGAACGAGAACTGGGGTTGCGGCGGCCGGATGAGCCCGGAGGCCTACGCCGAGGAGTACGCGCGATACCGCACGTTCGCTTTTCCCTTCGGTGGAACGAAGATCACCGGCATCGCCTGCGGTCCGAGCGACGCCGACTGGGACTGGACGACCCGCTTCTTCGACCAGCTCAAGACCGGCACCAGCAGTTCGGGTTGCCGGCTCTCGTCGGTGCAGGGTTTCGCGGCGCACTACTACTGCACGACCGCCGGGACGGCCACCGAGTACACCGATTCGCAGTGGCTCGAACTGCTGACGAAAGCCAGCGCGGTCGACGGCATCATCACCGGTCACCGCGCCTTGATGGACCGGTACGACCCGGAACGCAAGATCGGCCTGATCCTCGACGAGTGGGGAACGTGGCACCCGGTCGAGGAGGGCAAGCCCACCCGCAGCCTGTATCAGCAGAACACCATCCGCGACGCCCTGGTGGCGGCGATCAGCCTGGACACGTTCCACAACCACGCCGACAAGCTGGTGATGGCGAACATCGCCCAGCTGATCAACGTCCTGCAGGCGGTTCTGCTCGTCGACGAGACCCGCGTCGTGAAGACGCCCACGTACCACGTGTTCTCGATGTACGCGGCACACAAGGGCGGTCAGGCTGTCCGGCTCGTCAACGGATCCGAGGTCATCAGCAACGGTGAGGCATCCGAGGAGCTGTGCCGGACCCGCTACCTCGACGGTCGTCGTGCCGAACTGCGTGCGGTCACCGGATCCGCGTCGGTGACCGACGGCCGGTTGTGCGTGACCCTGGTCAACTCCGACCCGCACCAGCCCATCGCGGTCGACCTCGACGCGTGGGGCGGACGCGTGCTCGACGCCAACGCGGTCACCCTCGTCACAGACGACATCCACGACCACAACACGTTCGAGGCTCTCGAGCGGGTCACGGTGGGCGAGTCCTACGACGTACCGGTGCTCGACGGGCACGTCCGGCTCGAACTCCCCGCGGCCAGCGTGACGAGGATCTTCGCCACGCTGAGCTGAACGTCGTTCGGACGGCCCGGACGGACCGGTCGGCTCACACGGCCCGACCGCCCGCGTCGGGCTCGATGATGCCGTCCTCCACGGCACGGCGGAACAGGTCCATCCGGGTCCACGCCGGCCGCCCGGTTGCCTCGTACTTCGCCTTGATTCGTTTGATGTTCGTGGCGACGGTGCCGCTGCTGATCCCCATCCGCCGCGCCACCGACTTGGCCGGCATGCCGGATGCGTAGAGACGCAGGGTCTGGATCTCGCGGACGGAGAGCTTGGCGCGCAGCCCACTGTCGCTCTCGAGCACGCCGGCCAGGTTGCTGCTCACAACCGTCTCGCCGCGCGCCACGGTGCGGATGGCGTCGACCAGGGTCGCCTCGTCGACGTCGCGCTCGAGGATGCCGTGAGCACCGGCGCGGGTCGCGGCGCGTGCGGCGGACGGGAGTTCGGTCAGGGTGTGGACGAGCACGCCCACTCCGCGGCGCACGAGCGACGCGACGTTCTCGACCGGCGTCGACCCGTCGGCCAGCCGCAGGTCGAGAAGCACCACGTCGAACGTCGCGCCGGTGCTGAGCAATCCGGCAACAGAGCCGGACGTGGCGACGAGTTCGATGTCGTCGACCGTCTCCATTGTTGCGGCCACGCCGCGTAGAAGCAGGCGGTGGTCATCGATCGCACCCAACCGGACTGTGTGTCCACCGACAGCGTCAGACACACTCTCGCCTCCTCGCCCCCGACGAAGAGGTTACCGACGGCAGCGGTTTCCTGACGTCCCTGACGAAGGTTTTCTCCCGATCGACGGCCGCGCCCGGCCAACTGGCACACGAGATGTCGTGGATGGTCAGAACGTCCCCGTGTGACCGGTGCGCGGGGTTATTATGCGCTGTCCTGAAGGGTCTTGTGCGAAGCGCCGATGTCGGCGCAGTGCGTCATCATCAGGTCATGTCCGCACCGGCCGATGTCCATGATCCTGTCGAGGGGCTCGTGTCCGAGCCCGGCGTGGGCGGGTCCCATCGCGGCATCCTGGCCCGTCCCGACGCGCTCACGTTCTCGCTCCGGTGGGTCGATCCCGCCGCCGATCTCGCGTGGTGCGTCGACCGCTACTGGATCGTCGAGTGGAACCGCCCCGACGGAATCCCCGGTGAGGGAAGGGTGTTGCCGCATCCCTGCGTGAACGTCGCTCTTGAGCACGGCCGTCTGAAGGCGCACGGTGTTGCGACAGAGGTCTTCGTCCGCAGGCTCGTCGGCAGCGGCCGGGTGTTCGGGATCAAGTTCCGTCCCGGCGGATTCCGCCCGTTCGCCGATCGGCGTGTCAGCATGCTGACGGACCGGGTGCGGCCCGCGAGTGCGCTGATCCCCGGCGCGAGCTCGTGGGAGGCCGCGCTGCGCGACGGCTCGGACGACGACCAGGTGGCTGCGACCGAGGCCTTCCTGCGGTCCCGCTCGATCGATCCCGACCCTCGTGCCCTGCTGGTGAACGCAGTCACCGATGCGCTCGTCGGCAGCGCAGGAGTCACCCGGGTCGCGCATGTCCAGGCGATGTTCGACATCGGCGAGCGGGCATTGCAGCGCACCTTCGCCGAGTACCTCGGAGTGACGCCCCGGTGGGTGCTGCGCCGGGCCCGTCTGCACCTCGCTGCCGAACGGGTGATCGAGCTCGCCACCCAGGGGTCCCCGACCGGCTGGGCCGACGTCGCCGTCGAGCTCGGGTATGTCGATCAGGCCCACTTCATCCACGACTTCAAGGCGGCGATCGGCGAGACACCCGCCCGGTGGGCCGCCTCTCTCGGCCGGGTCGCGTCGCTCGACCCGGCCGGCAGTGTGTGAAGAGCCGGCCGGGTGAACCGGTCGAGGTGTGAACAGCCCGGCCAGGCACGTCGATGTACCGGCCGGGCTGCTCGCTTGTGGGTCGGCTAGCGGCAGCGCAGCGCCGGGTAGGCCGGCTCGGTCACGTCGCTGACAGGCGTCGAATCGACGACGCCGTAGGTCCGCACCCAGGCGGTCCCGGCCCGGACGCTCTTCTTCGTGTCGTTGAACAGCGCGTAGACGGCCCTGCCGGGCTGCACCTTGGTGAACGCCTTCTCACCGAGCGGCGTTCGCATCCGGATGTCGATGGCGACGCTGCTGGCGTTCCGGGCGTAGACCGCCAGCGCGGCTTTCCCGTTCACACATTGGGATGTCGCGTTGGTGACCACCGGCATCCTCGGTGCGGTCGGGGTCACGTCGACGTCGGCAGCCCGCACGTACACCACCCGGTGGGCGATGTTGACCTGGAGGTACCGGTCCGTGCCGGTCACGTCGGTCCGGTCGTCGGGGACGCCCGCACCGTTGAAGGTCTTCGCGTAGTAGTAGTCGGTGGACACGTCCGCGTCCGTGAGGACGTAGGACTGCCCGGCCGGCAGCGTGTACTCGATCGGCGTGACCGCCTGCGCCGCGATCGTCGACGGGTAGGCGCTCGCCTCGGGGTAGGCGCGGCCGTAGACGGGAGCGGCGGCGAGGCCGGCCTTCGTGGTGACGACCTTGCCTGCGCCGAGGGTGACGACCGGCGCGGTGGCGGGATTCTCGAACCAGGCCGGCGATCCGGCCCACCAGATGCCCACCCACTCACCCTCGGTCCTGGCGACGACGAGCTTCTGGCCGGCTGCGGCGCGGGCGCCCACGTCCTGGATCGAGGTGGTGGAGTCCGAGCCGTCCGGATGCCACCCCGGGTCCTTCGCGAGCGGTGCCGTGATGTCAGGCTGCTGATACAGCGCGACGAAGTTGCTGGGCGCGTCGGGCTTGCAGGTGCCGGAGCCGGGGGACTGCTCCTCGCAGTTCGTCAGCGTGTGCGGGTTGCCCGCGTAGCCCGGTCGGACGGTCACGATGTCGCCGGCCTTGACCGTCGGCACGTTCACGCTCACGCCGCCGATCGGCGCGCCGAGCAGATCGAAGTAGTGCTCCCAGTCCCAGTAGGGGCCCGGATCCCAGTGCACGCCGGCGGTGTAGCCGGGCAGGATGCCGGGGACATGGTCGTGGCCGATGATGTGGGCGCGGTCGAGCGGGATACCGTACTTCTTCGCCAGGTACTTCACCAGCGTGGCCGAGTTCTCGTACATCGCCTCGGTGAACCAGGCTCCGTTGCCTGCCTTGCCTTCGTGCTCGACGCCGATCGAGTGCATGTTGATGTACCAGTTACCGGCATGCCAGCCGACGTCCTTGGGGTTCAGGTGCTGTGCGATGTGGCCGTCGCTCGAGCGCACGGTGTAGTTCCACGCGAGGTAGGTCGGGTCCTGCGCCAGGGCGACGCTGCCGTCGTAGGTGCCCTCGGTGTCGTGGATGACGATGTAGCGCAGCTTCGGCCCGCCGCTGCCGGTGCGGTCGGCGATGTCGTGGTTGCCGTAGTCGCCCGAGCCCGGGTCGGTCACGCCGTCGAGGAGGAAGTACGGCGCCTCGAGCCATTCGCACCCGAGCTTCGCCGGGCAGTCGGTACGAGCGTCCGACGCGGTCGCCACTGCCGGCACGGCGACGTCGGGATCGGCTGTCAGTGCGAGCGTGTCACCGTCGGAGGTCGTCCTGGTCACCCCTTTGTGCATCGTCGAATAGACCTGGCGGGCGAAACCCGTCCCGTCGTCGTCACCGGCCGAGCCGTACCGGCCGACGGCGTGCTGCCAGCCGGTCACGTCCGAACCGGTACCCGCCGCCGCGCCGGCGTCGGCCTGGAACGCGGCGAGAACGGCCGCGCCGCCGCAGATGTTGGCGGCCACGTCGATCTTCAGTCGCGCCTCGCTCAGGCCGGTGCGGTCGGCGGCCAGCGCGAGGGTCTGCCCGGCCGTCCCCGTCGGTGTGGGCGCGTCGGCGCCGGTGCCCTTGCCGCCGGCATGGTCGGCTGTCGGGGCAGCGTTGGCGCCGCCGAGGTCGGTCAGGTGCATCGGCCCGTATCCGCCGTCGGTGCTCGGCTTGCCTTTGTGGTCGTCCCAGCGCGTCTCCATGTACGACACCGCTTCGAGCAGGTGCAGCGGGACGCCCGCGCCGGTGGCCGCCGCGGCGAACGCGCTCGCACGATCGGGTGCCCGGAGGACGGTGGAGCAGTCGACGGCGGTGGCGCGCTTGCCCGGCGGAGCCGAACTTGCGGGCGCCATCGACGACAGTGACGCCACCAGCCCGACGACGCCGACGATCGCGGTGCCCGTCAGCAGACGTGCCTTCATCTGGAGTCTCCGAGTCCCTGAGGTGGTGGTTACCCAAATAGTCAGGGACCAGTAATCCAGTTTCGTGAACACGATGTGACAGGTGACGAACGTCCTGACCGGTCGTGGCCACGCGAGCACGCACCGCAGCTGGCTGAGCTCGGCACCCCGGCCACCGACGCAGAGTGGGCGTGTCCCCGCGCGACACGCCGAGGTTCGGGTGTGGGCGTGTCCACTCGAGTCAGCTCAGGAGGACGGTGCGGTCGGCCGGGTGCGTTCCTCGAGCAGCCGCAGGTAGGAGCCGAACACGCTGCCGGTGCCGTCGGAAAGTCCGATCTCGCACGGCCGGTTGCTCGACACGTGGTCGGTGACCGGGCCGTGCTCGGCTTCGTAGACACGGAGTTCGCGGGCCAATCCCGAGGTGGCCGACGCGGTCAGCTCGGGTCGCCAGAACCCGCGGTCGCCCGCGAATCCGCAGCACGACCCGACGGCCGGCGTGACGACGGTCGTCGTGACCGCACCGACGATCGCGAGCAGCCGGTCGACGTTGTGGGCGTGCTGCACCGAGCAGGTGGCGTGCACGGCGATTGCGTCATCGGAACGCTTCCAGTCGACCCGGGCGACCAGTCCGGGCAGGAGCACGTCGTGGACGAAGTCGATGCTGTCCAGGATCGCGATGGCCTCGAACCGCCGACGTCGGTCGTCGTCGAGGAGCGGCCCGAGATCGGCCAGCCCGTGCGCGCAGGAACTTGCGTCGGTCACCACCGGCAGTTGCCCGTGCTGCGTCCACTCCCATGCCCGATCGAGGGTGATCGCCGCCATCGTCGCCGCACCGGCCGGGTAGCCCTTCGACACCCACGGCGTGGTGCAGCACGCGCCGGCGACGTCCGGCGGGATCCACACGGGCTGCTCCGCGCGCGCGGCCAGGGCGACGAGCGCCTCTGGTGCGGACAGCTCGGCATCGCCGCCCGGCGGGCCGAACATGCGGTTCACGCAGGCCGGGAAGTAGACCGCGACCGCGCCGTCGACGTCGGTGTCCGGCAGGGCGGGTGCCGCGGACGGCGTCGCAGGTGTCCAGTTGGGCACGAGAAGGTCACCGGTGAGGCGGCGCACCGCGGACGTCGCGCCGGAGACGGCGGCCGGTGAGCCGATGCGGGCCGCGGCGGCAGCGGCGTGCAGTGCCGTCCGTGTCAGCCGTTCGGCCGTGCCCCAGTGTTTCGCGGCTGCATTCGCTAGCCGGTGCTCGGCGGCCGGATGGTCGGTGGCGCGCAGGCGCTTGACCAGGGCGCCGGTGTCGATGTCGACCGGGCACGCCATCTCACACAGGCCGTCACCGGCACAGGTGTCGCGCACGTCGTAGTCGATGTCGCGCGCCATCGCGTCGGCCATCGCGGTCGACCCGGGAGTGCCGATGGCCAGCTGACGGACCATCTCGCGCCGGATGACGATGCGCTGCCGCGGTGTGGTCGTGAGGTCCCGGCTGGGGCAGACCCGTTCGCAGTAACCGCATTCGATGCAACGGTCGGCCTCGACCTCGATGGTGGGAGCGGATTTCAGGTGGTCGAGGAAGCTGTCCGGGTCGTCGGACAGGATCACGCCGGGGTTGAGCATGCCGTCGGGATCGGCCGCCTGCTTGATGATCCGCATCATCGCGGTCGCCGTCGGGCCCCATTCGGTGAGCACGAACGGTGCCATGTTGCGGCCGGTCCCGTGCTCGCCCTTCAACGACCCGCCGAACTCGACGGCGACCAGCTCGACCATCGCGCGCATGAACCCGGCGTACCGGTCGATCTCCGCCGGCTCGTCGAAACGCGGGGTGAGGAGGAAGTGCAGGTTCCCCTCCTTCGCATGCCCGAACACGACGGCGTCGTGATAGCCGTGCGCGGCGAACAACGCCGCCAGTTCGGCGACGCCGTCGGCGAGGCGCGCCGGCGGGAAGGTGACGTCCTCCAGCACGACGGACGTGCCGGTGGGCCGCGCCGCGCCGACGGAGGTGAACAGCCCTTCGCGTACCGCCCAGTACTCACGCTGCCGGACGGCGTCGGTGGTGAACTCGACCTCGCCCACCACGTGCATGCCCGAGGCCGCCGCCTGGGCCGCCACCGTCGCGACGGTGAGGTCGGCGGCCGACGACGTTCGCATCTCGACGAGCAGCGCGGCTGTCCCGGCGGGCAGATCGGCGAGCCCCGGCGGGACACCGGGTCGATAGGCCACCGCCTGCAAGGAGGCCCGGTCGAGCAGCTCGACCGCGGCCGCCCCGGCGGTCCGGAACGCCGCGACCGCCTCGCAGGCGTTGCGGATCGTCAGGAACTTCGCCAGTGCGGTCGCACGGTGGCGCAGGTCCGGGACGGTCTCCAGCACGACCTTGGCGATGAACCCGAGCGTCCCTTCCGACCCCACGAGGAGATGGCTGAAGATCGCCAGCGGGGTCTCGTGGTCGAGCAGCGCGTTGAGCCCGTAGCCGGTGGTGTTCTTCACGGCGTACTTGCGGCGCAGCTTGGCGGTCAGGTCGGGGTCGTCGAGCAGTTGCCGACGCAACAGCGCCAGTGTGGCTGCCAGCGCGGGCTCGGACCCGGCGAAAATCGCTTCGGCGCCGGGTTCGGCGGTGTCGATCCGGGTCCCCGACGGCAGCACGAACTCGATCGAGCGCATCGTCTGGTAGGCGTTGTCGGTGACACCGCAGCACATGCCGGAGGAGTTGTTGGCGACGATGCCGCCGATCGTCGCCGCGTTCACGCTCGCCGGATCGGGCCCGAGCTTGCGGCCGTGACGGGCCAGCGCGGCGTTCACCTTCCCGGCTATCACGCCGGGGCCGGCCCGGACGGCTGCACCGTCCTCGAGCACGTCGAACCAGTCGAAGTGGCGACGGACCTCGACGAGGATGCCGTCGGTCTGCGACTGCCCGGACAGGCTGGTGCCGGCCGAGCGGAATGTCATCGGCACGCGGTGCGTGCGGCTGTACCCGAACAGCGCCGCAACCTCGGTGGCATCCGCCGCCAGGACGACCACCTTCGGGATCAACCGGTACAAGCTGGCATCACTCGCGTACCGGATCAGGTCGATCGGACGGGTCAGGACGCGGTCCGCGGCCACGAGGCGACGCAAATCGTCCGCCAGCGCTGTTGGCGTACCGGCGGCGAGCTCCTGCGGAGCGGCATCTGAGCCCGAACGGGGCGCTGTCGTCTTCACCGTCACCGACCTTAGTCACCGGCTACCCTCTCCAGAATGACCGGCTCCGAATGATGGGTGGGAGAAGATGACCACGGGACCGGCAGGCGTCGAGCAGGCGCTCGAGGTCGTGCGGTCGGGCGGGACGCTCGTGCTCACGGGCGCCGGGGTGTCGACCGACTCCGGGATACCGGATTACCGCGGGCCCGGCAAGCCGGCGCGCAACACCATGTCCTACTCGGAGTTCGTCGGCTCGCCCGTGGCCAGGCAGCGTCGGCCGGGCGTCCTGAGCTCCGCGCGCTGAGCCCGGACGCGACGAAGCCCCGTCGGCCGTTGGGCCGACGGGGCTTCGCGTTGCTTGCGGTGACTCCGGACCCGAACGGGCTCGAATGTCACTCGCCAGAGTGGCGTGGGCGCTTAGGCGCGGCCACCCTTGCGCAGCAGGCTGGCGCTACGGGCGCGCGCGGAGCGGCGGACCTTGCGGTCACGCACCGTCGACTTGCCGAAGCGACTCGTGCTCAGCTCAGCCAGGTATTCCGACTGAGTGACGGGCGAGGGCGGGAAGACGAACATGTGTTTTGGGAACCCCTTCAAAGGCCTGATTGTGGGAAGTCATCGTCGACTTCTTACATAACGAGATCATAACGGAGGTGGTGGCTCATGTGTTCCCTGACCGGCAGCGGACAGGTGAACAGTTCGTGGCGAGCCGGCCAACGACGGCGGATCGACCCTCGTTCCGGGTGCCGGGCAGATCTGCGGCATCGATTGCGGGCAACGGCATCTGGAGCATTCTTGCAGGTCAAAGGCCATTTTGTCGTCGCTTCACCACACGCGCCAAGACGCCGCGGACGCGTGACGAAGGTCACGATGCGCCGCTTGTGACTCCGCTCACGAGCACTGCGAACGCGTTTCGGCGCTGCAAGAACTTGTGGCGATTCTGCAAGGCGCATGAACGTTTGGTGGCCCGGACCACCCTGACAAGCGGTGGGAGCCGCTCGTTGCGGCCAGCGAAGGCGGCATCCGGATCGGCTCGGGTGACGAACGACGTCCGGGCCCAACCCGGGCGATCTAGTCTGACTCAGTGCCCATGCGGAAGGTGTGACAGTGACGTCGACACGCATGGCCAGGCGATTGCTGACCTCGGCCCTCCTGGTCCTGACCGCTGCGGCCATGATGACTCTCGTGACACCCCTTCGACCTGCCGCGGCGGAGACGAAGATCGTCCAGACGGTCCCCTCCGACCACGAGACGGTGCCCTCACCGCTGAATCGGGTCACCCTCACCTTCGACGAGAAGATCGACGGCGCCAAGGGCGTCGTCGCCATCACCGGGCCCGGCGGCGACCGGCTCGAGATCGGTGCTCCGAAGATCTCCGGCTACGAACTCGTCCAGCCGATGCGCATGACCGACCTGCGCGGTGACGCGACCGTCGGCTACCGGCTCAACCTGCGGAGCGGGCAGGTCATCACGGGCTCGTTCGCCTATGCGGTCGCCTCGGCCGGGCCCAGGACCCCTCCCACCGATCCGCCGTCGGTGATCGCATCCGCGCTCGCCGAGGTCAACGGCGGGAGCCAGGCCGGCGGTGCCCCCGCGATCTCGACCGAGGCCACCGGCCCGGACGTGGCCGACGCCTGGTGGAAACGCCCGTGGGCTGCCGCCGCGGGTGCGATCGCGCTGCTTCTACTCGCGGGTGTCGCGGTCCTGAGCCCGTCGCGGAGCAGGCGTGGCTGAGCGCATCATCGAACGGCCGGCGGGTGAGACCCGCGTCATCGGCTGGCACGTGGTCGGGTCGTGCGCGGTCGCCGGGGCGGTCGCGCTGCTGGTCGCGTTGTTCGTCGGCGGCGGGCGGCCGTTGCCGTCGCCGCCCGGCATCCCGGACTCGGGCGCGTTCGTCGGCTGGGTCCAGGTCCTCCTGACCTGGCTCGTCACATCGACGACGGTGGCGACGATCGGTGCCCTTCTCTATGCGGTCGTGCTGTCGCCCCGGCGCGACGGAGCGCTCGCCGGCTCCGGCGCACGGGCGATGTGGTTCACCTCGATCGCCGCCGCCGTGATGACCGGCGCGTCCCTGCTGAACATCCTGTTCACCTACTGCTACGTGTTCGCGTTCCGGCTCTCGGGGGCCGAGTCGGCGCAGGTGTGGGCGTACGCCACCCAGACCGACCTCGGCCGCGTCGGCCTGGTGACGACGCTGATCGCGGCCGCCGTCCTCGTCGGCTCGCTGCTGGTCCGGACGCTGACCGGAGCCGCCTGGGTCTTCGTCATCTCCCTGGTGGCGGTCGTTCCGCCGGCACTGTCGGGGCACCCGGCCGGCCAGGCGAACCACGACCTCGCCATGATGAGCCTGCTCGTGCACATCCTCGCCGTGACCCTGTGGGTGGGCGGTCTGCTGGCCCTGGTGGTGTTCCCGCGCAGGGCCACCGACACCTTCGCCATCGCGGCCGGCCGGTACAGCGCCGTCGCGCTCGTCTGCTTCGTCGCGACGGCGGTGTCCGGGGTCGGCAACGCCGCGCTGCGCTTCAGCTCGTTCGGCCAGTTGCTCGGGACGGGTTACGGCGCTCTCGTGCTCGCGAAGACCGCCTCGCTGCTCGTGCTCGGCTGGTTCGGCTGGCGGCACCGTCGCTACACCCTCGGCGAGATCGTGAAGAAGCGTCGCGGCGCGTTCGTGCAGATGGCCAGCGGCGAGCTCGTGGTGATGGCGATGGCCGTCGCCCTCGGCGTCGCACTGTCGCGGACCCCGACACCGGAGGAGCCGTTCCGGAACTGGAGCACAGCGGAGAACCTGGTCGGGCATGCGCTCCCGCCGTTCTCCGCCGTGCGCTGGCTGACGGCCTGGCGGCCCGATCTGTTCGTCCTCCTCGCCGTCGCGCTCGCGGCCGGGCTCTACATCAACGGCGTCGTCAGGCTGCACCGCGCGGGCGTGCCCTGGCCGCCGGGGCGCACGATTGCGTGGCTGCTCGGGCTGGCGTTCCTGACCTATGCCATGTGCGGCGCGCCGATGTTCTACGCCACTGCGATGTTCAGCGCCCACATGGTCATGCACATGATGCTGACGATGCTCGTCCCGATCGTGCTGGCCCTGGGTGCGCCGATCACCCTTGCCCTGCGGGCGATCCCGGCGCGACCCGGCGGTTCACCCGACCGGGGCGTGCGCGAGTGGATCCTGATCCTGCTGCACAGCCGCGCGGCCCGGGCGATCACCAACCCGATCTTCGCGTTCGTCCTCTATGTGGGCACGCTGTACGCGTTCTACTTCTCACCGATGTTCACCTACGCGATGGGTTCGCACACCGCGCACATGCTCATGCATCTGCACTTCCTGCTGGTGGGGACGCTGTATTTCTGGCCGATCATCGGCATCGATCCGATGCCCCGCAAGCTCCCCTACGTCGGCCGCATCGCGCTGCTGTTCGCGTCGATGCCGTTCCACGCGTTCTTCGGCGTCGTCGTCATGGGCAGCGACACGATCATCGGCGGCGGCTGGTTCCGCCGGCTCGACATCCCGTGGGTGAACCTGGCCGCGGATCAACGAATCGGCGGTGGGATCGCGTGGTCGTTCTCCGAGGCCCCGTCGCTCGTCCTGATCGTCGTCATCGCGATCCTCTGGTGGCGTTCGGATATGCGTGAGGCACGACGGTTCGACCGGAGCGAGGCACGCACCGGCGATGCCCAACTCGAGGCCTACAACGACTGGCTCGCCTCGCTGGGCGGTGCCGGGCCGCGGGCCGGCGGTCCGGCCGAGGAGGTGCGCGGCCCGCGTTCGACTCCGCCGGGTGCACCGACGGGCGAGCAGGCCGCCCACGACCGGTCCACCCGGCACTGACCTCAGTCGACTCAGTCGATCGGTTCGAGGTCGACGACCGGGCGCCGCGACGGCCGGTCGAACACCCAGGCTCGGAAGGCGACGAACCGGACCACCGTAGCCAGGGCGTACGCCGGCACCAGCACGACCACCTCGAGTGTGCGGCTCGCGTGCGGGGCCACGTGCGTCAACGTCGCCAACGCCGTCCCTCACCGAACCGCAGGCTCGCGAACGCCCCTGGGCAGAACTCAGTGGCCCTTGACACGAATCAGCGACGACCATCCGCCGGCGACTCGTAGGACACCTCTGCAGCCGCGGACTCGATCAGCTCGCACAGCTCCTCGGCCGTCGTCGCTCCGCTGCGGGCGGCCTCCGCTCCCGGTCGCTCTGTTAGCACCAAGAGGCCCGCGCCAGCCAACGAGGTCGTGGCAACGCCGAAAATGCGTATCACAGAAGGCCTCAATGTTGACTGCAGCCGTCTCGAGCATCGCGGTCGCGACCTGATTGTCGCGGCGCGCGCACAGACCCGCCCGGAAGACCGCAAGCGGCCAGTCGCTTCGCTTGGAGCAAGGAGGGTGGAAAATCGAGTTGTGGACGTTGTAGGCGTAAATGTCGATCTACCGGTGACTTCCCTCGAGGCCGCTCGCCCCTTCTACGATGCCGTGATCGGCCGACCGTCGGATCTCAACCCACCGGCCATGGCGGAGTGGATCCTGCGCCGTGATCCGGAAGTTGCGTTGCGCCTCGTAGAGACGGACTCCCCCAACCCGGGCAGCGGTCGAGTAGGCATCGGCGTGCCTGACGTCGAAGCAGAGCGCACACGACTGAGCACTCTGCTGCATAGCGTGCCCGACGTGCGACGTAAGGCCGGCGTGATTGCCAAGTTGGAGCTCACAGACCCAAGCGGCAACAAACTCACGTTATGGCAGGACCTGCTCCCTCGCTCACGCCCGACATGACGGCACCGTTGGGATTCCCGGCCAAGCTCAGTCCGACGCGGGCCTCGAGAGGTTGCCGTGGCACCTGGGCGTCGTCCCGCATCGGGATCCCTGATCAGGTCAATTCCTTCGCGCTGCTCGTGCTCACGCCAGCGCCACCGGCCAAAGTGTTGCCTGGCTCTGAGTTCACACGAGCCGCCCGCGATCGCCTGCGCGACCAGCTCTGAGCGCCAACGCGTCCCCTGGCCGCAGCGGCCCGCAATCGGCCCGCCCAGTCGGCGAGCAGGGCCGTTGTATCGGGTCACCAGCCGGTCCAGACTCAAGTGTTCGTCGCTCACCTGGAGCAGCGGACACGCCCAGAGAGCCGAACCTCCATGGCCACCGTCAGTGTTCGTTACGTCGTGGACGACATCGACCTGTCGATCGCGTTCTACTGCTCGCGCCTCGGCTTCCAAGAAGCAATGCACCCCGCCCCAACCTTCGCGATGCTCACCCGAGGTGACCTGCGCCTCGTCCTAAGCGCGCCCAGCCAGCAATCTGGCGGCGGACAACCCATGTCTGACGGCACCTTACCGACGCCGGGCGGCTGGAACCGGATCCAGCTGGAGGTCACCGACCTCAACGCGATCGCCGACGTGTTGCGCGGCACCGAGATCAGCTTCCGAACCGAGATCATCGACGGCGTGGGCGGCCGACAGATCCTGATCGAGGATCCCTCAGGCAATCCAATCGAGCTCTTCCAGCCCACCCGGCCCGAGGCTTCACTCAGTCCACCCTCGCCGTAACGTCGAGGCGGCAGGCGAATGTGCCCACCGGCGGAGAATGCTGCGGCGGGTCGCGCCCTCGCTCGTTGACCAGATCGCCGTTCGCCCCGATGACGACGTGCGACGCGGACCGAGGCAGGTCGTCTTGCGCCGGGCACGTTCGCGATGGGGCGGCGACGCAGCTGTTAACCGACGCGATCGGGCGGGACTTCGACGCTTCTTCGAGCCCAATCGACGGCTGAAGGCAGGTCCAAGCCGTAACTGGTGGATCCCGTCGCAGCGTGCCGGAGCAGGTGATCGCAACCGCGTTCAACAAGCCGCTGGGCGCCAGCGCTGTTACCTCGCGCCGCATGAGTCAGCCCGACACAGACCTGAGCCAACCCCTGCCACAGCTCCCGTTCGCTCGACGGGCCCGCCTTCCAACGCGCCTCAAACACTTCGTGCGCAGCAAACGGCCGGCCGCCCCGAAGCAGGGCACAGGCCGCATGCAACGTCTCGTCCGGTGGTAACGGCTCCTCTGAGACCGGCTCCACGCCAGGCGTTCCGTACGGCAGCGGTCGCCCCAAAGCATCGCGCGGACGCGCCTGCCGTGCCCGTCCAGCGGCGTCACGATCCCGGTCGTTACCCATTGCCACCATCAGAGAAGCATCCACCCTCCCCCGCACATCACCACGTTGACGAAGTAAGCGAAACGGCAGCGAACACCTGAGCCGGCCCCTCGCCACGTCTGTCGCTGCCGAAACCCGATCACCGCGTCCCGATGCGCCCTCGGCCAGCAGCCCCGGCCACGGGTGCAACGTGGCCTGATTGCCGGGTAGCTCCACACGTGACGGCGATGCCATCACGCGTGTAGTGCTTGGGGACGTGCTCCCGTTTTCGTCCAGCACGACGCGTGGCCCATCTGGCCGTGAGCGAGAGGGCCGGTTCTTCCTCACTGGCTCCCCGGCGGCGGCCACACGAGTCCACGGTTCACGCTCGAACCGCCCCTGAGTTGCCCTACAATATCGTCTTCCCAAGCTCAGAATGCGCGTTCGATCCCCCGTCGTCCGCTCGATAGAAATCCGCAGGTCAGCAACTGAGAGCCCTTCGGGCTCGCCGTGGTTCGCGAAGATTG
>DAIQRJ010000038.1:0-38513 GCA_036786375.1 Actinopolymorphaceae bacterium
TCATCCCCGGGACTCACGCCACCGCAGACACGCTTTGTTCAGCAGTCTCCTAGCGGTCCGCGGCCAGCCCGGCCGACCAGGTGGCGAGTGCGAGCAGGACGGCGACGAGCACCGAGATGACCACCTGCGCCGGGTTGGACCGGACGTGGGCAGCGGCCGCGGTCGCGGAACGCCGCCATCGCCGGAGCGGTCGTGACCGTACGCGTCCGGTCCTCATTCGCGCGCGTACGCGACGAGGCCGTACTTGCCGTCGAGACTGAGCGTGCCGTCGGTAGCCGACCACGAATACGTCTCGGCACTGAGATCGGTGAGGGGCCGGTTCTGATAGTCGCTGCTCGGTGAATCAGGGTCGTGCATCGACTTGATGCCGTTGCGCGGCTTGGGTACCAGCCGCGATCCGCTGACCTGGAGTTCGCCGGTCATGCCGATCGTGTACGAGAACGTTCCGCTCGAGCGGCTCTGCATCAAGACCATCGCCCGATCGACTGTGCCGTCCGGGCAAATGGTGTACAGAACATCGGCGGTGCCCTGGTCGAGGCTGCGCCAATCGCCGACGAGTGCCTGTGGGAACCCGGCCCGGTCGTTGCGCGGACTCGCGGCGGTCGTGCTCGCAGTCGGGGTCGAAGTAGCCGAACGTGACGCCGGCGCCAGGTCGGTCGGACCCGCGCAGCTCACACAGACCACGAACACGAGCGTGAGCGCCGACCCGAATCGATGCCGTCCCACCGTGTGCTCCTCCCCTCGCGATGCACATCGCCGGGAGGAGCGGAACGATGGCGTGGGTGATACGCGACCGCGGCGCGCCAGGGCCCATCACGCGGGGGTGGCGTCAGCTGACCGGTAGCTCGCGGCCGGTGGCGTCGAACGCCCGGATCTGTGTGCGGACCGTCTTCAGATCGATGTCCACCGGTGCGCCGATCGTCCCGCCCATCCAGGCGCTTACCACGGCGTAGCCGTTCTCGATGGCGGCGCCGTACCAGACCGAATCGCCGGTCGGCCAGTCCAGTCGCATCACCACGCTTGCCACCTCGGGGCTCACCCGCAGGACGACGCATGGCGCGAACGGGCTCATGCCGTCGGCGAACGGTCCGTTGAACGTGCCGGTGACGCCCTCGGTCGCCACCACGACGGCCGGGTGTTCGGCATCCGGCTCGCGGTTCGCACCGGCCGCTCGCGGCGGCACCCGGCCGTCGGTGTTGCAGACGATCCGGGTGCCCTTGCTGGTCAGGATGATCGTCGGGAGGGTGAGCACGTCGTCGGTCAGGTAGGCGATGTCGCGGGCGTACTCGACCTGCACGGCGGCGATGTCGCTCGCGCTCGCCTGCTTGCCCAGGCAGCGCGCGACGGCGTTGTTGGTCTCGGTGGCCGTGAGCGGGCCGCCGTCGGAGGAGACCATCGCGGCCAGCGGCGTCGGTGTCGGTGTCGGGCTCGAGGTCGAGGTCGGTGTCGTGCCGTCGACGGTGGTCCCGTAGGCGATCGCACCAGGCGTCGACGGGGGAGGCGAGGTCGACGGGCCGGCCGATTTCCGCGCGCCGGTGTGCGCTCCGAGCCCACAGCTCGAGAGCAGCACGGCGAGCAGTGCCGTGACCGCCCAGATCCGCGCATGCGAGCTCATCGGACCACCGTAATCCGCGGGCCGTCGCGGCCCGAGCATCTCCCGGGCCGAGGTGGGGTAGATACCCTAGGGGGGTAGGGTGTCGGTGACGACGACGAGAGGAGCGCGCCATGCCCGCTGACGAGGCGACCGAGACGACCGACGCGGCCCCGACGACCCACGCCGGCTATATCGGCCGGCAGGACGACTACGTGAAACGGCTCCGGCGTATCGAGGGGCAGGTGCGCGGGCTCCAGCGGATGGTGTCGCAGGGGGAGTACTGCATCGACATCCTCACGCAGGTCTCCGCCACCACCAAGGCCCTGCAGTCCGTCGCGCTCGGGTTGCTCGAGGAGCACCTGAGCCACTGCGTCGTCGAGGCCGCCGTGGCCGGTGGCCCGGAAGCCCAGATCAAGGTCAAGGAAGCCAGCGACGCGATCGCCCGCCTCGTCCGGTCCTGACCGATGCACCGCGAATCACCTGTTCGGCTGAGAGGAACCCCATGACCACCACCACCTACACCGTCCTCGGCATGACCTGCGCCCACTGCGTGCAGGCCGTGACCACCGAAGTCAGCGCCCTCCCCGGCGTCGACAGTGTCCACGTCGACCTCGAGTCCGGGTCGCTGACCATCACCTCCACCGGGCGCACCGACGAAGCGGCCGTCCGCGCGGCCGTCGACGAGGCCGGCTACGAGCTGGCGTCGTGAGCATCGAGCACGTCGACCTCGTCATCGGCGGCATGACCTGCGCGTCGTGCGCGAACCGGCTCGAGAAGCGCCTCAACCGGCTGGACGGGGTCACCGCCACCGTCAACCTCGCCACCGAGAAGGCCCGCGTCGACTACCCGGACACCATCAGCACCGACGATCTCCTCGCAGCGGTGGCCCAGGCCGGCTACACGGCCGACCTCCCGGCGCCGCCGGTGCCGTCGGGCGACCCGTTCGCCGACGGGCATGACGACCACGGCCATCACGCGGCCGTGTCGGACCTTGGCCGGCGCACCCTGATCGCAGCGGTGCTGGCGGTCCCGGTCATCGCGATGGCGATGATCCCGACACTGCAGTTCACCAATTGGCAGTGGCTGTCGCTCGTCCTCGCTGCACCGGTCGTGGTCTGGGCCGGATGGCCGTTCCATCAAGCCACGTGGGCGAATCTGCGTCACGGCGCGGCGACGATGGACACGCTCATCTCGGTCGGCACGATCAGCGCGTTCGTCTGGTCGCTCTGTGCCCTGTTCCTCGGCACTGCCGGCGAACCCGGCATGAAGCACACCTTCGCCTTCACCATCACACGCACCGACGGCAGCTCCGCGATCTACCTCGAGGCGGCCGCCGGCGTCACGACGTTCATCCTGCTCGGCCGCTACCTCGAGGAGCGTGCGAAGCGACGCGCCGGCTCGGCCCTGCGGGCCGTTCTCGACCTGGGCGCCAAGGACGTCGCCGTGCTCAGCGACGGAATCGAGCGACGGGTGCCGATCGGCGCACTCGCCGTCGGCGACACGTTCATCGTCCGGCCCGGGGAGAAGGTCGCCACCGACGGCGTCGTCGTCGAGGGTCGGTCCGCACTCGACGCCTCGGTCGTGACGGGCGAGTCGCTGCCGGTCGAGGTCGGCCCGCACGACGAGGTCGTCGGTGCCACCATCAACCAAGGCGGCCGGCTGCTGGTGCGCGCCGCCCGTATCGGCGCCGACACCCAGCTCGCCCAGATCGCCCGCCTGGTCGAGGACGCGCAGACCGGCAAGGCTCAGGTCCAGCGGCTGGCAGACCGGATCTCGGCGGTGTTCGTGCCGGTGGTGATCGCGCTGTCCGTGGCCACACTGGCGGGCTGGGTCGTCTCCGGCACCGGCTGGTCGGCCGCCTTCACCGCCGCGGTGGCCGTGCTCATCATCGCCTGCCCGTGCGCGCTCGGCCTGGCCACTCCGGTCGCCCTGATGGTCGGCACCGGCCGCGACGCTCAGCTCGGCATTCTGCTCAAGGGCCCCGAGGTGCTCGAGTCGACCCGCCGTGTCGACACGATCGTCCTCGACAAGACCGGCACCGTCACCACCGGCGCGATGACTCTGCACGCGACGACCGCGGCCGACGGCGTCGCCGAGGACGACCTTCTGCACCTCGCCGGCAGCCTGGAACACGGCTCGGAACACCCGATTGCGCGTGCGGTGGCCGACGCGGCGGCTCGTCGTCGGCCACTGGCAGCGGTCGACGGCTTCGTCAGTGCCGGCGGCCTCGGTGTCGAGGGGATCGTCGACGGCCGTCACGTTCTCGTCGGGCGTCCGCAGTTCCTCGCCGGTCGGTCGATGCCGCTGCCGCCGGACCTGCTGACCGCCGTCACCGACGCTGAAGTGGCCGGACGCACCGCGGTTGCCGTCGGCTGGGACGGCCGGGCAGCCGGCGTGCTGGTGGTGTCGGACACGGTGAAGTCCACGTCGGCGCAGGCGGTGCGTGAGCTGCGCGCGCTCGGGCTCACGCCGGTGCTGCTCACCGGCGACAACGAGGCGGCGGCACGTGCTGTCGCGGCCGAGGTGGGCATCGACGACGTCGCCGCAGGAGTGCTACCGGCCGAGAAGGTCGAGTACCTGAAAGCCTTGCAGGCAAGCGGGAAGTCGGTGGCCATGGTCGGTGACGGCGTCAACGATGCCGCCGCACTGGCCCAGGCCGATCTCGGTATCGCGTTGGGCACCGGGACCGACGTCGCCATCCAGGCCAGCGATCTGACCCTCGTCCGCGGCGACCTCCGCGTCGCGGCCGACGCGATCAGGCTCGCCCGCACGACGTTGCGCGTCATCAAGGGCAACCTGTTCTGGGCGTTCGCCTACAACGTCGCGGCCATCCCGCTCGCGGTGGCCGGGTTCCTCAATCCGATGATCGCGGGCCTCGCGATGGCGGGCAGTTCGCTGTTCGTCGTGACCAACAGCCTGCGGCTGCGCCGGTTCAGCCCGACCGCACGGAGCTGACGGTCGTGTCCACCCGCTCCGCGGGATAGCCCGCCGCGGCTATCCGTACCGCGGCCGGAAGCCAGAGATCGAATCGCGCGCCCCGTCCACTCGGTGCGAGGACGACGTCGCCCCCGAGCCGGCGGGCGATCGTGCGCGCGATCGGCAGACCCAGTCCCGAACCGTCGCTGGAGCGGGCGTCGTCGCCCCGCACGAACCGGTCGAAGATGCGCGCGCGCTCGGACTCCGGCACCCCCGGTCCCGAGTCCTGGACCGAGACGATCACCCGGCCGGCGTCCAGGCTCGCGCGGACACCGACCGCACCGCCGGCCGGTGTCGCGGTGCCGGCATTGTCGAGCAGGTTGGTGAGCGCTCGACGCAGTTCGTCGGGGTCACCGACCACCGTGGTCCCATCGGTCTGGTCGTCCACGTGGACGTCGAGGTCCGGTCGCTGCAGCCGAAGCGCCGCCGCGGCTGCGACCGCCAGTGCGCCGATGTCCACGCGGGCCAGCGAATCCTGTGCCGCCGGCCGCTGTGGTCCGACGTCGAGCCGGGCCATGAACAGCAAGTCGTCGACGAGCCGCGCCGCCCGCTGACCGTCGCGGACGACCTGCACGAGCTGCGTCTCACGATCCGCGCGCGCCGGGTTCTCTCGGAGAATCCGCTCGGCGCCGGCGATCATCGCGGCGAGAGGCGTGCGCAGGTCGTGCGACGCGTCCGCGAGGAACTGGCGCATCCGGTCCTCGGCCGCGAGTGCCTGCGATTCGGCCGACTCGAGCGCATCCAGCATGCCGTCGAAGGCGACCGCGGTACGCCCGAGGTCGGTGTCGGGGCGGGTCGGGCGCAGCCGACGTCCGCGCGCGCCGTCACGGATCCGCTGCGCCAGCGTCGTCATGCGGTCGAGCGGGGCGAGCGCGACCCCGACCACCCGGATCAGGATCAGCCCGGTGACGAGCAGCATCGCAAGCCCCGCGACGATCTCGGTGTTGCGCAGAATCCCCAGTGTGTGCGAGACATCCGCGTCGCTTGCCTGCAGCGTGAGGGTCCCGCCGCTGATCGGCAGCTGCACGGTCAGCCGATTGCCCTGCCGGGTCACGTCGAAGCCGGGCGACGCGGGGTTGTGCGATGGCCGGCCGCGCGGGCCACCGGGGCCCGGCCCGCCAACTCCCGGCCCGCCGTCGCCCGGTGCCACCGGAGCCTCCCGGCCGACGGTCACATCCCCGCCGGTGGACACGAAACTGGTCGTGATCCCGGCGCCGGTGAGCCGGTCGGTCAAGGTCTGCCCAGACAGGCCCTCGGTATCGAGGAGTTGCGCATAGTCGGCGCGATCGACGAGCCGCTGCCGTAGATCGGAGCGCAGCCGTTCACCCAGGACGGCGTTGACGAGCAGGCCGAGACCGAGCAGGACGACGAGGAGCAGCGCGAGCACCGCGACGACCACGCGCCGCCGGAGTGACGGGGTGACGACGGGACGGTCGGAACCGGCGGTCGTCACGCTCTCACTCCGGATCCGGCGGCCTCTCCGATGCGGTAGCCCACCCCGCGCACGGTGTGGATGAGCGCCGGCCCGGTCGGGTCGAGCTTGCGCCGCAGGGTGGAGACGTACGCCTCGACCAGGTTCGGGTCATAGGCGTCGTATCCCCAGACCTGCGTGAGGATCTGCGTCTTGCTCAGTACCCGGCCACGGTTGCGCACGAGGTACGCCAGCACCCGGAGCTCGGTCGGAGTGACGTCGATCAGCACTCCGGCCCGGGCCACCTGCCGGCGTCTTCGTCGACGACGAGGTCGGCAACCGAGACGGTCGCGGAGTGCAGCCGGCCGCTGCGTCGCAGCACGGCTCGCACCCGGGCGACGAGTTCCTCGATGACGAACGGCTTGACCAGGTAGTCGTCGGCGCCCGCGTCGAAGCCGGCCAGCCGATCCGTCACCGCGTCCAGTGCGGTGACGAACACCACCGCCGTCCGGGTGTTGCGGCGCAGGTGATCGGCCAGGGCCAGCCCCGACCGGCCGGGCAGCATCACGTCGAGGACGGCGACGTCGGGACGGAAGCGCGCCACGTGCGCCGGGAAGTCCCGCCCGTCGCCCAGCGCGGCCACGGTGAACCCCGCGCCTGCCAGCGCGTCGGCGACCGTCCGGCGGAGGATGCCCTCGTCCTCGACGACCAGGACACGTGCAGCGTCCGGGCGCATGGGACTCCGTTCGGGGGTCGAGGGTCGCGGGTGAGAGCGAGGGTCTCGGTCAGCGTGAGTCACGAAGCTGTGAAGAAGCTGAAGGTCGCCCGGCCCCGAGCTGTGTTTCAGCTGGCCTTCAGCTCGGCCCGGCACAGTGGTGAGCACACCGGGATCGGCCCGGTGATCGACGAGAGGCACCACCGATGACCGACGAATCGACTCCGGACGCCCCGCGCAACCGTCGGACGCTGCGCCTGCTGGCGGCCGGCGGCGCGACGGCCGCACTCCTGGCGGCCGGGTCGGTGGCCGCCTTCGCGGCGTCGGGAACCGGCACCGCCACCCCCAAACCGTCGGCCACGGCGTCACCCGGCACGCCTGGACACCCGGGTCCGGGCACGCGGACCCGCCCGTCGCCACCGGTGCACAAGCCGCACATGGCCGGAACGGTGACCGCGGTGTCCGGCGCCACGATCACCATCACCGACTGGGACGGGTTCACGCGCGAGATCCACGTGTCCGGGTCCACGACCTACACCGACGGCCTGACCGCGATCCCCAAGGTCGGGGACAAGATCCACGCCGAGGGCACGGTCGACGCCGACAAGACCTCCCTGGACGCTACGACGATCGGGCTGATGACCGAGCACGCACCGCCCGGCCCCGGCGGACATGGCGGACGTGGCCCCGGCGGCCCGTCGACCAACCCCTGATCCCGAGTGGCCGGGCCCGTCGAGACCAGGCCGGCCGCTCGCCGCAACCCCCGGCGGCCCTCGCCATCCCCACCCGAGGGCCGCCGGGCTCAAGTGGCGCCGCCACTCGCGGCACGAGGTTGACGCGGGCTCCGCGCGAGCCCCACGGGTCGAGGGCGATTCGCTGGCCTGCGGCCGATCCAGGCCACCGCAGCAGGTGCCCGGTCGAGCGCCGAACGGATGCGCAACGATAAGGCGTCCCGTCCGTCGTGACCGTCTGGAGCTCGTCTGTGCCTGCCTCGCCGTCACCCGTCCGTGGTCCGGTCTCACCTCTCGCGAGCGACCAGACCTCGCTCCGGCCGCTCGGCCTCGACCAGGTGGTGCTGACCGGCGGCGAATGGCGGGAGTGGCAGGTGGCCAACCGGCGGGTCACGACGCCGCACGCGCTGCACTGGCTGGAGGCCGACGGGTCGGTCGACAACCTGCGCCTCGTCGGTCCCAATAGGCTGCCGGGTCACCAGCGCCGGGGCCCGCTGTTCACCGACTCCGACATCTACAAGTTCCTCGAGGGCGTCGGCTGGGACCTCGGCCTCGGCGAATCGCCGGAACTCCAGGCGATCACCGACGAGCTCGTCGGGGTGCTCGCGGACGCGCAGGCCGACGACGGCTACCTGAACTCGTTCGTCCAAGCGGGCTTCGCGAAACGCTGGGGCAACCTCGTCAACGGCCATGAGCTCTACTGCCTCGGCCACCTGATCCAGGCCGGCATCGCGCACCATCGCAGCACCGGCCGCGACGAGCTGCTGACCATCGCCCGGCGGGCCGCCGACTGCCTCCTCAACGACTTCGGCGAGGGGCGTCGTGACGATACCGACGGCCATCCCGAGATCGAGATGGCGCTGGTCGAGCTGTACCGGGAGACCGGTGCGCAGTCCTACCTCGACCTCGCGCAGCAGCTCGTCGACGCACGCGGGCACGGTGTGTTCAACCGGGATCCGTCGGCGTATTTCGACCTGGCCTACTACCAGGACGCCACCCCGGTCCGCGACGAGATGACCGTCGTCGGGCATGCCGTCCGCGCGGTGTACCTGCTGGCCGGTGTCGTCGACGTCTATATCGAGACCGGCGAGCGGGCCCTGCTCGAGTCGGCGGTGCGTCAGTGGGAGTCGATGACGGCCACCAAGACGTTCGTCAACGGCGCGATCGGCTCCCGCTTCGAGGGCGAGGCGTTCGGCGACAGCTACGAATTGCCGCCCGACCTCGTCTACGGCGAGACCTGCGCCACCATCGCGAACATCATGCTGAGCTGGCGATTGCTGCTGGTGACGGGGGAGGCGAGGTTCGCCGACGCGATCGAGCGGGCCCTGTACAACCTGTTCGCGGCATCGACCTCGGTCGGGCGCACCGGCTTCTTCTACAACAACCCGGCCCAGCGCCGCACCGCGCAGCCGGCCGCTCCGACCGACACCAGGCCCCGTCGAGCGGACGCGCCGGGCACGCGGCCGGCCTGGTTCGAGTGCGCCTGCTGCCCGCCGAACATCATGCGCACGGTCGCCTCGCTCGGCGGCTACGCCGCCACCCACGACGACGCCGGCGTGCAGCTGCATCAGTTCCTGCCGACGACCGTTCACGCGCTGCTCGACGCCGGCCCGGTCGGCCTGACGGTCACCACCGACTATCCGACGAGCGGCGCGGTCACGGCGGCGATCACCGTGAGCCCGGATTCGCCGTGGGCGTTGAGCATCCGGCGCCCGTCCTGGTCGCCGGAGGTCTCGGTCGAGGTCAACGGCGAAGCGGTGGCGAGCGTCCTGAACGAGCGCGGCTACGTCGAGATCACCCGGTCCTGGTCGGTCGGCGACGTCGTCACCGTCCACGTCGACGTGTCGGTGCGGATGACGGTCAGCCACCCGAGCGTCGACGCGGTCCGGGGCACGGTCGCGGTCGAGCGCGGACCGGTCGTCTACTGCCTGGAGAGCCCGGATCAGCCTGCTGACATCTCCCTCGACCACGTCGACATCGCGGCCGACGCCACGTTCGCCGAACAGCGGAAGGAGATCGCCGGGCGACTGGTCACCGTACTCACGGTCCGCGGCTCGGTGCGCGACGACAGCGGCTGGGGCGGATCGGGCTGGGCCACCCTCGGCGAGCAGCCGACGTCGGCGCGCAGGGACGTCGAGCTGACCTTCGTCCCGTACTTCCTGTGGGCCAACCGCGGTCCGTCGACGATGCGGGTCTTCGTCCCGCTGACGGCATGACCGGCACCGCGCGCTTCACCGATGCCGTCGTCTTGATCACCGGCGCCGCGTCGGGGATCGGCGCCGTCTCCGCGGCGCGATTCGCCGCGGAAGGCGCGCGTGTCGTCGTCGCCGACATCGACGGCGAGGCCGCGGGCCGGGTGGCCGACGGCATCCCAGCGGCCCGCGCCGTCACGGTCGACGTGACCGACCGCGCGCGCGTCCGTGCCGTGGTGGCGGAGATCGAGGAGGTCGAGGGCCGCGTCGACGTGCTGATCAACAACGCGATGACGTGTTCGGAGACCCCGCTGCTCGAGCTCACCCAGGCCGAGCTGGAGCGCGACATCGCCGTCGGCCTCACCGCCGCGTTCCACACCGTGCAGGCGGTGCTGCCCGGGATGATCGCCAGGCAGGGCGGGGTGATCCTCAACATGACGTCGGTGAACGGCATCGGCTACTACGGCAACGAGGCCTATTCGGCGGCGAAGGCCGGCCTGTTCAGCCTCACCCGCTCGATCGCCGTCCGCTACGGCGGCCACGGCATCCGGTGCAACGGGGTCGCCGCCGGGACGATCGCGACGCCGGCCTGGGCGCACCGGGTGCAGGCCCGTCCCGACATCCTGACGACGGTCACCAAGTGGTATCCGCTGGGCCGGATCGGAACCCCCGACGACATCGCCGGCGCGTTGCTGTTCCTCGCGTCCGGGCAGGCAGCGTGGATCACGGGCACGACACTCACGGTGGACGGCGGCCTGACCGCGGGGAACCGGCTGATGACCGACGAGATCGTCACACCGGACTGACCGCCGCGGCGACGGCCCGTCCGGTCCGGACCATGCGGCTGGAACCGATCCCGCGCGACTGTCGTCCAAGCCGCATGAAGCGAACATCACCGCACCGTCGCGCCCGTTCCCTCATCGCGGGCGCAAGCGTCGCCGGCCTGCTCGCCGTCAGCGGCTGCGCACAGGCGGGCGGGCTGGTGCGAGCCGACGTCGACCGTGCCGCCGTCACGCCGGCCAACGCCGCTGACGGCGCGACGGTCGCCCGCTCGGTGGCCGGCCGGCTGCTCGGGCCGATCGACGCGGAGCACGAGAACGGGAACGTCGCCTTCTCTCCCGTCAGCATCGCGATCGCACTGGGGATGCTGCGCGCCGGCGTCCAGGGCGATTCCGCGGCTCAGCTCGATGATCTCTTCGGTGTCGATCCGACCAAGCTGCCCGGCGCGATGAACGCGACCGACCGTGCACTCGCCGCGTTGTCGGGCAGGCCCATCAAGAGCGACAAGCGGACGATCGAGCTGTCGGTGGCCAATGCCATGTGGGCGCAGAAGGACATCACCTGGCGCAAGCCGTTCCTGGCCACGCTCTCCGCCGACTACGGCACCGGGATGCGCACACTCGACTTCGCGAACGACCCCGAGGATGCGCGCAACACCATCAACGGCTGGGTCGGGGACGAGACGCACAAGAAGATCCCCGAGCTGATCCCCGAGGGCGTCATCACCCGGGACACCCGGCTGACGCTCACGAATGCCCTGTACCTGAAGGCACCGTGGGCGACCGAGTTCACCTCGGCCGGCGACGGCTCGTTCACGACGGCCACCGGATCGAGCGTGACATCGAAGCGAATGCGTCAGGACGAAACCATGGCCTACGCGAGCGGCGACGGCTGGCAGAGCGTGCAGATCCCCTACCTGGGTGGGAAGGTGGCGATGACGCTGGTGGTGCCCGACAAGGGGAGGCTCGATGCGATCGGACGCCAACTGGCCGACCCGACCACGATGAAGGCGATGCTCGCACCTGCCGACCGCCGCTCGGTCGCGTTGACGATGCCGCTGTTCGACCTCGACGCCAAGACCCCGCTGAACGATGTGCTGAAGTCGATCGGCGTGACCGCACCGTTCGCGTCTGCTCCCAGCGACTTCGCGCCGATGACCGACGATCCGAAGATCGGCTCGCTGGCGGTCACCGACGTCCGGCACCAGGCGACGGTCACCGTCGACGAACAGGGCACCGAGGCAGCCGCGGCGACGTCGGTGACGGTCACGCTAACCGCGGCGCAGATGCCGATCGATCCGGTGACCTTGAATGTCGACCGGCCGTTCTACTTCGCCATCACCACGACCGACGAGACGCTCCCGCTGTTCCTCGGCCGGGTCACCGATCCAACCGTGAAGTAATGACTCACGGCCGCGCGGGTGTGATGTCATCCTCGGCATGAGCGGACTCGGTGACGTCGGCGGGATCGTGCAGACGATGGCCGACCGCGCGTCGCCCCGGCCGGGGGAGCTCGCGGCAGGTACCGCGGTCGTGCGATCGGTGGCGGCGAAGCTGCTGGCGCCGTTGCTGGCCGCGCACTCCGGCGAGAACGTCGCGTTCTCCCCTTTGAGCATCGCGCTGGCCCTCGGCATGCTGCGTGCCGGCGCCCAGGGCGATTCGGCGGCCGAGCTGGACGCGTTGTTCGGTCTCGACGGGTCGTTCTTGCCCGCAGCGCTCAACGCGGTCGACCAGCGGTTGGCCGAACTGGATGGTGGCGACCCGAAGCGGAGCGACGGTTTCGACGGCAACGCGCACGTGTCGTTAGCCAACGCGCTCTGGGGCCAGGACGGGATCACGTGGCGCGAGCCGTTCCTGGACACCCTGGCCGCCGACTACGGCACCGGCGTGCACACCGTCGACTACAGGGCTGATCCCGAGGCCTGCCGTCAGCTGATCAACGCGTGGGTGAAGGACCAGACGCACGGGAAGATCCCCGAGTTGCTCGTCCGAGGCAGCATCACCGGTGCACACGTGCTGGCGTTGACCAACGCGTTGTGGTTCAAGGCACGGTGGATGCACCAGTTCTCCCCGTCGGCAACGGGCCCGTTCACGACGTCGAGCGGAAGCCGTGTCAATGCGCCGCGGATGGTGTCCCGTGAGCTCATGCGGTACGACCGCGGGCCCGGCTGGCAGAGCGTGCAGATCCCCTATGTGGGTGGACATCTCGCCGTGACCGTCGTGCTGCCCGACCCCGGCCTGCAGAAGACAGTCGAGCGTTCCCTGGCGACGGATACCGGCATGCTCGCGTTGCTGCAGCCGAATGAGGTCCAGACGGTGCACCTGACGATGCCGCGATTCGACGTCGACACCGCGACGGCCCTGCTCGACGTGCTGTCGGCTACTGGGGTCCGGTCGCCCTTCGTCGCGGGGACCGGCGATTTCGACCCGATGACGGCTGATGCCGTTGTGTGGATCGACCGCGTTGCGCACCAGGCGACGGTGACGGTCGACGAGCAGGGCACCGAAGCCGCCGCGGCAACCGCCGTGATGGGGGTGGCCGCCTCCGTTCGGAGGCCGGTCGAACCGGTCACGGTCGTCGTCGATCGGCCGTTCTACTTCGCCATCACCACCACCGACGACCTGCTTCCGCTGTTCCTCGGCCGTGTCACCGACCCGACCACGAAGTAGCCCTCAGAGCCCGCGCAGGTCGGCCGTGCGGATCGCCGCGTGGACGCCGGTGACGACGTCGACGACCTGCGACACCGAGAAGTCGACCGCCGCGCTGAGGTAGGCGAGCGCCGCGCTGAGGTAGGCGAGCGCGGTCGGCCGGTCCACACCGCGCCGGATCTCCAACAGCAGCAGGGGCATTCCGCCTGCATGCCTTCATCGCCTCACGGAGGTCGAAGTCGAGGCCGATCGGGATCCACGCCTCCGGTGTCTCCCCGGAGCGGGAACAACGCAGCCTCGGTCATCGTCCGTCGGCGGCCGGAGCATCACCTCTGGACGGGTGCACCGGGAACTCCGCCGACTCCCCGCTCGCGAGCTGTGCCGAGGCGCCGCCGACGACGAGGCGGATGGGCTGCCCAGCACCCGGCTGCGCAGTGAGCCTGAGCGTCTGCTGGTCCATGGTGACAGCGATCCGCTGGTCGCGGTAGCGGACCTCGAACGTCAGCGCACGCAACGCGCCCGGGGGCCGGGGCTCGAAGACCAGGGCGTCCGCGTGCATCCGCATCCCGGTGAAGGTCCGGAGCACGATGTCGACCGTCCCTGCCATGGCGCCCAGGTGGACGCCGCGGCCGGTCGTCCCGCCCTGCGTGTCGTCGAGGTCGGCGTCCAGCGCCTCGCGGAACTCGCTCCACGCCATCGACCGGTCCAGCGCCGCCAGCACCGACGCGTGGACCACCCGGCTCAGGGTCGAGCCGTGCGCGCTCCGCGCGAGGTAGTAGTCGACGGTATGGGCGAGGTCGTCGGCAGTCACCGGGTACCCGAGGTCGGCCAGGGCGCGCATGAGGTCTCCCGGACCGAGCAGGTAGACCAGCATGAGGACGTCGGCCTGCTTCGAGAGGCGGTACCGGTTCGGGGTGTCCCCTTCGGCCTCGAGGATGAGGTCGAGCCGCTCGATGTCGCCGTACGTGCGCCGGTACCGCTCCCAGTCGAGCTCGAGAAGCTCGCCGTACCCCTCGAACTGGCTGATCACCCCGGCGTGGAAGGGGACGGCGATCCGCTCGGCGAGCAACCGCCAGCGGTCAACCTCGTCCGGACGCAACCCGATCCGTTCCGCGAGCTCGTCGCGCTCGTGGGCCTGAAGGGCGGAGAGCACATCGAGGGCACGTCGCCACACCCAGGCGGCGAGCACGTTGGTGTAGGCGTTGTCCCGGAGCCCTTCGCCGGGGGTGTCGGGGTAGCCGTCGTGGTATTCGTCCGGTCCCATCACGCCGCGGATGTGGAAGCGGTCGTCCCGCGCTTCGTGGAAGGCGAGGTCAGAGAAGTACCGCGCGACCTCGATGACCAGCTCCGCTCCGCGCTCGGACAGCCAGAGCGTGTCCGCGGTCGCTTGGAAATACTGCCAAGCGTTGTACGCGACCGCGAGTCCGACGTGACGCTGCCGCCACGAGAAGTCGGGGATCCAGCGCTGGGACCGCGGGTTGAAGAGGCTGTGCGGGGTCTCGTCCCGACCGTCGCTGCCGCTCTGCCAGGGGAACATCGCGCCGTGGTGCCCCGCCTGCTTCGCTGCGTCCCGAGCCGCGTCGAGCCGGCGCCAGCGGTAGTCGAGCAACGAACGGGCCACCGCGGGCGTCCGCATCACGTACAGCGGGAGCACGAACAGCTCGTCCCAGAACACGTGCCCGCGGTACCCCTCGCCATGCAACCCCCGCGCTGGCACCCCCGCGTCGAGGACGGCGGTGTGTGGGGAGATCGTCTGGAGCAGGTGGAAGACGTGCAGGTTCAGCGTGAGCTGCACCGGGTCGTCGGTGTCGACGTCCACGGCGAAGTGCTCCCAGAGCCGCCGCCACGCCCGCGCGTGCCGTCGGAGCAGCCCCGCGAACCCGTCGTCGGCTCGTGCCAGCTCCGCGAGCGCACCGTCTCGCGGCGAGGCGATGGCAGCGTCGCGCGAGGTGGCGACGGCAACCACCTTCTCGACCACCACCGGCTGACCGTCGGTCACCACGAGGTCGAACCGCACCGTGTGCCTGCCGTCCGCGCTGGCCTCCGGGACGGCCCGGCCGTCCGCGCCGGGGATGACCGTCCTGACGGCGGTCGCGATGGCGACGTCGCTCCGGGTCGTCCGGGCGACGACGAGGAGCGTCTCCCCGAGGTGCTCGACAGCGGGCGCCGTGAGATGCGAGTTGGCCAGGAGCCGCGACTCGATGTTGTTCCTGTTCAAGACGCCGGTGTCGACCCCGCTGCGGACGCTGACCGGACCGCTCCACCCCTCAGGGACGAGTGTCGTCTCCAGGCCGGCGAGATGCGGGCGATCCATGGAGACCAGGCGCCGCTGGACGAGCCGCAGCGCCCGCCCGCGCCCGTCGAGAAGTCGCGCGGTCCGGGTGAGAACGCCCCGGCGGAGGTCGAGCTCGGTGCGTTCGTCCTCCTCGACCAGACCGCCCGCGGACCACCACGGGCCGCCGCCGACGGCGACGTCGAACGGGAGCCAGTTCGGCGCGTTGACGATCTCCTCGTCGTCGCGCGCAACCCCGTCGACGACGCTCGACAACCTGTTGTAGACACCTGCCAGGTAGGTGCCCGGGTAGTGGACGCCGTCGTCGGCGTGCTCCGGCCTGGACCCGCGGGCGGACATGTACCCGTTCCCGAGGGTGGTCAGAGCCTCGCGGTGGGCCTCCTGGGCGGGGTCGAAGCCCTCGTACACCAGCAGCCAGGGGTCCGTCCGCGAGACTCCCAGGTCAAGCTCGGCCACGTCGTCCAGGACGAAGTCCGCCCCGGCCTGCTCCAGGGCGTGCCGCTGGCCGGCCCGGTCGATGCCGACGACCAGGGCGAAGCCACCGCGCCGTGCCGCGGTCACCCCCGACACCGCGTCCTCGACCACCGCCGCGCGAGCCGGTGAGACACCGAGCCGACGCGCCGCTTCGAGGAAACTGTCCGGGGCAGGCTTGCCGGGCAGCCCGAGATCCGCCAGCACGGTGCCGTCGACCACCACGTCGAACGCGTCCTGCAGGCCCGCCGCTCGCAGGAGCGCCGCCGCGTTGCGGCTCGCGGTCACCAGCCCGAGCGGCGTGCCTGCCCCGCGCAGCCGCCGCAGCAGCGCCTCGGTGCCGGGGAAGACGCGGACCCCCTGCGTAGAGATCAGCTCGAGGAAGAGGTCGTTCTTGTGGGTGGCGAGACCGTGAATCGTCCATGCCGTCGGGGGGTCCGCGGGGGTGCCCGTCGGGACCTCGATCCCGCGGGAGTCGAGGAAGGCGGCGACCCCGTCCTCCCGCCGACGGCCGTCGACGTACCGGCGGTAGTCCGCCACGGCGTCGAACGGCCTGACCGACGGGTTCGGGTGGCCCCGGGCGTCGGCGAGGACCTCGTCGAACATGCGCTTCCATGCCGCCGCGTGCAGCGACGCGGTGTCGGTGACCACGCCGTCCATGTCGAAGACGACCGCGTCGTAGGCCGGCTCCATCGTGGGTTCGCGCTCGTCGACGGTCATCAGCTTCTCGTGCCGTCGCCGTCGAGCGCCCGCCCACGACTCTCCCGATCGCGAGGCGACGCGCGGCGTCCGCCCGAGCCCGGACGTGCTCGCCGGCGTAGTGCGAGGTGGAAGGCGCTGACGCTCTCGGATCGGGAGTTGAGGGCATCGAACAACTGGGCGAGGACCAGGACGGTGAACCCTGCGGTCCGGGCGGTGTCGAGGCTCTGCGTCCCGGCGATCAGGCCGCCAGGCAGGTGAAGGTCGATCGTCGCCAGGGTGGCGATCGCCGCGACGAGGCCGATCAGGCTGGTCGTCATCTTGCGCTCGGAGGTGAAGGGGACGACTCCCACCCGCTGGAACCGCCCGGTCCGCCGGTCCCGGGTGCCGAGCCTGGCCTCGGCCGCGGGCTTCCGGTCACCGGAGTCCTCTCGTCGACAGGAAGGACGTGAGCGCGAGATCGGCCTGCGGGGCACCCATCAGCGCGATGCCGACCGGCAGGCCGTCGACCGTCCCGGCCGGTGCGACGGCGACGGGCAGACCGGCCGTGGCGGCAACCGTCGTCAGGGCGAGCGTCGCCGACCGCATCGCCGTCTTCTCCGCACCGGCGAGGGCGATCAGGGGTGCCGATCCGCTGGCCGCCGGCATCACGATCGCCGTCCCGGCCGGGATCCGGTCGCGGATGGTGGCACGCGCGGCCGCCAGAATGCCGCGTGCGTCGGCCTCCTGATCGCGTGTCACGCCAGCGCCGAATGCGAACCGGTCACGGATGCCCGGACCGACCACTCCGGGATGTGCCGTGATCCACCGGCCGTGGGCCGACCATGCCTCTGCCGACTGCACGACACGGAATGCCTCACGCAGCCCCGCGTCCACCCCGTCGAGCAGATGGGCCCGGGCCAGCGGGATGCCGCGGCCGACGGCGAACTGGCCGGCGGCGTTGACGACGGCCACCGCGGTCGAGGGATCGGCCAGCTCGCAGAGGTCGTCGGCGATCACGAGAGAACCGATCGGCGTCGGCGGATCGTCGGGGCCTTCGTCGATCAGGCATCGCGCGACCCGGTCGAGCAGGTCCGCGTCCCGGGTCATCCAGCCGACCGTGTCGAACGATGGCGCGAGCGGCAGGACACCGTCGAGCGGCACGAGGCCGTGGGTCGTGCGGATCCCGAACAGCCCGCAGTAGGACGCCGGCACCCGGACGGAGCCGGCGGTGTCGGTGCCCAGGCCGATGTCGACGAGCCCGCGCGCGGTCGCGCTGGCGGACCCGTTCGAGGATCCGCCCACCGCCCGGTCGGGGGACCACGGGTTGAGCGGGCTGCCGTAGTGAACGTTCGTGCCCGACATGCTGTAGGCGAATTCGTCGGTGCGGCTGATGCCGCGTACGGCCACGCCGGCCGAGAGGAGGAGCCCGACGACCTCGGCGTGCTCGGCGGCCGGCTCCGCCTCGTCGAGGAACGCCGCGTTGCCCGCGCCGACGGCGTGCCCGGCCACGGCGTAGAGGTCCTTCACTGCCATGGTCGTTCCGGACAGGGGTCCCGCACCGGTGGGGGCGACCAGCGGGTCGCCGACGACCCGCCAGGTTGCCACGTCGTGCGACGGGGCGGAGGGATCGGTGACCGCGTTCGATGTCATGTGCCAAGCATGGCTCACCGGCTGCGTGGCGACGCGATCGACGTCGACGCGGCCTCGGGACGGTTCCTGACTACTGGGGTCCACGCCGGCTCAACCACCACACCGAGGCGACCTCGATCCTGTACGCGTGCGCACGGCTGCTCAACGACTTCGCGATCGAGATCGGCACCTCGTTCGGCCCGTTGGCCGGCGGGCCTTCGCGAACTTCGGGCTCGACCCGGCCGCCGTCGGCTCGGCCGCCCGCCGACGCCAGGACGTCGTCGGCTATCTCGAGGCCCACATCGAACAGGGGCCCCTACCTCGAAGCAGATTGACCGGCGGCGGTGCGGCGTCGTGCCGGTCTAGGGCCCGACCACGCCACCAGCGCCACCAGTGCCGCCGGTGCCGGTCGGCGCGGTCCGGGAAGGCCGGGCGGCCCGGTACGCGAGGATCCGCATGCCGATCATGGTGAGGGCCCCGAGCGCGGCGACGACACCGCACCACGTGGCCACCGTGCTCGAGAGCGGCCCCGCGTGCACGCCGACGGCGTCGGTCAGCGGCCGGGCGAGGACGCCCCAGTCGCCCAGGCCGGTCAGCCACTCGCCGACCCGCTCGAGCACCGGCCTCACCGCGAGCGCCGCGGCGACTCCGATCGCCGCGGCGATCGTCAGCGTGCGGACGCGATGCTGTGACAGCAGGAGCGCGCCCGCGAGCAGTGCCAGCGACAGCCAGCCGGCCCAGCGGTCGATCAGGACGAGGTAGCCGTAGCGGTTCCGGATCGTCCGCATCTGATCGCCGGTCGCCACCTGGACGTTGAGTGCCTTGCTGGTCTTGTCCATCCCGACTGCCGAGGCCAACGCCGGTGGGACGGTCAAGCCCGCGGCCCGGACGACGGGCGCGAGGTCGAGGGTGAGCGGTTTCCCGTCCATGGCCGGGTCGTCGGCGTCGAGCCGGCCGACGAGCGAGGCGCGCAGTTGCGATGTCGCCGCCGTCCACGCCGGTGCGGACGCGGCGACGGCCTTCTTGCTCGTGAGCGCGCTGGTGACGAGCAGTAGGGCGGGGGAGTCGGAGAGATCGATTCCGCGGCTCTTCGCGGTGCGCACGACCGCGTCGGTGGTGAACGTGCGGATGTTGTCGCGAACGGCCGGCTCGGCGAGCGCGGCACCGGCGAGGCGGACGATGGTCGAGTGGTCGTGCAGCGCCGCGATCACGGCGTGCGCCTGCATCCAGGTCAGCCCGGCGAGGACCGCGAGGGTCACCAGCAGCGATCGCAGAGGAGGCCGCATCCCGCCCATCGACACCCCTCCGCAGCCTCCGACGCCCGTGGCCGACACAGTACGGCGCGGGCCATCGGATACCTGCCCACACGGTCGGCGCCGGTGCTGTCGATGGCACCGACCGACGACTGTCGGCACCGCGTGTGACGGAACGAACGCGAACTGCCGAGGACGGGTCGGATCGGGCGTAAACGCGCCCGGATTGCCCGAAGCTGCACAAAGGAGGCCCGAACCTTTCGGTAACGATCATATGAACCGTCGAGACAATCGCCCACCGAGGTGCTGCCGCAGGTGTACGTTCCTGTCGTTTGCTGGGCCCGCCGGGTGCATTGCCGCACCGGTCGCTCGGCTCCGTCACCGCCGGACCAGGGTCCGGCAGGAAGGTGCGTTGATCCGTGAAGAGACTTCTCACCGGCGCTGTGTCCCTCGCCCTACTCGGCCTGCTCGCCGTCGCTTGCGGCGGTGGGTCCGGGTCGACGAACAACGCGGGCTCAGGCTCGGGCAGTGGCTCTGGCTCGTCGAATGCGATCCTCACGATCGCCAACACCGGCGGCTCCCAGTGGACCTGCGGGTTCAACCCGTTCAACCCCGCGGTGCAGGGCGTCACCGTCGGGTTCGTCTACGAGCCGCTCGTGTACATCAACACTCTCAAGAACGCGGCCGAGACGCCGATGCTGGCGACCAAGTACTCGTGGGGCGCCGGCAAGAAGTCGCTCACGTTCACCATCCGCGACGGCGTGAAGTGGAACGACGGCAAGCCGTTCACGGCGAAGGACGTCGCCTTCACGTTCAACGAGCTCAAGAAGTACCCGGGGCTCGACCTCAACGCGCTGTGGAAGTCGATCCTCACGAAGGTGACCGCCACCAACGACAAGACGGTGGCGTTCGAGTTCAAGGGCGCCGCGCAGCCGTACTTCTACTACATCGCCGACCAGGTCTCGATCGTCCCCGAGCACATCTGGACGACGGGACAAGCCGCCAAGGATCCGGTCCAGTTCAACGACCCGGCCCCGGTCGGCACCGGTCCCTACACGGTCAACCCGTGCAAGCCGGCGAACATCACGTACAAGGCGAACCCGACGTACTGGCAGTCCGGTCTGCCCAAGGTGAAGACGGTCAACTACCCCGCCTACACCGACAACAGCCCGGCGAACCTCGACCTCGCCACCGGCAAGGCCCAGTGGGGCGGCCAGTTCATCCCGAGCGTCGACAAGTACTACGTCGCCAAGGACAAGGCGAACCACCACTACTGGTACCCGCCCGTGTCCAACGTTGACCTCGTCTTCAACCTCAAGCACCCGGTGACGGGCAAGCTCGCCATCCGGCAGGCGTTCGCCTACGCGATCGACCGCGCCGCGGTCGGCAAGATCGGTGAGGGCGGTTACCAACCGGCGGCCAACCAGACCGGGATCGTCCTTCCGACCTTCCAGTCCTGGTACAACAAGGCCGCGGCGGACAAGGCGAACTACGTCGTCAACGCCGCCAAGGCAACCCAGCTGCTGGCCTCCGAGGGTTACTCCAAGGACAAGCCGTTGAACCTCGACGTCATCACGGTCAGTGGGTTCACCGACTGGGACGCCTCGCTTCAGGAGATCAAGCAGGAACTCCAGCCGCTCGGCATCAAGCTGACGATCAAGGACCTGGCCGGGCAGACGTATGACACCAAGCTGTACAAGGGTGACTTCGATCTGGCCTACTCCGGGGCCGTCAGCGGACCGTCGCCGTACTACGAGCTGCGCGGCACGCTGTACGGCCCGAACACCGCCCCGCTCGGCAAGAACGCCACGTCGAACTACTCGCGCTACAGCAGCCCCGGGACCGACGCCCTGTTCGACCAGTTCGCCGGGGCGAACGCCGCACAGCAGAAGGTGATCGTGAACAAGCTCCAGCAGGTCATGCTGGACGAGGTGCCGGTCATCCCGGTCACCGAGGGGGTGAGCTGGTATCAGTACAGCACCAAGCAGTTCACCGGCTGGCCCACGCAGGACGACCCGTACGCGCTTCCGTCGCCGTACAACCTGCCCGACGTCGAGCAGGTCCTGCTGAAGCTCCAACCCAAGTAGACCGACGACCTGAGTCGCTGCGCCGGAGCTTGCGCACCGGCGCAGCGACCAGGCAACCGGCTGCTGCTGCACCACCACAGCGCATCGACGACGAGGAGGTATGGCGATCAGGTACATACTTCGGCGGCTGGGCTTCTTCCTCGTCACCTTGTGGGCGGCCTTGACGATCAACTTCTTCATCCCGCGGTTGATGCCCGGCAACCCGGCCGAGGCGATGATGTCCCGCTTCAAGGGCCGGATCAATCCCGAGGCCCTGCACGCACTCGAGGTCGCCTTCGGCATCAACAGCCAGGAGAGCACCTTCCACCAGTACCTGGACTACCTGCGTGACACCGTCACCGGCCATTTCGGTATCTCGCTGACGTTCTTCCCGGTCCCGGTCAGCACCGTCGTCAGGCAGGCGCTGCCGTGGACGCTCGGTCTGGTCGGGATCACCACGCTGCTGGCGTTCATCTTCGGCACGGTCATCGGGATCGTGGCCGGCTGGCGACGGGGCGGTCGCCTCGACAGCATCCTCCCGCCGGTCTTCGTCATCACCTCGGCACTTCCCTACTTCTGGGTCGGCCTGATCCTCATCCTGGTGTTCTCCGTGTGGACGAACGGTGCGCTGCCCAACGACGGTGGCTACGACACCGCTCTCACACCCGGGTGGAACGGCCAGTTCGTCGCGAGCGTGCTCCAGCACGCGGTGCTGCCCGCCGTCACGCTGCTGATCGTGTCGATCGGCGGCTGGATCCTGACCATGCGCAACAACATGGTGACGACGCTCGCGGAGGACTACGTGCGGATGGGAAGGGCCAAGGGGCTGTCGAACCGCCGGATCATGTACGACTACGCGGCCCACAACGCCGTCCTGCCCAACCTGGCCGGGTTCGCGATGTCGCTCGGGTTCGTCGTCAGCGGGTCGATCCTGGTGGAGTTCACCTTCAACTATCCGGGGGTCGGTTACATGCTGCTGAGCGCGGTCAGCAACGAGGACTTCCCGCTCATGCAGGCGTTGTTCGTCCTCATCACCGTGGTCGTCCTGCTGGCGGTGCTGGTGTGCGACTTCGTAACAGCCGCGCTCGACCCACGTGTCCGGACCGAGGGCTGAGGTGACGAGCCGATGAGCGCGATCCTCAGTGGTGCCGGCGTACCCGCCGACGGTGGCGCGATGGAACAACCGGTCGTCGGCGGTGGCCGTCGTCGACCCCGCCGCGGCAGCGGCATCATCAGCGCGATCCGGACGAACAACAAGGCGCTCGCCGGCACGATCATGCTGGTGGTGTTCACGATCGTGGCGATCGACCCGCGCCTGCTCACGTCGGTGCAGGACTCGAACAAGCGTGCCTTCGACATCAGCCTCTCGCCGTCGGCGCACCACCTGCTCGGGACGACGGCCTTCGGCCAGGACGTCTGGGCCCAGTTGGTGTGGGGCACCCGGCAGTCGCTTCTGATCGCGTTGATCGCCGGCGCGGGCGCCAGCATCCTGTCGGTCCTGATCGGTGTGTCCGCTGCCTATCTGGGCGGCGCGACCGACGATGTCCTGTCCCTGTTGACCGATGTCTTCCTCGTCATGCCCACCTTCCCGCTGATCATCGTGATCGCCGCCTATGCCGGCAGCGGAGGATTCCTCGTCATCATCCTGGTCCTGGTGATCACCGGATGGCCCTACGGGGCACGGCAGTTACGCGCTCAGGCGTTGTCGCTGCGAAACCGGGACTTCCTGGTGGCGGCACGCGTGCGTGGTGAGCGCCGTTCCTACATCATCATCTTCGAGGTCCTGCCCACGATGGTCTCGCTCATCACTGCGAACTTCCTCGGTGCCGCGCTCTACGCCGTGCTGACCGCGGCCGGCCTGCAGTTCATCGGGCTGGGCGATCCGGCCAGCGTCAGCTGGGGGACGATGCTGCACTGGGCGCAGAGCGGCGAGGCCCTGCAGACCGGCCAGCAGTGGTGGGTCATCGCACCCGGCCTGTGCATCGCGCTCCTTGGCGCCGCCTTCGCCTTGTTGAACTACGCATTCGACGAGATCAGCAACCCGGCCCTACGCCCGGTCAGGAGGATCCGTGCCCGGCGACGTACTGCTTGAGGTCCGCGATCTGACCGTCGACTACGCCACCGGCGGTGAGCCGGTGCGTGCCGTCGATCACGTCGACCTCGACCTTCGCGCGGGGGAGTTCGTCGGCATCGTCGGTGAGTCCGGGTGCGGCAAGTCGACGCTGCTGTTCGCGATTGCGCAGTTGCTGTCGCCGCCGGCGGAGATCACCGGCGGAGAGGTCGAGTTCCGCGGCGAGAACCTGGTGGCTATGACCGACCGCGAGTTGGCGCCGACGCGCTGGCGCAACATGTCGGTCGTCATGCAGAGCGCCATGAACGCACTGAACCCGGTGAAGACAATCGGCGCGCAGTTCAAGGACGTCATGCGCGCGCACGGCGAGAAGTCGGGCGACGCGATCCAGGATCGCTCGGAGACCGTGATGCGGCTCGTCGGCATCGACGCTGTGCACCTCAAGAGCTACCCGCATCAGCTTTCGGGTGGTATGCGGCAACGGTCGATGATCGCCATGGCGCTGCTGTTCACGCCGGACCTGGTGATCATGGACGAGCCGACCTCCGCACTCGACGTCGTGGCGCAGCGGTCGCTGATGCTCCAGATCAAGGAACTCCAACGTGAGTTGGGCTTCGCGGTTCTCTTCGTCACCCACGACATGTCGCTGGTGAGCCACTTCTCCGACCGCCTGCTGGTGATGTACGCCGGCCAGACCGTCGAGTTCGGCGACACCCGGCAGGTGTTCGACCGGCCCGCGCATCCCTACAGCCAGGGCCTGCTCGACGCGTTCCCGTCGATCCGCGGCCCGCGCATCCCGCTCGTCGGCATCCCCGGCAGCCCGCCGGACCTGGCGCACCCGCCGCCCGGCTGCCGGTTCCAGCCACGTTGCCCGCAGGCGTTCGACGCCTGCCTGACCGTGCCACCGCAGCTCTACGACGTCGACGGGGTCGAGTCGCGCTGCCTGTTGCACGCCGACGACATCGACGCGGACGCCGCGAAGGCGGGGGTACGCCGATGACCCGGATCACTCCGGGCACCACCCCCGGCTCTGGTCCGGCCGCCTCCTCGGCCGGCACCCCGCTGCTGGAGGCGCGTGGGCTGACCCGGCACTTCGGTGTCGGCGGCCTGGGGGGCCGTCAGCAGTTGCATGCCGTCGACGAGGCGAACTTCGCCATCAACGACCGCGAGATCGTTGCGCTGGTCGGTGAGAGCGGCAGCGGGAAGAGCACGGTCGCGCGGCTGCTGGCGCGGGTCTACAAGCCCACCAGCGGCGAGATCATGTACCTGGGCAGGCCGTTGAGCTCTCTTCGCGGTCGCACCGAGAACCTCGCCTACCGCAGCGATGTCCCGATGGTCTTCCAGGACCCGTTCAGCTCGCTCAATCCCGCGCACCGTGTCTCGCACGGCATCCTGCGTGGCCTGAAGCTGCACCGTCGCGGCCTCGACGCCCGGGCCCGCCGCGTTGAGGCCGAGCGGGTCGTCGTCGCGGTCGGGTTGACCGCGGACACACTCGACCGGTTCCCGTACGAGCTCTCGGGCGGTCAACGGCAGCGGATCGGGTTCGCCCAGGCCCTTGCCTACCGTCCGAAGGTGATCCTCGCCGACGAACCGGTGTCGATGCTCGACGTGTCGATCCGGATCGGCCTGCTCAACGTGATGGCGTCGCTGCGGGAGAACGAGGGCGTGTCGTTCCTCTACATCACCCACGACATCGCCAGCGCACGCTACGTCGCCGACCGCATCTTCGTCATGTACGCCGGGCACATGGTGGAGTCCGGCCCGATCGAGGAGGTGCTCGCCGATCCGAAGCACCCGTACACGCAGCTGCTCGTCGCCGCGGTCCCCGATCCCCGATCGCCGCTGACGGTCACGTCCGAGATGGCGGCCGGCGAACCGCCGAAAGTCGTCGATCCCAAGCCCGGCTGCCGATTCCGCGACCGCTGTCCCATCGCGATCAAGGTCTGCGGAGAGGTCACGCCGCTGCGCGTCGAGCTGACCCCCGGCCACTCTGCCGCGTGCCACGTGGCCGCAGCCGAGGCCGGCGTGTCCGCTGACGCCTGAGAACTCCGACAGGCCGCCGACCGCTCACCGACCGCTCACCGAGCAGCGCGGCAGACCTGCCGGGCCGGATGTCCTAGGTTGGGCAGCGTGACCCCCACTACCCCGCTCCAGCTGACCGAGCAGTTCGGCCGCGTGCACTACGGCGCCGACTACAACCCCGACCAGTGGCCCCGCGACGTCTGGGACGACGACATCGCGCTGATGCGCGAGGCCGGTCTCACGGTCGTGAGCCTGCCGATCTTCAGCTGGGTGCACCTGCAGCCCGCGCAGGACTCCTGGGACTTCGAGTGGCTCGACGACATCCTGGACCGGCTGCACGCCGGTGGGATCGGCTTCTACCTGGCCACGGCGACCGCCTCCGTGCCGGCCTGGATCGACCAGCGCTACCCGAGTGTGCTGCGCACCGGTCCCGACGGACGTCGGGTCCGGCACGGCGAGCGGCACACGTTCTGCCCGAGCTCGCCGGACTTCGCCCGGCTCTCGACCGGGCTCGTCCGCCAGATCGCGCAGCGCTACCGCGACCACCCCGGGCTGCGGCTGTGGCACGTCGGCAACGAGTACGGCCAGATCTGCTGGTGCGACCTGTGCGCCGGCCGTTTCCGCGACTGGCTGCGCGAGCGCTACGGCAGCCTGGACACCTTGAACGCACGCTGGAACACCGCGTTCTGGGGTCACACCTACACCGACTGGTCGCAGCTCGAACCGCCTTACTCCGATGGCGAATCCTCCATCCAGGCGTTGCGGGTGAACTGGAGGCGGTTCACCTCCGACAACCTGCTCGGCGCCTACCGGGCCGAGCTGGCCGTCCTGCGTGAGATCACCCCGGACGTGCCGGTCACGACCAACCTGATGGGCGCGTTCGATCCGCTGGACTACCACCGCTGGGCGGCCGACCTCGACGTCGTGTCGTGGGACTCCTATCCGCGTCCGCACGACCCGCCGGCGACGGTGGCGTTCCGGCACGCGTTGATGCGCGGGCTCAAGGGCGGGCAGCCGTTCATCCTGATGGAGCAGAGCCCGTCGCAGCAGAACTGGCAGCCCTACAACTGGCTCAAGCCGCCGAATGTGCTGCGGGCACAGACGTTCCAGGCCGTCGCGCAGGGCGCCGACGGCATCTCCTACTTCCAGTGGCGCCGGTCGGTCGCCGGCATCGAGAAGCTGCACGGCGCCGTCGTCGAGCACCACGGACGTTCGGATGCGCGGGTGTTCACCGAGGTCGCCCGCATCGGCGCGGAGCTCGGCGCGCTGGGAACGGCCACGCTGGACGGACGGATGGACGCGAAGGTCGCCGTCCTGTTCGACTGGCCGAACCGGTGGGCGCTGGACGCGTCGAGCGGTCCGAGTGTCGATCTCGACTACGTCGACCGGGTGACCGCTGTCTTCACCGCCCTGTGGGAGCTGGGGATCGGCTGTGAGGTGCTGTCGCCGCACGACGATCTGACCGACTACGACGTGATCGTCGCGCCGGTGCTGAGCATGGTCGGCGACGACGTCGCGGCATCGCTCACGACCGCCGCGCGCCGTGGCGCGACCGTCATCGGCACCGCGTTCACCGCGCTCGTCGACGACGAGGACATGGTGCACGCCGGCGGTGCGCCCGGGCCGTTGCGCGACCTGTTCGGCATCACCGTCGAGGAGGTCGACGCACTGCCGCCGGACCGCAGCAACGCCATCGTCCTCGGCGACCGTGAGATCGGGGCCGGGGTGCTGTGCGAGCGGCTGTTCGTCGAGGGCGCCCAGGTCGTCGGCCGGTACCTGCGGGACTTCTACGCGGATGAGCCGGCTCTGACGAGGAACACCGTCGGCTCGGGCGCGGCCTTCTACGTCGCGACGCTGCCGAGCACACAGGGCTGGCGTGAGCTGTTGACGACGGTGTGCGCGGCCCACGGGATCGGCTCGCCGCTGGCCGGGGGAGCGGTGCCGCCGTCTGGCGTGGAGGTCACCCGGCGGATCGGTCCCGGCGGCGCGGTGATCTACCTGATCAACCACAACCGGGCGGCCTCGGTCGAGGTCACGCTGCCCGCGCCGTGTGTCGACCTGGTGTCGCGCGCCGAGGTGCGCGCGGCGATCACCCTCGCACCGCTCGACGTGCGCATCCTGCGCGAGCAGTGACGCGGTCCGGCGCTCACGGCCACAGCTGCGGGCACACCTGCGGGTCGGCGTAGTCGGGGTCGCCGTCGGACGTGCGGCGGACGAGTTCGTCCAAGCCGTGCGAGGCATCCGTGCCGTCAGCATGCTGATACTGGGCGAAGTGGTTGGCGCCGTCCTGCAGGTGCACGGCGATCGCGCGGCGCGGTTGGCCACTCGTGTTGGGCCCGGATCCGTGGATCGTGCGGCAGTGGTGGAAGCTGATGCCGCCCTTCGGGACGAGGGCGTGCGACACGTGCGCGTTCCGGTCGGCGACCAGTGCCGACAACGCACCCAGGTCGGTGTTCCAGAAGTCGCCGACGACACCCTCCCAGCGGTGCGACCCGTCGACGAACATCACCGGGCCGTGCTCCTCGCGCACGTCGTGGAACGGCACCCAGCCCGTCAGCATCGACGTCGAGCTCGCGGCCATCCAGTACTGCCGGTCGGTGTGCCAGCCGACGTTCGGCGGAGCGGCGCCCGCTGGCAGGGACGGCTTGTACAGCAGCTGGTCGTGCCACAGCCGGATCGACCCGACCCCCGCCAGCCGGCTCGCGATCAGCCCGATGATCGGGTTGAACGTCACCGCCCGCAGATCGTGCACGAGCAGGCTGGCCTCGTCGTTCTTGCGCAGGACGTCGCCGTCGGCCGGCCGCCAGCCGACCTGGGTCCGACCGTCCGGGAGGGGCGTGTCGAACTCGCCGGCGTAGATCCGTTCCGCGCCGCGGGAGGCGGCCGCGATCGTCTCGTCGTCGAGGACCGGCGGCGAGACCCACCAGCCCAGCTCCTGGAAGTGCGCGATGTCGTCGGGGCCAGGTGCGATCCGGTCGATCAGCTCGGCGTCGAGCACGCCGGCGACTCGTGAGGTCATGACGTCCACGCTAGGTGTGGCGCGAAGCGGAGTCGACCTCGTGGTCGTTCGGGAACGACCACGTGCGGACACCCTGGCAGGATGACGGCCATGGCTCACGTCGATCACGACATCGCGGCTGTCGTCGCCGACCTCTACCGGACCGACCGGCAGGCCTGGGATCGGGCTCTGGCGGCGATGACGCTCGAGCTCGACGGCACCATCAAGGCGCTCTTCCGTGACTCCGACCCGAGTCGTGCCCGGGTGGGTCAGAGCCGTGTGAAGAGCCTCGAGAGCTTTCTGGACAAGGCACAACGGCTGATGCCAGCCGATCTCGCCGTCGCCGAGCTGGACGCGGGCGAGGCGCGGGAGCTGGTGCTCGACCTGGTGCCGGACGTGCTCGGGATCCGCATCATCGTCAAGACCCTGCGCGACACCGACCTCGTCACCGAGACCCTCGTCCGTCGCTACGGGTCGGGCTCCCAGGTCCATCTCGTCGGTGAGCCGACCGACTACATCGCCCGGCCCAAGCCGTCGGGCTACCGCTCCGTGCACGTGTATCTCTCGGTCCCGGTGCCCGACGTGGAGCCCGGCGACCCCGACCGGGTGGTCGTCGAGGTGCAACTGCGGACGATGATGCAGGACGCCTGGGGCGAGCTCACGCACGAGAACAGCTACAAGCCGGGCGAGCACGCGCTGCCCGACCTCTACCTCGCCATCGCCAAGCACATGGCCGACATGCTCCACCAGGTCGACGAATTGGCGCGCACGCTCGCCATCGAGACCGACGCGCTGCTCGACGACCTGATCCGCCGCGAGACCGACGACGAGCAGCACAACACCCTGCTCGACGACGCCGAGTACACCGGCCGCGTCGTCAGTTCGGGCCCCAACTACGCACTGGTTGTGATCGGGTCGCGTCGCGGGCTGCTGAGCGCGGCGACGCTGAAGGGGGCGCTCGGCCTCAGCGGTTATGTCCACGTGCACGACTACATCAGCGCCGGCGACACGATCCGGGTGAACGTGATCGAGCAGGACGACGCCGCCGGCCGGCTGATCCTCGCGCCGGCCGACCCGGAGTCGTTGCGGCGCTGACATTGCGAACTGGACTGCCGAAACACCGGCGCGAACCACCCGAGCTCGAGTTCGGCGTGCCCTGGCCGTGCTCGACGACGCGGGCCTCGACGTCGCGTCCGCCTCGGTGGCGCGGCCGACGCTGGACGACGTGTACCTGCGTCACACCGGCCGGTCGTTCGCGGCCGGCGGGAGGTTCCTCGAGTTCCTCACCCCCGGCGTGATCATGATGACCGCGGTGTTCGCCAGCGTCTGGGCGGGCACCACCCACATCCAGGACGTGGAACGCGGCGTGATGGACCGGATGCTCACGTCGCCGGTGAGCCGGGGAGCGCTGATGGCGTCGACGCTCGCCTACCAATCGATCGTGTCCACGATCCAGACCCTGGTGGTGGTCGGCATCGCGCTGCCCGCCGGTGCCCGGTTTCCTGGCGGTCTCGGAGGCGTGCTCGTCACGATCCTCGCGGCGGTTCTCCTGACGGTCGCGTTCGCGCCGATCTCCAACGCGGTCGCGCTGATCGTCCGGCAGCAGCAGGCGCCGATCGGCATCTCCCAGCTGCTCACGCTCCCGCTCTGGCCGCTGTGCTCGGGCTCGTCGCCACCCGGGCGCCGGCCATGGATCGTCGTCGGTCGCCGGCGAGCTAGTCTCGCCGGCGATCACGTTCTTCCATCGACCGTTCGGAGTCCACCGTGCGCACCCGCAACCTCGGCGACGAAGTCGTCTCCGCCATCGGCCTCGGGGGAATGCCCCTGTCGATCGAAGGCCGGCCGGACCGGGCCCAGGCGATCGCCACCATCCACGCGGCACTCGACGCCGGCGTGACCCTGATCGACACCGCCGACGCCTACCACCGCGACGCCGGCGAGGTCGGTCACAACGAGGAGCTGATCGCCGAGGCGCTCGGCAGCTACGGCGGCACCACCGCGACGGTCATCGTCGCCACGAAGGGAGGCTCGCTGCGTCCCGGTGACGGGTCCTGGTACCAGGACGGGCGTCCCGGATACCTCAAAGAGGCGGCCAAGGCATCCGCGACACGGCTCGGCGTCGACACCATCGACCTGTGGCAGTTCCACCGTCCGGCCGAGACCGTTCCGTACGAGGACTCGATCGGCGCCGTCGCCGAATTGCTCGATGAGGGCCCCATCCGGCTCGCCGGCATCTCGAACGCGAACCCGGACCAGATCCGGCTGGCGCAGGAGATCCTCGGCGGACGGCTCGCCAGCGTGCAGAACCAGTACTCGCCGGCGTTCCGGTCGTCGCAGGCCGAGCTCGACCTGTGCGACGAACTGGGGATCGCGTTCCTGCCGTGGTCGCCGCTCGGCGGCATCACCAGCGCGGCCGAGCTCGGCTCGAGCTTCGCTCCGTTCGCCGAGGTCGCCGCCGAGCTGGATGTCAGCCCGCAGCAGGTGGCACTGGCGTGGGAGCTGGCACAGTCCCCGCACGTGATCGTCATCCCGGGTTCGCGGCGCGCCGAGACCATCGAGGACTCCGCCGCGGCGGCCGACATCACCCTCAGTGCGGCCCAGAAGGCCCGTCTCGACGCGGTCTGAGGTTCGCCGGGTCGTCGGCGTCGTGCGCAGCTGTCGGGCTCGCGGTCGCATGCGGCGGTCGTCGGTAGGGTGCGGCATGACCGAGTCCAGCATCAGCGACCATCCGCAGCTCGACGACGCCGCGGCGTCGGACGAGGCCACCCGCCAGACCATCGGGTCGAGTTTCTTCGCCGACGCGCGCACCGAGGCGGCCGGTCTCGTCGCCCGTCCGTCCGAGCTCCTCCGGCAGGCGGCGGCCACCGCCAGGTCGACCGCGCTGCGCAGCGGCCCGTTCGCCGACGTCGTCGCCGACGTGCGCACGTTGATCCGGCTCAGCGTGGCGGTCGCGCGCGGCTACTACCAGCCGGCCAGCGATGCCGACGTCGTCGACATCGTGGCGACCGTGGTCTACATCGACTCGCCGATCGACGTCATCCCCGACAGCATGCCGCTCGTCGGCTTCCTCGACGACGTCGCGGCTGTCGGCTGGGTCGTGCGCAAGGCGCGCGTCGAGGTCGGCCGGTTCCGTGAGTGGGAGCTCGGGCTCTAGGCCGTCCGCCGCTGCGGGAGGGTGACGTCGGCGTACTTCGCGAGCGCGATCGCGGCCGCGACGGTGGCAACGAAGCCCGCTGCCGCGACGGCTCCGTAGCCGGCCCGCGGGGAGTCGCCGAGCAGCAGGAGCCCGATCGCCGAGGGCAGCACCGTCTCGGTGGCGAACGAGATCGCCGCCACCGTGGTCGCCGCGCCGCGCTGGAGCGCGAGGGCGAAGAGGGCCATCGCCAGGCCGCCGGTGAGCACGATCGCCAGGACCGTCGGCGAGGTGACCAGCCGCCACCAGTGCGGCGGGACGACGAGCGTCCGGGACCCGACGGCGACGACGGTGAATCCGAGCCCGGCGGCGACGGCGAGTACCGAGGCGGCCGGGCCGGTCCCGCGCTGCGACGGCAGCCGCAGGCCGACGAGGCCGAGGACGGCGACCGGCACGACCGCGGCCACCAGCAGCCACGGCCGGTGCCCGGCGAGCGCGTGCGGAGTCTCCGAGGACGCCGAGATCGCCAGCAGGACCAGTCCGACGCCCAGGACGACGAGACAGACCACCTCCATCCGGCCCAGCCGCACCCCGAGCGCCGCGGCCAAGGCGGCAGTCACGCCGACGCTGCCCGATACGACCGCCTGCACGACGAACAGGGGCAGATGGTGAAGGGCGACCACACTGGCGACGAAGCCGACGAGATCCAGGCCGATGCCGGCGATGTACCAGCCCTGCATGAGGATCGCGAGGAGCCCGGGCAGCGGGCCGCGTGAGTGTGGGACCGCCCGCCCGGCGCCGCGTGCCTGCAGGATCGTCGCGGTCCCGGTCGCGAGTGCGCACAGCCCCGCGAACGCCAGCCCGGTGACCACGTCAGGCCCGTACGCAGGTGTCGATGATCAACCGCGGCCGACGAACGGCATGGCGGCGGCCATCACCGTCATCGTCGCCACGACCGTTCCGGGCGGCAGCGAGGCCATGTAGACCACGGCGCGCGCCACGTCCTCGACGTCCATCGTCGGCTCGCCGCGGATGGAGCCGTCGGCCTGGGCCACGCCGGCCGGCATCGCTGCCGCCATCGCGGTGGCCGCGTTGCCGATGTCGATCTGCCCGCAGGTGATGCCGAAGGGCCGGCCGTCCAGCGCGAGCGCCTTCGTCAGCCCGGTGGTGGCGTGTTTGGTGGCGGTATAGGGCGCGGAGTTGGGCCGCGGCGCGTGTGCCGAAATCGAGCCGTTGTTGATGATCCGGCCACCGGCCGGGACCTGGCGCTTCATCTGCCGCACGGCGGCGCGAGCGCAGAGGAACGGCCCGGTCAGGTTGACGTCGACGACCGCCTGCCACTGCTCGAGCGTCAGTTCGTCGAACGGGACCCCGGGGGCACCGGCGCCGGCGTTGTTGAAGAGCAGGTCGAGCCGGCCGAATCGTTCGACCGTGCTCGCGATCAGAGCCTGGACGGACGCCTCGTCGGTGACGTCGCAGACGACCGCGAGCCCCTGCCCACCGGCCGTCGTCATCGCCGCCACCGTCTTGTCCAGTGGTGCCGCCCGGCGGCCGGCGACGACGACGGCGAATCCCGCCGCACCGAGTGCGATCGCGCTGGCGCGGCCGATGCCGCTGCCGCCGCCGGTGACGATCGCAACCCCTCGTTCGGCCTGATCGGACTGATCGGCCTGATCGGTGACGGCAGCTCCGGGTTGGGTGTCGTCCGTGGTCATGGCGGTCACGTTAGCCGTCGGGAGTGGTCACCGGCGGGACCGTCGGCACGTGTGCCAGCAGGTCCGGACGCCGCGGCGCGAACTTCCCGAGCATGCCGGCGGCGACCGCGGCGAAGCCGGCGATCACCAGCGAAGCAGGTCCGAGCCCGACCAGTGCGGCCACCACACTCACCACCAACGGCCCACCTGCGGCCCCGAAGTCGGTGACGAGCCGCCAGATCGAGAGGAACAGGGGCCGTCCGACGGCCGGCGATACGTCCGCGCCGAGAGTCATCACGAGCCCGGCGCCCATCCCGTTCCCGACGCCGAGGATGACCGCGATCACGGCGACGCCGCCGACGGAGTGCGAGATCGGCAGCAGGGCGTGGCCGAGTCCCAGCACAGCGAGCGAGGGCACGCCGACCCAGGCGCGGCCGAACCGGTCCATCACCGAGCCGGCCGGGTAGAACAGCAGCATGTCGACCGAGCCGGACAGGCCGACGAGCAGGCTCGTCGTCGGCACCGACATGCCCAGATGCTCACACCACAAGGGCAGAACGCTCTGCCGTGCCTGGCGCACCGCCATCAGGAGTAGCGCGCACGAGCCGAGCGAGAGCAGCACGGCCCGGTGCCGGGCGGCCACTCCGAGCAGGCCGCTCCGCCCGTCCGGATGCGGTGCCGGCGGAGGAGTGTTCGGATCCTTGGGTGGTGTCAGGTCCTTGACGGCCAGGACCAGCACACCGGCTGCCGCGGCGCAGACGACGAAGATCCAGTAGGCCCCGGCGGTGCCGGCCCAGCTCGTCACCCAGGCGGCCAGGAACGGCCCGACGAAGGCGCCGATCCGCATGCTGCCGCCGAGCGTCGACAGCGCCCGGGCACGCAGCTCGAGCGGAACCACCTCGGTGAGATAACTCTGCCGGGCAAGGCCGAACACCGCACCGGCGAACCCGACGACGGTGATGCCGATGGTCAGGACCAGGACGGACCGGGCGGCGATGCAGGTGAGTAGGCCGGCGCAGATGACGAACGCCGACACGACCATCGCGCGGCGCTCACCGATGCGGTTGGCGAGCGCGCCGGCGGGAAGATCGCCGAGGATCTGGCCGATCCCGATGAAGGCGACCACGAGTGCGGCGACACCCACCGAGGCACCCAGGTTGCGGGCCGAGATCGCCACCACCGGGAGCATCGCGCCCTGACCGACGCCGAACAACGCGGCCGGGCCGTAGGCCGACGGTGCGATGGTCCGCAGGGTGACCGGCCGCCGGGTCTGCTCGGCGGCGCGGTCGGTGTGGGCGGGCACAGCTCTATTCTCACGGTCGGGCCGGACCCGACGTCCCGGGCGTCCAGTTATCGGTTGGGTCCGGGGATCGGGGTCGGGTGATTCCGGTCAGGTAAGGCGGGTCATCTCCACGGACACGAACATCGTCGATGCCCCGCCCGAGTAGATCCCGCGGAGCGGGGACACGTCGTTGTAGTCGCGACCGCGGGCCACGACGACGTGCCGGTCACCGGTAGTCTGGGTGTTGGTGACGTCGTAGGCCACCCACCTGCCCACGTAGAACTCGATCCAGGCATGCGATTCCGCCGGCACCGTCTTGCCGACGACGGGCTCGCGCTTGGGGTGCAGGTAGCCCGACACGTAGCGGGCGGGAATCCCCAGTGTGCGCAGCGATCCGACCGCGAGGTGGGCGAAGTCCTGGCAGACGCCCTGGCGGACGTCCCAGGCCTCGACCGCATGGCTCGACACCCGCGTCGAGCCGGGGACGTACGACACTTCCTTGCGCAACAGCCGGCAGACGCTGAGGGCCGCAACCCGGGGCGGCAGCTGGTCGGCGAAGTCGCGGGAGCGTTCGGTGAGCTCGATGCCGGGCTCGGTCCTCGGGCTGACCAGCAGCAGCTCGCTGAACTCCTCGGAGATCGCCGGTTGCGCGAGGCCGACCCAGTCGAGGTCGTCCGGAAGCGCGGTGCCGTCGCCGGCGTCCCAGGTCAGCTCGGCCGGGTCACCTGTGGTGGGGGAGATCTCGACGAGGCTGCGGGCCTGCACGCGCAGCTCGTCGTGCGGCTCGTGCACCTCGAACGCCGTCACCGTCGAGCCCCAGTAGTCGGTGTAGGTGAAGCTCCACGGCAACGGTTCGACCGACAGCCGAGAGCTCCAGACGTTCTGGCCGGCACCGGACGCGGGTGTCATCCGGGCTTCGTTGTAGGACGACAGGACCGTCGTTGCGTACCGGAAGCCGGTGTTGTGGTCGATCCGCAACCGCATGCTCACAGTGCCGCCTCCTGGCTCCACGCGGTCGAATCCGAGGTGTTGAAATAGCGCCTGCCCACGGCGGCACTCGCACGTTCGCAGGCTCGCTGGACCGCGACCATCTCCTCGGGGAGGCGCTCGAGGAGCAGCGGGAGCGGGGTGTACTCGAGGTGCGTGCGGGCGCGGCCGAGCACCCGGCGCGCCTCGTCGACGACGCCGGTGCGGTCCGACGCCGGCTCGAGCATCCGGAGACTGACCTCGGCGCGGTCGAGGCCGTGCACCACCGACCGGGGAAAAGCACGGTCGAGCAGGATGAACTCCGCCGCGCGGGCCTCCCCGCGTTCGCCGCGGTACGTGCGCAGGTAGGCGTCGTAGCCGCCGCAACTGCGCAGGACAACCGTCCACATCGCCGCGAGCTGGCTCGACAGGGTGGCCGACGCGACGATCCGCGACGTCATGTCCGCACGTTCGATATGCCTGCCCAGGCTGAGGAACTGCCATCCCTCGTCGCGGACCATCGTCGACTCGACGACGCCGGTGACCAGCGTGACCCGTTCCCGGGCCCAGCGCAGGAACGTGTGCGGGGCGTCGCCCTGACGCTGCCGTGACTGCAGCGCCAGCCAGGTCGAGTTGAGCGCCTCCCACAGCTCGGCGGGCACCACCTCGCGGGCCCGCCGGGCGTTCTCACGCGCCGCGGTCAGGCAGGAGGCGATGGAGAACGGCGAGACCGCACTGTGGGCAAGGAGTTCCAGGACGACGTCCTGGCCCGCATGGAGTTGTTCCTCGGCACCCATGACGGCGAGGAGGGTGCGTCCGGCCATCGTCTCGTCGGCCCACGGATCCTCGATCAGCAGGTGCGTGTGGACGTCGAGCAGGCGGGCGGTGTCGTCGGCGCGTTCGCAGTAACGCCCGATCCAGAACAACGATTCGGCGATGCGACTCAGCATGCTGACACCTTCCGGACGCTGGTGGTACCGGATGCACGCTCGACGAGCTGCTGCTGTTGCTGCTGCTCCTGCTGGGAGTTCATGTCCGCCGTCGCCGCGGGCGAACCGCGCTGCGGGTCGCTCAGCGGGACCGAGTCGGTGACCTGCTGCGGCTGGTCGCGAACCGGTGCGGGTTCGGGCCTGGTCCGCGAGGCGGTCAGGACCCAGGTGTCCTTGCTTCCGCCGCCCTGACTGGAGTTCACGATCAGCTCGCCGCGCGCGAGTGCCACCCGGGTGAGGCCGCCTGGAAGGACCCACACCGACGTGCCGTCGTTCACCGCGAACGGTCGCAGGTCGACGTGTCGAGGCTCGAGCCGGTCACCTGACAGGGTCGGAACCGTCGAGAGTTGCACCAGTGGTTGGGCGATCCAGCCACGCGGGTCGGCCTGGACACGTTCGCGGAGCGCCTCCAGCTGCGCCGGTGTCGCCACCGGACCGATCACGATGCCCTTGCCGCCGGACCCGTCGACCGGCTTGATCACCAGCTCGGCCAGCCGGTCCATGACCTCCTCCCGCGAGTCCTCGTCCTCGAGCCGCCACGTGTCGACGTTCGGGATCAGCGGCGACTCGTTGAGGTAGTAGCGGATCAGGTCGGGCACGAACGTGTAGACGAGCTTGTCGTCGGCGACGCCGTTCCCGATCGCGTTGGCGATCGACACACCACCGCTGCGCGCGGCGTTGACCAGCCCGGGCACACCGAGGAGGGAATCCGAACGGAAGTGCACCGGATCGATGAACTCGTCGTCGAGCCGTCGGTAGATGACGTCGACGCGCTGAAGTCCTTCGGTGGTGCGCATGTAGACCTTGCCTGCGCGGCACAGCAGGTCCCGGCCCTCGACCAGCTCGATGCCCATCGTCCTTGCCAGCAAGGAGTGTTCGAAGTAGGCGCCGTTGAACACGCCGGGAGTGAGGACCGCGACCGTCGGGTCGTCGACGCCCGGGGGAGCCGAGGCACGCAACGCCGCCAGCAGCCTCGCCGGGTAGCCGCTGACCGGCCGGATGCGCTGGTTGTTGAAACCCTCGGGGAGCGCGTTCGCCATCGCGCGCCGGTTGGTGATGACGTACGAGACGCCACTGGGCACGCGCACGTTGTCCTCGAGCACGCGGACGACGCCGGCGGTGTCACGGACGAGGTCGATGCCGGAGACGTGGATGCGGACGCCGTTGGCGGGTTCGATGCCCTGGACGGACCGGTGGAAGTGGGGTGAGGACGTGATCAGCCGGGCCGGGACGACGCCGTCGCGAACGGCCAGCATCGGCCCGTAGACGTCGGCGAGGAAGGCTTCGAGAGCGCGGACCCGCTGTGCCACGCCGGCCTCGATGGTCTCCCATTCGGCTGACGCGATGACACGGGGGACGACGTCGAGCGGGAAAGGCCGCTCCACGCCGCCGATGTCGAAGGTGACGCCCTGGTCGGTGTATCCGCTGGCCAGAGCATCGGCCCGGGCGCCGAGGTCGGCGGGGGAGATCGTCCGCAACACGTCGTGCATCGCCCGATAGGACGGTCGTACGTGGCCGTCGGCGTCGAACATCTCGTCCCACGCCTCACCAACGGCGTACTCGTCCAGGAGGTCGGCCATGATCGGACTTTAGCGACGCCCACGTTTCGCGGAAGTGTCTGCCGACGTTTCGGGCACATGTCGTCGCTGATGGCTGCAGGTTTCGTCGGCCCGATGCCGGCGAGTTGTGCACAGGTCGGCGGATGTTGGATTTCCCGGGCTGGCCTGTGGACCGGCGGCTGTGGTGTCGGTGTGTGTGTCGAGGATGGAGGTTATGGATCAGGTCGGGAACAGCGGTAGCGGGACGGGCAGTGGGACGGCGGTCGACCGGCTTGCCGGGCTGCCCGGGCGTGATCTGCAGGCCGCCCTCGCTCGGATCGATGTGCATGACCTGTGCGGCGCGGAGTTGGCGTTGATGC
>DAIQRJ010000039.1:0-37647 GCA_036786375.1 Actinopolymorphaceae bacterium
CACCTACGACATGACCCAGCGGGGTTTGCTCGAAAGAGGTTGATGCGCCGCAGAGGTGTCGGCGTCCTTATCGGATCACAGCACACAAGCATTTGGTTTCGATCGATCAGGCCCGGCATGAAACCGCTCCCGCGTTGCGCGCCATCACCCCCAGTCATCCCTATGCCGTATCCTTAGTATCCCCCCGCAGGCTGGCACCCCCTCGAGATGATTTCATTGAAATACGCAAAGCGGTACAATCCGTTGAAGCCTCTCTTGCTGGGTGTGTCCCATTTCAGCAACGGACTCCGTCGCGGCCATGCGTTCGGCTAAGAATGCCGAGTTGCGAACGTCCGGATCTGCTGCATTCCGCGCGGGTGCCGGGCCGGTGACATGCTCAAGCTGCGACTGGTGGCGCCTGTACCTGGGCACGTAACAGGTGGCGCAGTGTGGTGGCGATGCAGGCGACCTGGAGCCATCCGGTGGCCGAGGTGGTGGTGTTCTCGAACGACTTGGCCAGACGGCGGGGGCGTCCTAGGCGGCCGGGGCGGCCTCGACTCGCCAGGCGTGCCTGATCCTCGATCCACCGGTGGGATCGGTCCCGGTAGCGGGTCGTAACACGCGAATGCCCTTCTGAGCAGGGAGAATACGGCTTATCGACGGTCGTGTTCATCCACAAAGAAGGGCATTCGCTGGATGCGAGTTTCTCATAGTTTCCCGGCCATCTCCGCGGTCTTCGACGACCCCGATCTGGTGTCGTGCGCTGGTTTGGCTCCGGCGATGGCGTTGGCGCAGCGGGCGGGCGGGCCTGAGCCTCGATCCACCGAAGGGGTATCCGCGGGTGGGTGGGGGCGTTTCTGGTCGGGTGTGTGCGGTGAGGGCGTGAGGGAGTGGCCGGTCTGTCCGGTTCTTCCACTGGGGTCCTTGGTTGTGCCTGTTGGGGCTGGGTGGTCAGGTCGTTGCTGTTGGTGGCCGGCAGGCCGCGGCGAATAGCCCTTGCCAGCTGTGGTGCCAGGGCCAGTCGGTGGGTAGGTGCATCACGAGGCGCCTGGCGGAGCTGGCGAGGCGGGCGGGGACGGTGATCAGCTGCCGGCGGATGGTGGTGGTGGTGGCTTTGGCGTGGAAGACCGAGGCGAGGGTGCCGGCGGCGCGGGTGAGGTTGAACGCGATCGCGGCCATCACCAGCCAGGCGGAATTGGCGGCAAACGATGCCGAGGGTAGGTGCGCCAGGGCGCCGGCTTTGAGGTCGGCGTTGACCTGCTCGATGATCGCGTGGCCGCGATGGGTCTTCTCGGCTTGGAGCATGGTCAACCCGGAGTCGGTGAAGACGCCGTGGTGGCGGTAGGTCGGGAACAGTTCACCCTGCCCGTCCGGGGACCGACGTGGGGGTGAGCCGTTTGACGCGGCGCACGATCAACCGGCCGCTGATGTGGTCGGCTTGGCGGCGGGAGGTGAACGCGGTGAACCGAACCTCGGCGACTTGGGCGTCGGAGATGAATCGTTGTTCGTCCTGGTCCCAGATCGCGTTCGGGTAGTGGATCGGGATCCACGCCGACTCGGGAATGCCCGAGACCGCGCTCAGGACAGGGGGTTCATCCTCACGGTGACCCAGAACCGGGCTCCGCCGCGGCGGGCCGTAGCACTCGTCCACAGGCAAGGACGGGCGGGTCGTCGGATTGGCTACCGTGCCGGATGCCCACTCCGCCGGTCGCCGTCGCCGTCTCACCGCTGGCGGGAGGGTCGTGGCGGGTGACCGTGCCGGGTCCGCCCGTCATTCGTTCGACGGACCCTGGGACGCGTCCAGAGCACGACTGAACGCGAAGCCCGTGGCCCGGTCGAACTGAACGTCGACCTGGGCGGCTTGGAAGATCTTTGCGCCGATGCGATGGGGGCTTGGTGCGCGCTCCGGGACCGCCCAGATCGACGCGCTGCATGCACACCGCCACGCGACATCGCGCTCTTGCTCGGTATCATCGAACGTCGAGCCCGACTCCTGCGACCTCGAGCGGGAATGTCGACGAGCCCTGGTATTACTGCATGTCGGACCCGAAACGAGCGAGAGGTCAACGTGTTCACGGCGCTACATCGAGCGCTCGGGCTCGACCCGACCGCCAGCCTTATCTACGACATGGTCGAGCAAGCGGTGACCGAAAGGATCACTGAACTCGAGGACCTCGACTGGAAGCGCGAGATCCCGCACAAGCTCAAGCCGGGCCGAAGCGAGGAGATCTGCACGGACTTCTCCGCGATGGCTAACTCGGGCGGGGGCATGATCGTCTACGGCGTTGCCGAGGATCGTGCGACTCGGCCGCGACCAGCATCGCCGATGTCGGCTCGACCACCGACTCCGAACGCGACATGCGACAGATCGCATTCCGGTGGATCCGACCAACGCTGACAACGGTCAGGTTCTACCCGCTGTCTGATGGATCCGTGACAGTGCTTGCGGTGGTCGTCGGGCCGTCGGCAGACACCCCGCATCTCGTATATCGCGAAGACGGAAGCTTCCGCGCCGTGCGCCGGAACGGACCCGCGACCGTCGATCTCTCGGAGCGTGACCTCGATCTGGCCTACGCCCAGAGAGCGCGAGCACGCGACGAGCGCCAGCTCAGCCTGACAGCACATCTCGGTCGCGAGATCAGCCGAACGCGCACGCTCGACCGACCACTCGGTGTCTCGCGTCCGTGGTTCGTGGGAGTCGCGGCACCGATCGAGCCTCGCGCTTCCGTCTTCGGTCCGGTCGACGAGACGGCCGCCCGCCGCGTGTTCGCCGTAGCGACAACCATGACCGCACGGTTCAACAGTGCCGCCGGCACTACAGCGGCGGGCCGCCTCCTCCGACGACACCCGGCCAGCACTCCGACGGTGGGATCACATCTCAGTGGGCACGAGGTACGGCGACGTTCGATCAGTGGCGTACAGCGGGGCCGTATCGCACGCGTTCGCGATGACGAGCTCGCCAACCGAGGGGATGGCCTCCGTCGAGGCGTGGACTATCGAACTGAGCGTTCGCGAACTCGTCTGTTTGCTCGCAGCCGCCGCCCGCGAACTGCGCATCGACAGTGAATACGCCATGTTGGCGACCGTCGTCTGGGAGTCCGAGGACGACCCGGGCCAACTGGTCAGGCGTGGCTCAATGGGCGGGTTCACCGACAGCATCGGCGTTCCGATACCTCACTTTGAGACTGTCGACAGCGGTTGCGATCCAAACGCCCCCGACAGCGAACTGCTCGCCACGATGCGAGGCGTCGCTACCGACCTGCTCCGCCAGGGCGGGTTCCGATGGCTCGACGTACTGCCGGAAACCGTCTAGGGACGGGTGCGGAGAGACGCATAGCCACATGTCGAACGTTTGTTCAATACTGGTGGGATGGTGCGGCTCGGGGATACGGGATGCCCGTCGAGCCCAATCGGCATCGGCTCATCCGCAACGCAGCGTGGCCGAAGTACCCCGAGAACTTCCCCGCGCGTGAGCCGATCCCGGTCGAGGTCCACATCTGGTGGGCGCACGGCTGGCCGCCCGAAGTCCTCCCCGCGCTCGCGGACCGGTGGAACGACGCGTACGTCCGGGTCATGCTCGACCCGGTCGTCCACGCTCGCGACGTCGTCTGGCTCCGACCCGTCGATGTACCCCGCCGGGTCGCCTGACCGGTGGGGGTTCGCAAGCGTGAGTACATCCCGAGGTACACCAGTCGCGACGGTGTCCGCCGGCATGTGTGGATCTTCGGCGACGACCCGACGGCGGTCTACCCCTGGCCCGGTCTGCTCGTCGAGTGGCACCGACGTCCGGACGGCTGGTGGGGCCGCGTCGTGTTCGTCTCCTACCCGAGCGTCCCCGGCGAGTTCGCCTGCGAATGGATCCCCGCCCGAGCCCTCAAACCCACCCCTGAGCTACCGCCAACGAGTCCCTGAGCGTGGCAGCCGTTATTGCACGTATAACGCACGAAGCCGCTCCCCCGAATTGCTGGGAAACGGCCTCTGACCTGCGGTGATGCTGGTGGGCGATACTGGGATCGAACCAGTGACCTCTTCCGTGTCAGGGAAGCGCGCTACCGCTGCGCCAATCGCCCGAGGTGCGGACGGGATTCGAACCCGTGTGCGCGGCTTTGCAGGCCGCTGCCTCGCCTCTCGGCCACCGCACCGCAAAGCCGAGTCGACAGGACTCGCTCCGAGCGGACGACGGGATTCGAACCCGCGACCCTCACCTTGGCAAGGTGATGCGCTACCACTGCGCCACGTCCGCTTACCCCGCGAAGTCTCCCTCGCGGTGCCCGTGAACATTATCGGAGTACGGCTCAGACACAAACTCGGGGCCGATCCTCAGCGCGGCGCGCCGGTCCGTACGGACGCCCCGCGGACCGTCCGGCATCGACCAGAATGTCCTTCATGGCTTCGACTCCCGCGCCGCCCGTCCTCGCCGCGACCGCCGGCTCGACCGTCAGGTCGACGGGCAGCCCGACCGATGCGACAGATGCCACCGACGTGAGCGACGTGACCGTCTGGGCCAACGGCCGAATCGTCGACCCGGCCCAGCCGATCGTCTCGGCGCTCGACCACGGGCTCGTCGTCGGCGACGGCGTGTTCGAGGCCTGCAAGATCGTCGACGCCAAGGCGTTCGCCCTCAGCCGGCATCTGCGCCGGCTCGCACGATCCGCCGCCGGGCTAGGGCTCGGACAGCCGGACGAGAGCCTGATCCGCTCCGCCGTCGACGCCGTCCTGGCGGCGCGACCGCTCCCGTTCGGCAAGCTCCGCATCACGTGGACCGACGGAGTCGGCCCGCTCGGGTCGGGCCGAACCGAGGGAAGCCGACCGACCCTCGTGGTGGCGTCCGAACCGGCGACCCCGGCACCGGCCGAGTCGACCATCCACACCGTGCCCTGGACGCGCAACGAGCACGGTGCACTCGCCGGCCTGAAGACGACCTCCTACGCCGACAACGTGCTGGCGCTGGCCCGAGCGCACGAGAACGGCGCGAGCGAGGCGATCTTCGCCAACACCGCGGGCAACGTCTGCGAGGGCACCGGCTCGAACATCGTGCTCGCGATCGGCGGGCGGCTGGTGACCCCTCCGCTGTCGTCGGGCTGTCTCGCCGGCATCACCCGTGAACTGCTCCTCGAGTGGACCGACATCGAGGAGGCGGACGTCACTCTCGACGAGGCCCGAACGGCCTCGGAGGTGTTCGTGACGTCGTCGATGCGCGACATCCAGCCGGTGGCGCACTGGGACGGCCTCGACCTGCCCGGAGCGGCTGGTCCGGTCGCCGCGCAACTGACCCGCCTATGGGCAGCACGCGCCAACGAACGCATGGACCCGTGAGGCTGATCCGACATCGCTGACAAGCGGGAGATTCACGACGAAAGACGTGCACAGATCAGTCGAGCCGATATCAATAACAACCGGACAATCTATCTACGGTATGTGATTGTCGCTCGGGTGTTCAGGACGCGAACACAGATATCGGCAGGCTTTCGAAGCAGGAGAGGCACCCGGTCGATCTCAACCCCGTGACCAGGAATGCCCGTATTGTCCAGACGTGACGCACGAGCAGTGAAGCGAGCGATGAGTTCAGTTCGCGATCACATCGGCACGACGCGACTGTGGAGAACGCGCGGCGATACCAAGAACGAAGCTCAGAACTGGAAGTCGTCGTCCGCACTCGCGGTCGGGCGATCGGCCAGCAGAGATTCGAGCATCCGGTCGAAATCGACGTCGCTGGACTCGGCACCGACCGGCACCAGCTGCAGCGTCGCATTGATGAACTGCTCGACGGCGGACGCGGAAAGCTCGACCAGTGCCTGCCCATCGGGAGACATCAACAGCATCGCGATGACGGGTGCGTGATCGTCGCCCATCGTCGGCCAGGCGTGGACATCGCCCTCACCGACCGGCTCGACGCGTGCCGTGACGAGGAGTTCCCGCGCGAACGTCCAGGTGACACCCGGGTCGTTCGGCCGCTGCGGTGCGATGAACGTGGTGTCCACCGCGAACGCGTCCTCGTCGGTGTAATGCATCAGCGCAATCAGCAAGTGCCGCTCGCCGAGCGAGTCCACCACGTGCGCATCGATCCGCATGGTCACTGTGCCATCGGTGTTCATGACATCCTCCTGAGATCCTGGCGAGGAACGCACCTGCGCGCTCATATATCCAGAGCCACCGACTCGTCGTCTATGACGCGCGTTTCCGAAGTTTTTTTTCGGGAGTCGTTCGCCACGCTCGTGATTACGGATTGGCGCCAACCGGACACGTACTGCTACGACTCATCGTAACCACAGTTGGGCCCGGTCTGTCGCCTTCTCCCCTACGTTCTCCACCATCGGTGAGCCGACGACAACCTGACGCAATGCCCGCAACGGCAGGAGCCACATGCTGATCGAGACCGCAGACGCCATCGTCACCAGCCCGGGCCGCAACTTCGTGACGATTCGGCTGGTGACCTCCGACGGATTGGTCGGCTGGGGCGACGCCACGCTGAACGGCCGCGAACTGGCCGTCGCGAGCTATCTGCGCGACCACGTCGCACCGATGCTGATCGGCCGGGACGCACATCGGATCGAGGACACCTGGCAATACCTATACCGGGGTGCGTACTGGCGCCGGGGTCCGGTGACGATGGCGGCGATCGCCGCCGTCGACATGGCGCTGTGGGACATCAAGGCGAAGGCGGCCGGGATGCCGCTCTACCAACTGCTTGGCGGAACGAGCCGGACCGGTCTCCTCTCCTATGCGCACGCGAGCGGTGCCGACACCGAGGGTCTGTTCGACTCCATCCGTCAGCACCTCGAGCTCGGGTTCCAGGCGATCCGCATCCAGACCGGCGTGCCCGGCCTGGCCCAGGTCTACGGAGTGTCCAAGACCGCACAGGTCGGCAAGCGCTACGACTACGAGCCGGCCCAGCGCACGGCCGTCCCCGGCGAGGAGGAATGGGATACCCCGGCGTATCTGCGACATCTGCCGACCGTGTTTGAGGCCGTCCGCTCCGAATTCGGTCCCGAACTGCCGCTCCTGCACGACGGTCACCACCGCATGACGCCCATCCAGGCCGCGAGACTGGGTAAGTCGCTCGAGCCGTACGACCTGTTCTGGCTCGAGGACTGCACGCCCGCGGAGAACCAGGAATCGCTGCGACTGGTCCGGCAGCACACGACGACGCCGCTCGCGATCGGCGAGGTGTTCAACAGCGTCTGGGACTACCGGACGCTGATCTCCGAACAGCTCATCGACTACGTCCGGTCGTCGGTCACCCACACCGGCGGGATCACCCCGATGCGCAAGCTGATGGATTTCGCCGATCAGTTCCAGATCAAGTCCGGGATGCACGGCCCGACCGACGTCTCCCCTATCGGAATGGCCGCTGCACTGCACCTCGGGCTCGCGATCCACAACTTCGGTATCCAGGAGTACATGCAGCACTCGCCGACGACGCTCGAGGTGTTCCGGACGAGCTACACGTTCACTGATGGATACCTGCACCCCGGTGAGACGCCCGGCCTCGGTGTGGAGCTCGACCTCGAGGCCGCTGCCGGCTACCCGTACGAACCGGCCTACCTGCCAGTGAACCGGCTTCGGGACGGCACGCTGCACGACTGGTGACACGGGCGTCGGAGGTTCGCGCCCACTCGGACGATTCCGGCCTGCCCTGATGGATACGCTATGGTTTCCCACCGCGGCGTTGTGCACATGGACGCAGCATCGGGGCGATTGGCGCAGTGGTAGCGCGCTTCGTTCACACCGAAGAGGTCGCAGGTTCGAACCCTGCATCGCCCACCCGTAGACCGGCAGGTCAAACGCTCACGACGACCCGACAGATGCCTTATCGGGCAGGATCGCCCTCCTCTTCTCGTTATCCGTCAGCTCGGTGACTTCCCCCATCTAGGGTCGTGCAGAGCTGTGGCTGCGCATGCTCCAGCACACCGGGAATGGTGGCCGATGAGCGAACATCTCGGAACCGGGCACGAGAAGCCCGGCCAACGGAATGCTCAGGCTGCCCGCCGCCCGGACGCACCGGACGTCGCGACCATCGGGCCCGCACTGCTCGGGCGTCTGCAACGGATCGCCGGGAACCGCGCGGTCTCCCAGTTGCTGCAGCGGCCGCGGCCTGCACCTGCCCAACGGGTACCCGTCCAACGGGACCCGCCCGGTGGCGGATGGAAGCCGAAGGACAACCCCAACCAGCTTCACCTGGATCCGCAGATCGAGGCGCAGATCCGAGCGATCACTGCCATGAACGCACTCAGCGCCCCGGAGCACGTCATGGCCGGCCTGCTCGAGCTGAACCTCCCACCGATGCCGCCGGCGATCGGACCACCGGCTCCTCCTTCGCCGCAGTTGCCCGTTCCCGCGCCGCCGGCGTCCGCCATGCCGCAGGGTCCAGCGCCAGGTACGGGGTTGATGGGGCCGCGGGCCGGAACCGGTGGCGACATCTGGAAGGCGGTGCTGGCGGACCCGTCACTTGGTCCGGCCATCACGGGACTCGGCGAACAGGCGGCGGCGCGCGCTACGAGCGAATTCGACAAGCTCTCGACCGGCGCCACGGTGGCGGTCGTGACGGGCTCGGTCGCGGTTGCCGGTGGGGCGATCGTGGGCTTGCTCTCCAGGCCTGACGTGCGGCAATGGATCACCGCCACCCTCAACGACAAGATCATTCCGGTTCCGAAGGTTCCGGGTCTCGGCGTCCAGCTCAACCTGTCCGGCAACACCATGATCGTCGGCTTGCACCTCGACGTCGGCAAGATTCTCCCGGCTGCGCTCGGATTCGGGCCGGCGTCCGCGACGACGCCGCTTGGCGCACCGCCTGGCTCCTTCGATCCGATCCAGCGCCAGGTGGTCGCAGAGCCGGTGCCCGCCGCCCGGCACGACCACGAGCACGAGCACGATCCGGTCGGCCATGTCATCCAGCGCGACCCGATTCCCGGTGGCATCGCCGGGCAGGCGGCCTCTGCCACCGGAGGCGCCATCGGACTCCAGTCGATCGACGGCTCATTCGTCCTGCCGGCTGGAAAGGTGTTGAGCAGCACGGGGTCACGTGTCGTGAAGACCACGGATTCCAGCACGGTCACGGTGCAGATCCGTAGCGACCGGGTGAGCCTGACGATTTCCAACGGCATTTACATCGACGCGCAATGGCCGGCTCAGAACATGCGGCTGTTCAACGTCACACATCAGTTCGCGACCAACGAAACGACGTCCGACGTGCGGCTCGCGGACGACGAATGGGGCGACGGCTTCATCGATGTGACCGGCACCGCGCGGGCCAGCATCGCGGAGACCATCGGGACGATCATCTCCCGCACCGCACTCGACCGGGCACGGTTGCGACCACCGGACCCGTCGGCCGATACGCAACGTCCGCCGGAGCCGCAGACGGCACCGATCGTTCCGAAGGGCGCGTTCGGAAACCTGGTCACGGCTTACGACCCGCTCAAGGACCCGAACCCGCAGGAGACGCTGCAAGCCCTCATCACCAACCTGCAGGCGATGCCGTCCGACGGGGCCGGCGATATCGGCGCCAAGGACATCAGCAAGATCACCGTCGGGGCGACGATCGTCGTCAACCACGCGGTCGAGCAGATCGAGGGTGGCACCGGCCTGCGTATCGCCGCGGGCACCTCGGTCAGCGTCCAGATCGACAGCGGCGCTTCGGTTGCCGGACTGCAGGGAGCAGGGAAGGGCACAGCGGCGGTCGCGGCCGCTGCCGCCGTCCAGGCGATCCACGTCTCGAGCACCGGAATCCAGGTCATCAAGGACGGGCAGCCGATTGCGACGATCGACAGCCTGACCATCAGCCGCGGCCAGGTGAAGATCGACCACATCAGCCTGCTCGGCGAGGCAGCCGACGCGGCGAAGACCGAGAGCGGTGCGCGGGACATTGCGGGTGGCGTGGGAGGCTTGGTGGAGAGCGGCGGCCTCCCGCTCGGGTTCCTGCTCGGCGTCGGGAACACGATCAACCAAGGCACGGACAAGCCAGTCGTCGTGCCTGGAATAGTCAGCGGGCTGCTGGAGTCCAAGCTCCAGGTCGCCTTCACCGACCTGCTCGCCACCCACGGCCGCACGATCATTCCCGGCGTCGATCTCGGGTCGGTGCTGGGCGTCCCAGGCGCCCCGGTCGGCGCGAAATAGCGTCGATTCCCGCCGTCGACCGAGCTCCGGGAACCGGCAATCACCCGGCGATATGACCGCTCGGATGTGACAGCACGGTCGCCGGTGTGATTGCGTCAAGCACTCCTACCGGACAACTAATGCAGGAGAATCCCGCGTGACGACACCCCGTCAGCAGCGGTTGGCGCGCTTCACGCGCAACCGCCCGGCCGTCGTGGTCGCCGTATCCGCCCTCGTCATCGCCGTCGCTCTCGCGGTCGTCACGACCCGGCCGAGCCACGCGACCGAAGCCGCCAGCAGCCACCCGAACAGCGCGCTGACCGACATCCAGTCCGCTCAGCGCGGCGCGAACCGCGCCGACCGCGGCAAGCAGCGGACGGCACTCCCGTCGAGCTCGACGTCGCCGAGCGCCGTCGATGCCAAGCCGACGATCCCGGCCACCCCGAAGCCCACCAGCCGGCCGACGGCAACCACCAAGGCCACCAAGGCCGCCAAGGCACCCAAGAAGCCCGCTGCGCTCCCGACCGTCGTCGGCCACCGCTTCACCACGACCGCACTCAAAGTCCGCGCCGCGGCGTCGACGAGTGCGACCGTCCGCAAGGTCATCCCGCGTGGCACCCGCATCGGCATCACCGGCATCTCCCGCAAGACCTGGGCGCAGACCGTCATCGACGGCAAGTCCGCCTGGGTCAGCAAGGCGTACGTGTCGAAGACCCGGCCGAAGCCGTTGAAGGCAAGCAGCGGATCGACCTCGCCGGCCCGCACGACGTCGCACGGCTTCTCCACCGCGGCGTGTCCGACGGGTTCGTCCGTCGAATCCGGGCTCACCTCGAACGCCGTCCGGATCCACCGCGCAGCCTGCGCGAGGTTCCCGTCCGTGCGCCGCTACGGCGGCATCGGCCCCACTGGCGAGCACGCGGCCGGCCGCGCCGTCGACATCATGGTGAGCGGCAGCAGCCTCGGCGACGCGATCTCGGCCTGGGCTCGGAGCAACGCCGGTGCCCTGCACATCAGCGAGGTCATCTGGTCCCAGCACATCTGGACCGTCCAGCGCAGCAGCGAAGGCTGGCGCTCGATGCCCGACCGTGGCTCCCCCACCGCCAACCACTACGACCACGTGCACGTCACCGTCTACTGACGCGACGGCTACCGACGCGACGAACCCAGCTCCACCGACGCCAGCAGCACCAGCGCGCACGTCCACGCCAGCGGTGCGACCGCGGCCGGTGACCCGTCCGGATTCACCTTCTCCGGCAGCGATCCCAGCCCGGTCCGGTGTGCGCTCAGCCAGGTCAACAATTGCCCGGCCCGCGCAGGTTCCCCGTTCGCGGCGAAGGCGAGCGCGAACAGGGCGGTCTCCGGCGTCCAGGACACCCCGTCGCGATGCCAGTTCGCGCCGGGCCGCACCCCGCCGTTGGAGTTGCGGGTCGCCGCGAACGCCCGGTCGAGCAGTCCGGTGTCGCGTGGCACGACATTCGGGACGGCCGAGGCCACGGGTCCAAGGAACGGCGCCATCGTGAACGTGACGGCCGAGTCGAGCTCGCCGCCCCGGGTCCGATGCCAGCCGTCGGTACCGAACTCGCGGTCCATGCCGGCCTTCAGCGTGGCCGCCGCGGCCGCCCATCGTCGGGCATCCGCCGTGCGTCCTGTCGACATCGCCAACTCGACTGCCGCCTGTAGCCCGGCCAGGTCGGGGGTGACGGTTCCCAGCGTCACGGTGTGTTCGCGCCGTTCCCAGTAGTCCGACGACGTCGGCGGGAGACCGTCGCTCGCGAGTGAACCGGCGATCGCGTCCGCGGACGCCGACACCATCGGCCACAGCCGTCCCAGGTGGTCCGACACCGTCGCCGGCTCGGTTCGCCCGTCCGCGACGTACCTGCCGATGGCCCACAGAACCCAGCCGGCGCCGTCGAGCTGCACGCCCCGATCATCAGGCGCCCGACCCGAGCCGTCCGGGAGGTAGCGCGCCTGCCACCGACCGTCGGCAGGTGCGATCGACGCCAGATAGGTCAGCACGCGAAGGGCGTCCGCACGATGCCCGGTCGCGGAATACGCGGCCGCCACGAACGACGCGTCCCGTGGCCACACATACCGCCAGGCAGCCGTCGACCCGGCGACCACCGCCCCGTTCGGGGCCGTCAGCGAGCGCAGGTCGAGCAGGGCCTGCTGATTCATCGGGAGCAGGCTCGAGGACCCGGGTGTCGTCCCGTGCACCAGCCAGCGCCGGTCCGCCGCGCCATCCGCCGCAGCCCCGGCGGCAGACCTGTCGGCGGTCAGGACGCGGGTGCCGGGGACGAAGCTCTCACCGCTGCGGGGTGGCACGACGACCACCCCACCCGTGGTGTTCGCCACGGCGAGCCCGTCGGCGAACAGGCCGGCGGGGCCGGGAGCCGGGCCCGACACCGGAACGCAGGCGGCCGCGAGCAGCGCCAAGCCGGCGATGCCGACCCGGAGGGTGCGGCCGCCGCCGGCCGTCACGGCGTGCCGTCGGTCGCGGTGCGAACCCGCCGCGGCGGCGGCCAGACCCGCGCGACGGCCGAGTTCAGCGCCGCTCCGATCAGAACGGCGATGGCGATGACGTACAGCCAGATCAGCACGATAATCGGCGCCGCCAGCGGACCGTAGATCGAGGTCGACCGACCACCGATCGAGGCGCTCAGGAAGATCCGCAGCACGATGCTGCCGCCGAACCAGATGCCGAACACGATGAGCGCGCCCGGAATCCCGTACCGCCACGGGAGCCGGTCCGGCGGCGCCCAGTGGTACAGGCTGGTCATCAGCAGCATCGAGCCCGCGACGACGATCGGCCAGTACAGATCAGCGAGCCCGGCGATCGAGGACGGCAGCATGTCCTGCACCAGATCGGGGCCGGCGAGCAGCAGCGGCAGCACGGTCACCGCGACGAACAGCCCGATCGTGTAGACGCTGAACGAGATCGCGCGGGTCTTGACGATCCCGCGCTGGCCGCGCATGCCGTACATGATCGTGACCGTGTCGATGAACACGTTCAGCGCGCGCGACCCCGACCACAGCGCCAGCACGAAGCCGATCGAGATGACGTCGGCACGCCCTTGATCCAGCACCGCGTTCAGCATCGGTACCACGACCGCGTTGACGGTGTCCTGTGTCAGGGCGCGGCCGGCGAACTGGATCAGGGCGGTCTTGACACTCTCGACGGACTGGTTGCCGAAGATGCCCACCACGTACCCGATCGAGCCCGCGAGGCCGAACACCAACGGCGGCAGCGAGAGAACGCCGAAGAACGCCGCCTCCGCCGCGAGCCCGGTCACCCGGTACTGCATGCAGGCGCGGACGGTGGCCGCCATCACCAGATAGAGGCGGTTGTGCCGCCATCCGCGCGCCGGCTCCGGCTTCGGCTTCGGCTTCGGCTCCGGCTCGACCGGCCCGCGTTCGGGGTCACCGGCGGCGTCGTCGTCGGCGGAGCAGGTATCGAACGGCGAGGGCAGATCGGCCTCGGGATCGACCAGTTCCGGTTCGAGAGGCTGCGAGCGCCAAGCCGGCTTGGCCGCCCGCCGGAGCCCGCGACGGCCACCGGCGACTCGTGCGTTCTCCCGCCGGAGCGGCGCGTCGGCAGCCGGGTGTCCGGTAGCGGACTCCACCGGCTCTTGCCCCATGGCCACAAACCCTAGTGTGACCGGGTTCGGCACCCTCGATCCGCGCTCACGGCCCGTGTACCGGTGAACTCGGCCGGACTCGTCGGCTAGGCTCCGAATCAGTCGCGACTGGCGCAGCAGGTGGAGTACACCACTGGGGAGCGGCTGAGTACGAGCTCACACCGTGAGGACGACCACTGCACCGCGCGCCTGGGTGCCAACGTCGAGCAGCACCGACGCCGCACGTGTCCGCACGCTCTGGGAGAACACCATGTCCGACACCGTCCGAGCCCCTTCGCTGATCGACGCGGCCAGCGCCGCCTACCGCAACGCGCTCACCGTGATCGAGGCGGTCGAGCCGCGCATCGCCGCCGCCAGCCGCGCCGAGCTGACCGACCAGCGCGCCTCGCTCAAGCTGATCGCGAGCGAGAACTACGCCTCCCCCGCCGTCCTGCTCACGATGAGCTCGTTCCTTTCCGACAAGTACGCAGAGGGCACCATCGGCCACCGTTTCTACGCGGGCTGCCAGAACGTCGACACCGTCGAGACGATCGCAGCCGAACACGCCCGCGAACTCTTCGGCGCCCAGCACGCCTACGTCCAGCCGCACTCGGGCATCGACGCGAACCTCGTTGCCTACTGGGCGATCCTGGCCCACCGGGTCGAATCCCCCGCGCTGGCGCAGGCCGGTGTCCGCAACGTCAACGACCTCACCGACGACGACTGGGAGACGCTGCGCCGCTCACTCGGCAACCAGCGGATGCTCGGCATGTCGCTCGACGCCGGCGGCCACCTCACCCACGGCTTCCGGCCGAACATCTCCGGCAAGATGTTCGCCCAGCGCAGCTACGGCAGCGACCCCGAGACCGAACTCGTCGACTACGACGCGATCGCCGCGATGGCGCGGGAGTTCCGCCCGCTCATCCTGACCGCCGGCTACTCCGCCTACCCGCGCCGCATCAACTTCGCCAAGATGCGCGAGATCGCCGACGAGGTCGGCGCCACGCTGTTCGTCGACATGGCCCATTTCGCCGGGCTGGTCGCCGGGAAGGTCTTCACCGGCGACGAGGACCCGATCCCGTTCGCCCACGTCGTGGCGACTACTACCCACAAGTCGCTCCGCGGTCCGCGCGGCGGCATGGTGCTGTGCACCGATGAGTACGCCGACGCGGTCGACAAGGGCTGCCCGATGGTGCTGGGCGGCCCGCTCTCGCACGTGATGGCCGCCAAGGCCGTAGCGCTGGCCGAGGCCCGCCGTCCCGACTTCGCCGTCTACGCCCAGGACGTCGCAGACAACGCGAAGGTGCTCGCCGAAGGCTTCACCAAGCGCGGCGCGCGGCTGGTCACCGGCGGCACCGACAACCACCTGGTCCTGCTCGACGTCGCTCCGTACGGGCTCACCGGCCGTCAGGCCGAGTCGGCGCTCCTCGACGCGGGCATCGTCACCAACCGCAACTCCACGCCGCGCGACCCGAACGGCGCCTGGTACACCTCCGGGATCCGCATGGGCACGCCTGCGCTTACCACCCGTGGGTTCGGTGCCGACGATTTCGACAAGGTTGCCGAACTGACGATCCAGACCCTGACGGGCACGTCACCGACGACGACGAAGAGCGGCCAGCCGTCGAAGGCCGGCTACGCGATCGCCGACGGCGTGGCAGCCCGGGTCCGCGCACAGGTCGACGAGCTCCTGGGCGCACACCCGCTCTACCCCGGGCTCGACATCAGCTGAGCCTGACGACTCGGAATGGCCGCATGGTGAGACACCCGTCCGACGGGTGAGACTTCGAGCTGTCGGAGGGGGCGGGTGCGGCAGAGTTTGCTCGATGCCCGCCCAGCTGACGCTCGTCTCGCGCCTGGATGTCGACCTCGGTCGCCACGCCAGCATGCGCTGTCGCGCTTTCTGATCAGCCCGCCGGCACGACCGGTGCTGTCCTTCGACGCAGACCGGTGCGAGAACCACGACCTCCCTGGGATCCCAGATGACTGAGCCGCGCACGCCCCCGACCACGGGCGGCACCCCGACCGCTGCGAAGCGCGGTGGGGCACCCGGTCGCGCCAAGGGTCAGGGCCAGTGGGCGCTCGGGCACCGTGAGCCGCTCAACCCGAACGAGCAGTTCAAGAAGGACGACGACGCGCTCAACGTCCGCACCCGGGTCGAGAACATCTACTCGATCCAGGGCTTCGACTCGATCGACCCGAACGATCTGCGCGGGCGGATGCGCTGGTGGGGCCTCTACACCCAGCGCAAGCCCGGCATCGACGGCGGCAAGACCGCGATCCTCGAGCCGGCCGAACTCGACGACAAGCACTTCATGCTCCGCGTCCGCATCGACGGCGGCCAGCTGACCGTCGAGCAGGTCCGCGCCATCGCCGACGTGTCCAGCACCTACGCCCGTGACACCGCCGATCTGACCGACCGGCAGAACATTCAGCTGCACTGGATCAACATCGAGGACATGCCGGCGATCTGGGCGCGCCTCGAAGGCGCCGGCCTGTCGACCACCGAGGCGTGCGGCGACTGTCCCCGCGTCGTCCTCGGCTCCCCCGTCGCCGGCATCGCGGTCGACGAGATCATCGATCCGACCCCGGCCATCGACGAGATCGTGAGCCGCTACATCGGCAGCCCGGAGTTCTCCAACCTTCCGCGCAAGTTCAAGACCGCCCTGACCGGCCACCCGTCGCACGACGTCGCCCACGAGGTCAACGACCTGTCCTTCGTCGGCGTCGTGCACCCCGAGCACGGACCGGGCTTCGACGTGCAGGTCGGCGGCGGCCTCTCGACCAACCCGATGCTCGCCCAGCGCCTCGGCGCCTGGATCCCGCTCGACGAGGTCGCGAACGTCTGGTGGGGCGTCGTGTCGGTCTTCCGCGACTACGGCTACAGGCGGCTGCGGACCAAGGCGCGGATCAAGTTCCTCGTCAACGACTGGGGCGCGGCCAGGTTCCGCGAGGTGCTCGAGACCGAGTACCTCAAGCGGACGCTGATCGACGGTCCCGCGCCCGAGGTGCCCGCCGTCCCCGGCGACCACGTCGGCATCCACCCGCAGAAGGACGGCCTGAACTACATCGGCTTCGCGCCGACCACCGGGCGTATCTCGGGCACGAAGCTCGCCGCGATCGCCGACGCCGCCGTGGCCGCCGGCAGCAACCGGCTCCGCACCACCCCGCACCAGAAGCTGCTGATCCTCGACGTGCCCGACGAGAAGGTCGAACCCCTCGTCGCCACGATGAACGACCTCGGTCTGCAGGCACGTCCGTCGGCCTGGCGTCGCAACACGATGGCCTGCACCGGGCTGGAGTACTGCAAGCTCGCCATCGTCGAGACCAAGGGGCGGGCTGCGGCCGTCGTCGACGAACTCGAGCGGCGCATCCCCGACCTCGACACCCCGATCACGCTCAACATCAACGGCTGCCCCAACTCCTGCGCTCGCATCCAGATCGCCGACATCGGGCTCAAAGGCCAGCTCGTCCTCGACGACGCGGGCAACCAGGTCGAGGGATTCCAGGTCCACCTGGGTGGCGGGCTCGCCCTCGATGCCGGCTTCGGGCGGAAGGTCCGTGGGCTGAAGGTCACTGCAGAGCAAGTTACCGACTACGTCGAGAAGATCACTCGCCATTACCTGGAAGAACGCAAGGACGGCGAGCGTTTCGCAACGTGGAGCCTACGAGCCGACGAGGAGGTCCTGACGCCGTGAGTGCGCTGCCTGTGACTGCTTTCCCCGATACGTCCACGATGTCGGGCGCGTCCCTGTCGATCACCCCGCTGCGCCCCCGCGGCGCCCGTCCGGTGCCGCCTTCGCAACGCCGACCACTGCCGGCCGGGCGCCTCGACGGCGCAAGCCCGGAGACGGTCGCGGCGGAAGCGCGCCAGGCCAACCGTGACCTCGAGGGCAGGCCCGCCGAGGAGGTACTCCGGTGGGCCATCGACGCGTTCGGCGGCCGCTTCTGCGTGACCAGTTCGATGCAGGACATGGCCCTGGCCCACCTCGCGAGCACCGTGGCGCCCGGCGTCGATGTCGTGTTCCTCGACACCGGTTACCACTTCGCCGAGACCATCGGAACCCGCGACGCCGTCGAGGCCACCATGGATGTCCGCGTGATCAACGTGCGCCCGACCCAGACCGTCGCCGAGCAGGACGCCACCCTCGGCCCACGCCTGCACGACCGGAACCCCGAGCTGTGCTGCCAGTTGCGCAAGGTCGCTCCGCTCGCCCGTGCACTCGATAATTACGACGCCTACGCGACGGGCGTGCGCCGGGTCGACTCCCCCGTCCGAGCCCTGACGCCGGTCGTCCAGTGGGACCCGAAGAAGCAGTCCGTCAAGATCGCGCCGCTGGTCAACTGGACCGACAACGACGTCGAGGACTACATCGAGCAGCACGGCGTCCTGGTGAACCCGCTGATGGACGACGGCTACCCGTCGGTGGGCTGCGCCCCCTGCACCTCCCAGGTGGCCGACGGCGAGGACGTCCGCAGCGGTCGCTGGGCCGGTCGGGCGAAGTCGGAGTGCGGCCTGCACCTCTGACGCCAGCCACCCTCCGGCGCGCGGAGCTTCTGTGAGATGTCAGACTTACGGTCTTTGACCGACCGCGAGAGGACACCTGATGGCAACTGTAGAAGTCTGGCCAGGCGTGCCCTATCCTCTCGGCGCGACGTACGACGGCGCCGGGACGAACTTCACCCTGTACTCAGAGGGTGCCGAGAATGTCGAGCTCTGCCTGCTCGACGACGACGGCACCGAGACCAAGATAGAACTGACCGAACGCGAATCGTTCGTGTGGCACTGCTACCTCCCGCACATCGCGCCGGGGCAGCGGTACGGCTATCGCGTGCACGGGCCCTACGATCCGTCGAACGGCCTGCGGTTCAACCCCTCCAAGTTCCTGCTCGACCCCTATGCCAAGGCGATCGACGGGTCGATGGACTTCGACCAGTCGCTGTACTCCTACGACTTCGGCGCACCCGACGTCCGTAACGACGCGGACTCCCTCGGCCATACCATGACCTCGGTCGTGGTCAGCCCGTTCTTCGACTGGCAGGACGATCGTCCGCCGCGGCATCCCTACAACGAGTCCGTCATCTACGAGGCGCACGTGCGCGGCCTCACCAAGCTGCACCCGGAGATCGCCGAGGCCGACCGGGGCACCTACGCGGGCCTGTACCACCCCGCTGTCATCGAGATGCTGACCTCGCTCGGGGTGACCGCCATCGAGCTCATGCCGGTGCACCAGTTCGTCCAGGACGCCACCCTGCAGGAGAAGGGGCTGCGCAACTACTGGGGTTACAACACGATCGGGTTCTTCGCGCCCCACAACGAATACTCGAACCCTGATGCCCCCCGCGGCACACAGGTGCAGGAGTTCAAGGCGATGGTGCGGGCCATGCACCGCGCCGGTATCGAAGTGATCCTCGACGTCGTCTACAACCACACGGCCGAAGGCAACCATCTCGGCCCGACGGTCTGCTTCCGCGGCATCGACAACGGCACCTACTACCGGCTCACCGACGACAAGAAGTTCTACTTCGACACGACCGGCACGGGTAACTCGCTGAAGATGAACGACCCGGCGGTTCTGCAGCTGATCATGGATTCGCTGCGCTACTGGGTCACTGAGTGTCACGTCGACGGATTCCGCTTCGACCTGGCCGCGACCCTGGCCCGGCAGTTCCACGAGGTGGACCGGCTGTCGGCGTTCTTCGACCTGGTCCACCAGGACCCGATCGTGTCGCAGGTGAAGCTGATCGCCGAACCGTGGGACGTCGGCGAGGGCGGCTACCAGGTTGGCAACTTCCCACCCCTGTGGACCGAATGGAACGGCAAGTACCGCGACACCGTGCGCGACTTCTGGCGCGGCGAGCCGTCGACGCTGGGCGAGTTCGCGGAGCGTCTCACCGGTTCCGCCGATCTGTACCAGGCCGACGGCCGCAAGCCCTACGCCTCGATCAACTTCGTCACCGCTCACGACGGGTTCACCCTGCGCGATCTCGTGTCCTACAACGAGAAACACAACCAGGCGAACCTCGAGAACAACAACGACGGCGAGAGTCACAACCGTTCCTGGAACTGCGGAGTCGAGGGACCGACCACGGACAAGGCGATTCTCGCGCTTCGCGCCCGGCAGCAGCGCAACTTCCTGGCGACCCTCGTGCTGAGCCAGGGTGTTCCGATGATCAGCCACGGCGATCCGGGTGGACACAGCCAGAGCGGCAACAACAACGCCTACTGCCAGGACAACGAGATCTCCTGGCTGGACTGGGATTCCGCCGACCACAAGCTGCTGGAGTTCACCCAGGAGCTGATGGGGCTGCGTCGTGACCATCCGGTGTTCCGACGCCGCCGGTTTTTCGACGGCCGCGGGTCCGGCGACGACATGGCGGACATCGTCTGGCTTCGGCCGGACGCGACGCCGATGGACGGCAGCGACTGGACCAATGGGTATGCCAAGGCCCTGATGGTGTTCCTCAACGGCGAGGCGATCATCGAGCCCGACGTCCGGGGCAAGCGGATCGTCGACGACAGCTTCCTGCTGATGTTCAACGCCGACAGCTCTGACATCGACTTCACCCTGCCGCCGACCGAGCCTGGAACGAAGTGGGAGGCCGCCCTGGACACCGACGGGACGACTTCGCGCATGCGTAAGAAGCTCGTCGCCGGCGGGACGTTGTCGGTCACGGCCCGCTCCCTGGTCGTGCTGCGTCAGCCGCAACTGCCAGAGACCGCTGACGTGAGCTCAGATCGGCGTGGAGCTGCGGCGCTTCTTCGCGGCCAGCGCCGCTGAGGGACGGCTGTTCGTGCCGGGCGGGACACTCGCTTCCGCGCGGCCCGGACTGGCGAACTTGTCCACCGGCTGAGGTTTCAGGGCTTTGCCGGACTTCTTGCCGGCGCTCTTGTGCCTGCCCGTCCGGTCGACCGGATCCGGGTGCGGGTGCGGGGCGCGCAGCCGGAACTGCTCGGACTCGGGATCGAAGTCGGGCTTGGGCCAGCCGAGGTCGAGGGCTTCGAGATGCTCAAGCAGCAACTGGGTCACGGCCAGGTTGCGGTACCACTTGTGATCGCTCGGGATCACGAACCATGGTGCGGCATCGGTGCTGCACTTGGTCAGCGCATCGTCGTAGGCGGCCGCGTACTCGCCCCAGAAGCCGCGCTCGTCGACGTCGGCGGGGTTGTACTTCCAATACTTCGTCGGGTCGTCGAGCCGGGCGAGCAGACGCTCCCGCTGGACCTCGGGAGACACGTGCAGGAAGCACTTGATGATGGTGACGCCGTCCTCGGTGAGATCGGCCTCGAGGTTGTTGATCGACTCGTACCGGCTGTACCACGTCGACCGCGGTGCGAGTTCGTGCACCCGCACGACGAGGACGTCCTCGTAGTGCGAGCGGTCGAACACCCCGATGATCCCCGGCCCGGGCAGCGCCCGGCGGACCCGCCAGAGGAAGTCGTGCGCGCGCTCCTCGAGCGTGGGCGCCCTGAACGACGTGATGGCGAGGCCCTGCGGGCTCACCAGAGACGTGACGTGGCTGACGGTGCCGTCCTTGCCGGAGGTGTCCATTCCCTGCAGCACAAGCAGGATCCGCCGGTTGTCACCGGAGCGGCCGGCCGCGAAGAGGCGCTCCTGGAGGTTGGCCAGCTTCGGGGCGGTCGCGGCGATCAGCTTCATCGCCGCCCGCTTACCGCCCTTGAACGCGGGTGTCGCATCGGTGGGCATCGACGTCGGCTTGACGTTGCCGGCGGGCAGTCGCAGTGCTGACGTGAACGAGGCGCCCATCAGCTCGCACCTCCGCTGTCGGTCGCGTCGCCGGACGCGTCGCCGGACGCGTCGCGAGATCGCTACCGTACTGCGCCGGTGCCCGCGTGGTGTGATGCTCCGATGGATCAACTGCTCCCACGTCCGCACGCGGACGACACCGAACCGGTCGATCTTCCCGGCCTGTATGCCGTTCCGGCCCCGCCGCCCGGCCGCCGGGTGTTCCTGCGCACCAACTTCATCGCCACCATCGACGGGGCCGCGCAAGGCCCCGACGGCCGTTCAGGCAGCCTCAACAACGCCACCGATCGCGCCCTCTTCGCGCTGCAGCGCGCGCTCACCGATGTGATCCTGGTCGGCGCGGGCACGGTTCGCGACGAGGGTTACGGGCCGGCCGAGGTCGCACCGGACTACCGGGAGGCCAGGCGGGCCGGCGGGCACGACGAGCGTCCGCCGCCGATCGCGGTCGTGAGCGCGAGCCTGAACCTGAGTGAGGCGATCCTCGCCGATCCGCGCACGATCGTCGTGACGATCGGACGTGCACCGGCAGAGCGCCGCGCCGAGCTGTCGACACGGGTCGACGTCGCGGTCTGCGGCGACGACGTGCTCGACCTCCCTGCGGTTCTCGATGCGCTCGCCGAGCGCGGGCACCGATCGGTGCTGTGCGAGGGCGGGCCCACGCTCGTCGGCAGCCTGGCCGCGGCCGGGTTCATCGACGAGCTGTGTATGACCACGGCGCCGGTTCTTCTCGGTGGCACGCTCGCGCGGATGCTGACGACCGGCGTGCTTGACCCGATGCCGCAGTGGCGGCCGGCGTCGCTGCTGGTCGACGACGAGGGCTATCTCTTCGCTCGCTGGACGCGGCATCCCGGCTCCGGCTGAGCACGGACCTGAGCGCCCGCGGCTAGGAGGCTGTCTCGAGGATCGCGACGTCGACCCGGCGGCCCTCGGCGAGCACCAGCGAGAGCAGCCCCGGGAAGCGCGCGTCGAGGTCGGCACGGCGGAGCTGGTTGAACCTGCGGGTGCCGGCGTCGTACTGCCGGAGGACGCCGGCGTCGCGAAGGACGCGGAAATGATGGCTCGCCGTCGACTTCCCCACCGGCAGGTCGAACGTCCCGCAGGCCAGGTCACCGTCGTGGGCAGCCAGGGCGGCAACCAGTCCGAGCCGCACCGGATCACCGAGAGCCGAGAGCAGCGACGTGAGGTCGATGGCGTCGGTCTCAGGATGCGTCAACGGGGTCGCATTGCGGCTGGGCACGAGACCAGTCTTGCACGGCATCTACGAACCTGATCGAACATGGGCTATGTTCGGGACATGACGAACATCAATGATCGTGGTGTCGATCGGGACGCCGTCCGTGCACGCCTGGGCCGGGTCGGGGCGTGGCTGGGTCCGCTGGGTCGGCTGTCCGCCGCGCGGGAACGTGACGTCGCCCAAGAGATCGAGGCGCTGGGCTATCCGGCACTCTGGATCACCGAGAGCAACAAGGAGATCTTCGCCCACAGCGGCGTCGTCCTCGGCGCGACCGAGCGGATCACCATCGCCAGCGGGATCGCGAACGTCTGGGCACGCGAGCCGGAGACACTGGCCTCGGGTGCGGACGTGTTGAACGACGCCTACGACGGACGCTTCGTCCTCGGCATCGGCATCGGGCACGCGAATATGGTGGCCCGCTACGACAAGCCGCTCGCGACGATGCGCGGCTACCTCGACCGGATGCTGGACCACGCGGGCGGCCGACCGACGCCGTCCACGCCGGTGCCGTGGTTGATCGCCGCACTCCGCCCGAAGATGCTCGAACTCGCGGCCACGAAGGCACAGGGCAGCCATCCATACTTCGTCCCCGTCGAGCACACCGTCGACGCTCGTGCCGCCCTCGGACCGGACGCCCTGCTCGCACCGGAGCTGGCGGTGGTCCTCGATACCGATCCGACGACCGCGCGGGCGACCGCTCGGCGCTACATGGCGACCTACCTGGGGCTTGCCAACTACACGAACAATCTCCGCACCCTCGGCTACACCGACGACGATCTCGCCGGTGGAGGCAGCGACCGGCTGGTCGACGCGGTGATCGCCTGGGGCGACGTGGACGCGATCAAGCGCCGGGTGGACGAGCATCTCGACGCCGGAGCCGACCACGTCTGCGTGCAGCCACTGGACTACAGCGACCCGGCCGACGGGCGCTACGTGCCGCTCGAGCACCTGACCGAACTCGCACCGGCGCTCCTGGGCTGACCTGCTCAGCGGGGCCATGAGCGCGGGTCAGCGACCCGCCGTGAGGACGTCGGCCAGGTCGTAGCTGACCGCCTCCTCGAGCTGGGCGTACGTGCAGGACTCCGGGGTGCGGTCGGGCCGCCAGCGCACGAACTGGGCGGTGTGCCGCAACCGCACGCCCTCCATGTGGTCGTAGCGCACCTCGACGACGCGTTCGGGCCGCAGCGGCGTGAACGACAGATCCTTGCCGACCGCCCAGCGGCTGCCCTCGGCGTTGCGCGGCGTCCGCGTCCCCTCCTCCTGCTTCGCCCACGCCCACGGATGGTCGTCGAACGTCGTCACCAGTGGCTGCATCTGGTCGAACAGGGTCTTGCGGCGCTCCATCGAGAACGCCCCGATCACCCCGATGCTCGCCAGCACCCCCTCGTCGTCATACAGGCCCAGCAGCAGCGAACCGATCCGGTCGGGCCCGCTCTTGTGCAGCCGGTAGCCGGCGACGACGCAGTCGGCGGTGCGCTCGTGCTTGATCTTGAACATCGTGCGCTTGTCCGGTTCGTAGGTACCGCCGAGCGGCTTCGCCATCAGGCCGTCCAGACCGGCGCCCTCGAACTGGTCGAACCAGGGCTCGGCGAGCGCCCGGTCGGTGGTCGCGGCGGTGACGTGGATCGGCGCCTGCGCGCCGGCCAGCGCCTCGACGAGAGCCTCCCGGCGCTGCTCGAACGGCCGGCCGGTGAAGTCCTCGTCGCCCAACGCCAGCAGGTCGAACGCGACGAACCGCGCCGGCGTCTGCACCGACAACATCTTCACCCGGCTGGCGGCGGGATGGATGCGTTGCTGCAGGACCTCGAAGTCGAGCCGGTCACCGCTCGCGCCGATCACGATGACCTCCCCGTCGACGACGCAGCGATCCGGCAGGTTCGCCCGGAGCGCCTCGACCAGCTCGGGGAAGTAGCGGGTCATCGGCTTCCCGTTGCGGCTGCCGATCTCGACCTCGTCGCCGTCGCGGAAGATGATCGACCGGAAGCCGTCCCACTTCGGTTCGTAGCTCATCGCACCGCCGGGGATCTCCTTGACGGACTTGGCCAGCATCGGGGCCACGGGCGGCATCACCGGAAGTCGCATGCGGCCCATTGTCACCCGACGTCCCGACATCCGGTCCAGCCCGCGCAGACGACTCGCCGCCACACTCCCCACCGATCGGGTGCGGTACCTTCGACGACCACCGCAGTTCGGGATTCCGGCTGCTCAGCGCACCGGAGGGGTTCCATGTACGACGTCGTGATTCTGATCGAGCGCGAGATGGACACGGCCGACGCCGCCGAGGTCGTCGGTCTGCGCGACCAGGGTGCCGAGCCGACCCGTTACTGGGTGGTTCTGCCCGTCGATGATGCCGCAGCCCGGGTCGAGGCGTCGCTGGGCACCATCGCCGCGAACGAGCCGTTCGGTGCCGCGCCGATCCTGCTCCCCGACCTCGACCTCGATGCGATCCGCAAGGAGATCGTCGAATCGAGCCGCACCGCGCTCGAGCACAGCCTCCAGCGCCTGCGCGATGCCGGCGGGCAGGCCGACGGCGAGATCACCAACACCGACCCGGTCGACGCGCTCGCGAAGTCGGTGGTGCAGCACCAGGCCGCCGAGGTCATCGTGCTGACGCGTCCGCACCTGGTGTCGGAGTTCTTCCACGTCGACTGGACGTCGAAGGCCCGCCGCCGGCTCGGTGTGCCGCTGCTGCACCTGGTCGAGATCGGTGTGGACGACGACGGCAGTGACGGCGTGGCCGCTGCTACCCCGCCGGCGCAACCCGGCATCCCGAGCTAGCCGAGGGCCGGTTTCGCCAACGCCGGCTGGCGAATCTCGAGGTGCCCGTCGACGACGCTGATCCGGATCGACGTCCCCGCCTTGGCGTACATGCGGGCATTGAGGGCCACGCCGTCGATGTAGAGGGTGCAGATCGTCCCGTCGGCCACGAGCTCGAGATGATGGCTGACTCCCGGCTCGAGGTGCAGGGGACGTTCGAGGCCTTTGTTGTCGTAGCGGTACCACGGATAGTTCGGACGACGGTCGAAGGTGAGCCGGGCGTCGACGAGGCTGATCAGGTACTCATACCCGTCACCGGTCTCGGGGTCCTCGAACAGGCGCACGCTGAACGACCGCGTGCCCTCGGCGAACTCGACGTCGGCGGAGAACAGGAACACGTCCCCGGTGTCGGAGGCGATGTCGACCTGGACCGAGGATCCGACGGAGGTCAGCTCGACCGGAGCCTCGGTGAGCGCCGTGGGCGTCCCGAACGCAGCCGCGACGCGGGCCGGGATCGCCGCAGCCAGCGAGCCGTCGCGACGCTGGACGACCTCGTGCACGACGAGCGTCCCGCCCCACTGCCACGGCGCGAGCTCGTCCTCGTTCTCCTTGGTTGGAACCCAGCCGAACAGAAACCGGCGACCGTCGGCGTCGGCGATCGAACGCGCCGCGTAGTACGCCCGGCCGTCGAACGCGTCGTCGGCGGGTGCGGTCCAGGGTCCCTCGAGCGAGGTGCTCATGCGGTAGACGGTCTTGCTCTTGTCGCTGTACTCGGTGGTGAGCAGGTACCAGTAGTCGCCCATCCGGAACAGGTCGGGCATCTCGTGCATGCTGAACAGGCCCGGCGCCCAGAAGTCGCCCTGGAAGTCCCACGTCTTCAGGTCGGTCGAGGTGAACCAGACGGTGCGGCCGGTGAGGATCTCGCTGCCCTGCTTGCGAGCGCCGAGGATCATCACGAACCGGTTCGTCTCGTCGTCGAACAGGACGAACGGGTCGCGCCAGTCGTTCGGGTCGTAACCCTCCTGCGGGACGACCAGTTGCCGGCCGGTCTTCGTCCAGTGGATCAGGTCGTCGCTCGTCGCGATCATCAGCACCTGCGCGGCCTTGCCCTGCGCTGCGTAGTCGCGGTTGAAGCCGGTGTACATCGCGTGGAAGGTGCCATGTGCCTCGAAAACACTGCCCGCGAAGATGAACTGGTCCTGCTCGTCGTCGGTCCCCCGCAGCACCGATTCGCCGAGGTCTTCGTAGGTGACGAAGTCGGTCGTGCGCGCGAGCGCCCATCCGAACGGCTCGCCGAACGGCCCCGGGCGGCGGGTGTCGCGCTGGTGGAAGAGGTAGAACCGGCCGTCGTGGAAGAACGGCATGCAGTCGCCGAACCAGGTGTCAGCAGGCTGATAATAGAACTGGTGCACGGGAACCGGACCTTTCACAGGGGATGGCGGCCGACGCCGCGCGGGCGATGGTTCCACATGGCGTTGGGACCCGGCACCGGTGTCCGCCGACCTCGCGGCGATCGGCGGGTTCGAGTCTCGGGCCGGCCTACGGCGACCGTCGACAGCGCGGACCCGACGTCATCTGACCCCGCGGGTCTGCGACTATTCGCTTGCTGGCTTGGCCTTCCGGCTCGGCTGTACCCGCAGCGGCTCGCCCGGCATCTTCGGGTACTCGGGTGGGTACGGCATATCGCCAAGCCCATGGTCGCGCTCGTCGCGTGCCGCCATCTCCAGCAGCGGCTCCAGGGAGGACGGGTGCGCCTGCATGTCCTGCATGAGGTCACCTACCTGCGCGAACCGTTCCGGCATCGTGAGGACGTTGAAGTCGGTGGGCAGCACGTTCGGAAGCTCGGCCCAGGTCACCGGTGCCGACACCAATGCCCGCGGTGACGGCCGTACGGAGTACGCCGATGCCATCGTGCGGTCGCGGGCCATCTGGTTGAAGTCGATGAAGATCCGCTCCCCGCGTTCTTCCTTCCACCAGTTCACCGTCACCCGGTCGGGCATCCGCCGTGCGAGTTCGCGCCCCGCGGCGATCGCGGCACGCCGTGCCTGGGTGAACGACCACGCCGGCTCGATCGGCACGAAGACATGGACGCCCCGCCCGCCCGACGTCTTGGGGAACGCGGTCATCTCGAGCTCGTCCAGGAGGGCGTGCAGCTCCCCCGCGACTGCGATCGCGTCCTGGAAGTCGGTGCCAGGCTGGGGATCGAGGTCGATGCGGAGCTGGTCGGGTCTGTCGGTATCGGTCCGGCTCACCGGCCATGCGTGGAAGACCAACGTGCCAAGGTTGGCGGCCCATGCCACCACCGCGAGCTCGGTCGGGCATACCTCGTCGGCAGTCCGTCCGCTGGGAAACGCGACCTGCGCCGTCTCGACCCACTCGGGCGCGCCTTTGGGGACGCGTTTCTGGTAGAACGCGTCACCGCGATTGTCCATGCGGGTCGAGAGCTTCGCGCCCTCGAAGACACCGCCTGGCCACCGCTCCAACGTGGTCGGCCGGTCCCGCAGCGCTCCGAGGATGCCCGGCCCGACCTTTACGAAGTACTCGACGACGTCGAGCTTCGTCAACCCCAGTTCGGCGAAGTAGACCTTGCCGGGACTCGAGATCCGGACCGAACGGCCGTCGACCTCGAGGTTCGCGTACTCAGTCGCCATGCCGTGAGGCTAGTGGTCGAGATCCCCGTCGGGCAGGCGAGCGCGACGACAATCCGCCGCGAACCGGCCCGCTCAGAGGCTTCCGCCGATCACGGGTGGGGCCGTCTCGCCCTCCCGCGCTCCCCAGACGTCCTCGTCCTCGACAATCCACGTCTGGTGCTGGGACTCCTGTCCGCCACGACCACCGCCGCCGCCGCCCATCATCGGCGCCATCATTCCGGAGCCGCCGCCGCTGGACGCGCTACCGGCGCTACCCGCGCCGCCGACGCTGCCGGGAGCAAGACCGCCCGATCCGCTCGCGCCGGATCCGCTACCGCCGGCCGACGATCCACCCGCAGCGGAACCGCTCAGCCCCGAGCCCGCACTCGTCCCAAGCCCGCCTGTACTGCCGAACCCACCGGCGCCCGCGCCGGTCGGAGTGCCCGATCCGTAGCCCCCGCTGCCGTAGCCGCCGCTGCCGGACGCGCCCGATCCGTCCGTCCCTGGGTCGTAGCCGGCGAGAACCCCGCCGGTGTCGGTGCCGGTCGACCCGTCGTTCCAGCCGCCCGCACCCGAACCGGGGTAATTGCTACTGCCGCTGTCGTAGGAGCCACCTCCCGATCCACCGGACCCGTCTCCGTACGATCCGGAGCCGCCGCTGCCGCCGCCATAGGTCCAGCTGCCTGAACCCGTGACGGGACCTGAGCCACCCGAGCCGGAGCTGCCGGAACCAGCGGAGCCCGACCCACCTGGCCACGAACTTTCGGTTCCGACACCGCCCGACCGCGTGCCGCCCGAACCGCCCGGCAACCCACCACCAGAACCGTCCGGCACCCCGCCAGAACCACCAGAGCCGCTGGACCCACCGGATCCGCCGGTGTCGGTCAGATCGGGCGGGGTGAAGTTCGGAGCCCCGCCGCTGCCACCACCGCTCACACCGCCGGCACTACCTCCGCCTCGGGTAGGCATGCCGCCGCCGGGGGTACTACCCACGCCGCTCGTGTCCGGAAGTCCGGAACTGCCGGTCAACGTCGGCGCGACCGGGGCGTCGCCCAGCCCGTCGCCGAAATCCTTGTACTTGGTCGCGAGGTCGTTACCGGCCGCCCGGCAGTCGTTCTGCTGGTCGGTGTTGAACTCCTTGGCCTCGAACGCCTTGACCGACGCGGGCCAGTCCTTCGGGAGCGGGTGCGACACGAGCCCGTCGGCCGCATCGTTGGTCGGGATGCCGTGGTCGCGCATGAAGTCGACGAACTTGTCGCCGTTGATGTCGCCGTTGACGACGCCCGAGTCGTCGCGCACCTCGTAGTTGAAGCTCCACGTGTCGTACCACTTCCACCACCAGCGGCCCGTCTCCCACGGGAGCCCGGGTGCCTTGGACGTGCCGGTGTGGGTGGTGACGTCGCTCGCGAGGTGGGTGAACAGCTGCTTGTAGCCGGTGCTCGACTTGCTCGTCGCGAACGGGTTCGCGGTGCCGTCGGCCGCCGGTGCTGGGTTGTCGGTGTCGGCGACGTGCGCGATCTGGCGGGCGAACGCCACGACCTTCGTCACGTTCGTGGAGAACTCGTCGGCCGCCTTGCCCTCCCAGCCCTTGAGGAGTTGCTTGAGCGCGCTGTCGAGATCGTCGGCCAGGCCGGTGGCCTGCGTGCCGACGCTGCTCCAGTTCTGCGACGACGTCGTCATGGTCGCCGCCTGAGGGGTCGACCGGGACGAGTCCTCGGGCAGGTCGCATCCCGCGAAGCGTTCCCCTCGGAGCAACAGGATCACGTTCGCCTGCTTGGTCGCGTCGAATTCACCCACGGCGATTCCCCTGTCTCATCTCGCACATCGCGTCGTCCACGTCGTCGTCCACGTCAGGTCACAGACTGGCTGGTGGCCCCGCCGTCGTCGGCTACCGATTCGCTGAGGGTCTCGCTCACGTCGGCAACGGTGGCCTTCGCCAGCGCCTCGGCGTCTGTGTAGTTCTTCGCAATGGCCCCACTGGTCTGCCGGACGTCGTCGAGCAGCACGGCCAGCGACTGGAACACCGTCCGGAAGGCCGTCATCTTCGTGTCGTACGTGGTGGCCACGGTCGTCGCCGCGGCGAAGCTGCCGAACTGGGGTTTGGACGGCTTGTCCATCGCCAGGTAGACGGCGGCGTAGTCCGGGTTGATCCAGTCGTCGTGCAGCTTGGCGACCACCTTGGCGAACTCGTCGATCTCGCCCGGGGTGACCTTCACATCGCCCATCGGCCCATGTCCACCTTTGTCATCGACGACGACCCGGCCGCCCCGGAATCGACTCACGACGCTAGCCGAGGCCTTCGACGCCGCGACGGACTCGACGTCGCGCCTGTGGACAACCCGGACGCCCGTACGGCGACGACGGGGCAGGCACCCACGACACGATTGCCCCGGCCGGGCAAACTGTGCCCATGACTGCGCAACGCATCGAGAAGACCGACGCCGAGTGGCGTGCCGAGCTCACTCCCGCCGAGTACAAGGTCCTGCGTCAGGCCGGCACCGAGCACGCGTTCACCGGCGAACTCACCGACAACAAGAAGGTGGGCATCTACCGGTGCCGGGCCTGTGGCACCGAGCTGTTCCGCTCTGAGTCCAAGTTCGAGTCGCACTGCGGGTGGCCGTCGTTCTTCAGCCCGCTGGCCGGCGACAAGATCGTCGAGATCGAGGATCGCTCGTTCGGCAGCGTCCGCACCGAGGTCCGGTGTGCGACCTGCAACTCCCACCTCGGGCACGTGTTCGCCGGCGAGGGCTACGACACCCCGACCGACCTGCGCTACTGCATCAACTCGATCAGCATGACGTTCGAGCCCGCGGAGAGCTGACCGCCGGGAACGGCGGCGTCGATCGCTATGGCAGCGCGGCGATCAGGTCGCCGATCTCGCGCCGGCGTCCGCTGTAGAACGGCAGCTCCTCGCGGACGTGCCGACGCGTTTCGCTGCCCCGAAGGTGCCGCATGAGATCGACGATGCGGTGCATCTCATCGGCCTCGAACGCGAGGATCCACTCGTAGTCGCCGAGGGCGAAGCTCGCGACCGTGTTGGCTCGCACGTCGGGGAAGTCACGTGCCATCTGGCCGTGCTCGCGGAGCATGTCCCGACGCTGCTCGTCCGGGAGCAGGTACCACTCGTAGGACCGGACGAACGGGTAGACGCAGATGTAGGGACGGGCCCCTTCACCGGCGAGGAACGCGGGGACGTGGCTCTTGTTGAACTCGGCGGGTCGGTGCAGCGCCGCGTTCGACCACACCGGCCGCAGCGACGCGCCGAGGGCGGTGCGGCGCAGCCGGCTGTAGGCGTCCTGCAGTGCGTCGATGGTCTCGGCGTGCCACCACACCATGAGGTCGGCGTCGGCGCGCAGGCCGGCGACGTCGTACCAGCCGCGGACGACCACGTCCGCGTCGGCGAGGTCGGCCTGAAGGGCCTCGACCTCCTTCGCCAGCAGCGATCTGTCCGCGTCCCCCAGCGGCGACGACACCGCGAAGACCGACCACATCGTGTAGCGGATCACCTGGTTGACGTCACGGGCCTTCGGCTTGGCTGGCACAGGATCGGTCATGGGCCCATGATCCCCGGCCGGCCAAGCTCCCGGCCAGGCGGGGTGTCGGGTGGCTACCTCGTGAGCGCGTCGACGGCGCGGTCGGCGCTGGCGATGCAGGCCGGGATGCCAACGCCCTGGTAGGCCGCACCGGCGACCGCCAGGCCCGGCACGGCGGCGATCGACGCTCGGATGCGCTCGACCCGGTCGAGGTGGCCGACGGCGTACTGCGGGAGGCCGCCGCCCCAGCGGGTGACCGACGAGTCGACGACCGGCCCGAGGTCGTCGCCGGTCGTCCGCAGCACGCGCTGGAGGTCGGCGACGGCGAGGTCGACGAGCTCGGCGTCGTCACGCTGCAGAAGCGCCTCGTCGCCGCGCCGGCCGACCGATGCCCGGAGGATCAGCGCGCCCTCGGGTGCCCGATCGGCGAGCCAGGGCCATTTGGTGGACGAGTACGTCGCTCCTTTGACCGCTGCGAGGCTCCCCGCGCCGGCAAGGAAGCCCGAGCCGTCGAAGGGCGCATCCCGCCGCACGGCGAGCGTCAGAATCGCCATGCTGGCATAGGGAATCCCGGCCAGGCCGGTGGCCGCGTCGGGCGCCACCTCGCGCAGCAACCGCGACGACGGCACCGCCGGGCAGGCGAGCAGCACCGCGTCGGCGACGACGATCTCCGGTGCTCGCGCCGAGCCGCAGACCAGCTGCCAGCCATCGTCGTGGGGGTGCAGTTCCCGCACGGTCACGCCGGTCCGGACCAGTGCGCCGGCCGCTTCGGCAGCCGCGCGGACGCCGGTCGCGAGACCGGCCACGCCACCGTCCAGACCCGCGAACACGGGCACCGGTGGTGGTGCCGTGGTCGGATCGGCCGGCGGTGCGGGCGTGCTCGCACGGACCGCCGCCATCAGCGATGACCCGGTGGTAAGCACGTCCCACAGCTGCGGGAGGCACGCGTGCATCGAGAGCTCGTCCGCACGCCCGGCGTACACCCCGCCCAGCAGCGGTTCGACCAGGCGGTCGACAACGGCGAAGCCGAGCCGGTCACCGACGTACTGGGCCACCGACACGTCGTCGACGACCGGCGTGCCCGGCCGGACCGAGTCCAGGGCCGCACGCGCCAGTTCGGTATCGGTGAGGATGCCGGTGGCCCGCAGGTCGTTCAGGTCTCCCGGGACCCCCTGGACCATCGGCCGGGGGAACCGTCGGAGCCCGTCCCGGGCCCACAGCCCGGCACGCGTCGTGCCCGGATCGCGCAGTGCGTCGGCCAGGCCGACCTCGCGCGCCAGCCCGACCGCCTCGGGCCGACGGGCGAGCATCGCCTCGGCGCCGACATCGACCTGGACTCCGGCGATCGAGCCTGACCGCAGCTTCCCGCCGGTACGGTCCGACGCCTCGAGCAGCTCGACCCGGTACCCCAGGCACGCGAGCCGGAACGCGGCGGTCAACCCGCTGATGCCACCGCCGACGACGACGACCCGGGCGCCCGCCGCGATCACGGTGCCGAAACCGGCTGTTCGTGTACCCAGGCTGTGAGCCTCGAGAGGACGTCGGGGTCGGTAGTCGGAAGCACGCCGTGGCCGAGGTTGAACACGTGCCCCGGTGCATCGGCGCCGGCCGCGAGCACCTCAGCGGCGGCCGTCTGCAAGACGTCCCAGGGAGCGAACAGCAGTGCCGGGTCGAGGTTGCCCTGGAGCGGGTGCAGACCGCCGGTCCGCCGGAGTGCCGCGTCCAGCGGGACACGCCAGTCGACTCCGACGACGTCGGGACCCGCGTCGGTCATCGCGGCCAGCAGCTCGCCGGTGCCGACACCGAAGTGGATCGCCGGGACGCCGAGCGCGCGGACGGCGTCGAAGATCCGCGTGCTGTGCGGAAGCACGAAACGCCGGTAGTCGACCTCCGAGAGCGCACCGGCCCACGAGTCGAAGACCTGGACGGCACCTGCGCCCGCGAGCACCTGCTCGGAGACGAAGGTGATGGCGATGTCGGCAAGCTTGGCCGCGAAGGCGTTCCAGACCTCCGGTTCGCCGTGCATCATCGCCTTGGTCCGCACGTGGTCGCGGCTCGGGCCGCCCTCGATGAGGTAGCTGGCCAGGGTGAACGGCCCTCCGCAGAAGCCGATGACCGGGGTCGCTTCGCCGAGTTCGGCGACCAGGAGCCGCACCGCTTCGGCCACCGCGCCCAGCTGACCGGCTTCGAGCGCCGGGAAGGCGTCTACCGAGGCGGCGTCGCGGACCGGTGACGCGACGACCGGGCCCACCCCTGGCTCGATCGTGACGTCGACTCCGGCCGCTTTGAGCGGAACGACGATGTCGGAGAACACGACCGCCGCGTCCACACCGTGCCGGCGGACCGGCTGCATGGTGATCTCGGCGACCAGATCGGGCCGGAAACACAACTCGAGCATCGGGATGCCGGCGCGGATGCGGCGGTACTCCGGGAGCGATCGGCCCGCCTGGCGCATGTACCAGACCGGGTGCGAATCGACCGGCAACCCGCGGCACGCTCGCAGGAAGGTGGAGACCGGTTCTTGCCGGGCGGGTACTGCTGCAGGCTGTCGGAGCACCCGTGCAGGCTAGCGACGACAGGGTGGCCCGGCTGCGGCGCGTCGCGGACCGCTGGCACCCGCGGCCCGACATAGGCTCCCCCACGTGCCCACGGTGAGGGGTTCTGTCCAGGCCTTCGACGATGCAGTTGCCGCGATCCGTGCTGTCCGCATGCGTCCGGAGCTCCGCTGGGAAGAGGCCCCCGCGCCCACCCGGATAGCCCCGCACACGGTCGCGATCACCGCCGACGTCGAGGTCGGCGACGACGATCTCGCCACCGGCCGGCTGGTGCTTCTGCACGATCCCGCCGGCCACGATTCGTGGGAGGGCACCTTCCGGTTCGTCGCCTACGTGCGGGCCGACATCGAGGCCGAACTGGTCAACGACGCTCTCCTCGGCAGCGTCGCGTGGGCGTGGCTGGCCGAGGCGCTCGCCGGCCGAGGTGCCGAGCACCACGCGTTGTCCGGCACCGTCACCCGGGTGTCGAGCCAGGGCTTCGGCGGGATGGCCGAGGATCCCGCACAGGCTCAGGTCGAGATCCGCGCGTCGTGGACCCCGACGCCGGTAGCCGACGAGGACGGTCCGGACGGCGACGCGACCACGGCACACGTCCTCGCGTGGGCGGATCTGCTCGCGACCGCGGCCGGGCTGCCGAGCGTCCCCGACGGCGTCTCGACGATCGCACCCCGCCGCCGCGCCCGGTCCTGATCCGGCCTGAGCGGCTCCCCGGCGCCTCCACCACCCCGGCGCAGGCCGCGCAGCACGCGGCATCAGCAGCCGGGACCGCGGTTACCGCGGGTAACATCGCGAAGATGAGCACGCCCGTGGATCCCCTCGTCCTGATCGAGGGCGCACCGACCGGAGCCGATCCGACCGATGCCAACCCGATAGACGACAGTCCCGCTGACCCGGGCCCACCCGCCATACCGCTGCTGACTCCCCGTGAGGGCGTCCCGACCCTCGTCACCACCCCAGCCGCTCTCGACGCGATGGTCGCCGCCATCGCCGGCGGCACCGGCCCGATCGCCATCGACGCCGAACGGGCCTCGGGCTACCGCTACTCGATGCGCGCCTACCTGGTGCAGCTCCGGCGCGTCGGCAGCGGCAGCTGGTTGATCGACCCCATCGAATGCCCCGACCTGTCCGCCCTCGGCGCGGTGATCGCCGACGTCGAATGGGTCCTGCACGCCGCCAACCAGGACCTCGCCTGCCTCGCGGAGCTGGGCCTCGAACCAACGAACCTGTTCGACACCGAACTCGCCGGCCGGCTTCTCGACCACGAGCGAGTCGGCCTCGGTCCGCTGATCGAGGAGACGCTCGGGTTCGCCCTCGAGAAGGGCCACTCCGCAGCCGACTGGTCGCGCCGCCCGCTGCCCGGGCCCTGGCTGGTCTATGCCGCGCTCGACGTCGAACTCCTCGTCGAGCTGCGGGACGTGCTGGCTGCCGAGCTGGTCGAGACCGGCAAGGACGAGTGGGCACGCCAGGAGTTCGCCCACATCATCGAGGTCGCCGCCGGCCCGCCCGCCGTCCGGGAAGAACCGTGGCGCCGAACCTCCGGCATCCACCGCACCCGCGACCGACGTCAGCTCGCCGCCATCCGCGCACTCTGGAGCGAACGCGACGCGGTTGCCCGGCGACGCGACCTGTCCCCCTCACGGCTGCTCACCGACCAGGCCATCGTCGAGGCTGCGACCGTCCCCCTTGTGCACCCGTCGGACCTGGGCAAGGTCCGTGGGTTCACCGGCCGCAACGGAGGTCGCGCCGACCTGCGACGGTGGTGGGACGTGCTCGAGCACGCCCGGGCACTTGCCGACGACTCCCTGCCCGCAGCCACCGGCAAAGCCGGCGACGGCCCGCCGCCCCCGCGCGTGTGGGACCGCCAGCGGCCCGACGCCGCCGCCCGGCTCAAGCGCTGCCGCGCCGCGGTCGTCTCGCTCGCCGAGGCCAATGACATCCCGCCGGAGAACCTCATCAGCCCGGATCTGGTCCGTCGGCTGGCGTGGGCGCCACCGGCACCGGAGGTCGACCAGGTCGAGCAACGGCTCAGCCGTGGCGGGGCCCGTCCGTGGCAGGTCGGCATCGTCGCCGCACCTCTCGCGCAGGCGCTGCCCGTGCCACCGCCGAGCGCGCCGACCGAAGCTGCTGTCCCGTCGGCCGACGGGACAGTGTCGGAGGAGAACCATGGCTGAGCTGCCGGCAGGGTCCGCTCGCTCCCTGCGCGACGTCGTCGTGGTCGATGCGGTCCGCACGCCGTTCGGCCGCGCGGGCAGCGCCTACGGCGACACCCGGGCCGACGACCTCATCGTCCGCTGTCTGCGTGAACTGCTCCGCCGCAACCCCGGCCTGCCGCCGGCGCAGATCGAAGAGGTGGCGATCGCGGCCACCACCCAGACCGGCGACCAGGGGCTCACGCTCGGGCGCAGCGCCGGGATTCTGGCCGGACTCCCGCGCTCCGTCCCCGGCTACGCGATCGACCGGATGTGCGCGGGCGCCCTCACGGCGGTCACGACCACGGCGTCGGCCATCGCGGTCGGCGCGATCGACGTGGCACTCGCCGGTGGCGTCGAGCACATGGGTCACCACCCGATGGGCCAGGGACTGGACCCGAACCCGCGCTTCGTCGCCGAGAAGCTCGTCGATCCGTCCGCGCTGGTGATGGGCCAGACGGCGGAGAACCTGCACGACCAGTTCCCGCAGCTGACGAAGGAGCGGGCGGACCGGTTCGCGCTCGCCAGTCAGCAGCGGTACGCCCGAGCGTGGGACGACGGCGCGTTCGCCGACCACGTCCTGCCGATGTCGGCTCGTGCCGAGGACGGCGGCTGGACGCTGGTGACCCGCGACGAGCAACCGCGTCCGGACACCACGCTCGCCGCGCTGGCGGGCCTGCGCACACCGTTCCGGCCACACGGCCGGGTCACCGCCGGAAACGCGGCCGGCCTCAACGACGGTGCCACCGCGGCGCTGCTGACCGACGTCGCCACCGCGGATCGGCTCGGCCTCGCGCCGAAGCTGCGGATGGTGTCGTTCGCGTTCACCGGGGTGCCGCCCGAGACGATGGGTTTCGGTCCCGTCCCAGCCACGCGCACGGCGCTGGCCAAGGCCGGGCTCGGGATCGGCGACCTCGGGCTGATCGAGATCAACGAGGCGTTCGCCGTGCAGGTGCTGGCGTTCACCGACGCGTTCGGGCTGGCCGACGAGGACGAGCGGATCAACCCCTACGGCGGTGCGATCGCGATCGGGCACCCGCTGGCGGCATCCGGGGTGCGGCTGATCGCGCAGCTCGCGCACGGGTTCGCCGAACGCCACGACGTGCGGTTCGGCCTCACGACGATGTGCGTCGGGCTCGGGATGGGTGCCAGCGTCGTGTGGGAGAACCCGCACCATGCCGACGCCGGGACCGCGATCGTCTCGCGCGGAGTGGCCGCATGAGTTGCCCTGTGTCTACCTCTGGCTGTTTAGGCGGCTTGAGCGGTGGCGTTGGCGAGGGTGTGTTGGAGGG
>DAIQRJ010000040.1:0-36513 GCA_036786375.1 Actinopolymorphaceae bacterium
GGGGCCAACATTCATGAAAACAGCGGGGCCAAATGACTTGACGACACTCAGCCGGGCACTCCCGGCACCGCACAGGCTCGGATGGAGTGTTGCCGTGTTGCCCTACCCCTGTGTGGGCAACGGGCAACACTGCCGGCAACGCGCGGAATGCCCGCAGGGAGTCACCTGCCCGCTTCCATTTCCAGTGCAGCCGGTCGGCCACGTCTCGCACCGAGGCCGGTGCCGGGTCGAGTGCGGCGAGTGCGTCCAGGTCGGCCTGCTCGGGTGCCTCAGCAGGGTTGCGCTGACCGTCGGCGGGTGCGGCGATGTGCCAGCTCGGGCCGGTGTCGTCGACACGCATGACGAACGTGCCGGCCAGGGGTTCGCGGTCAGCGTTGCCGCAGTGCTGCCGTAGACCGCCGTGCCTGTCCTTGGCGATCGTGACGTGAGCGGATCCGCCGTGTCCCGGCGCGAACTGGTCGGCGATCGTCACCCGTAGCGAGACGCCGCCGACTGCCCGCTTCTTCGCTGCCGTGCCCGTGGATCCCATCGCGCGGGACTCGCTGTTCTTCGCGAGGTGGTCGACGCACAGGACCGCAGCACCGCCCATCGCGAGCGGCTTCATCACCGCGGCGTGTACGCGGGTGAAGTCGTCAGGTGAGTTGCTCGATCCACCGAACAGCGGCACGACCTCCCCGACGGAGTCCAAGACGATGACGTACGGATGCCAGGTGCCCGCGTCAGCCACGATCGCGAGCACCTCGGCCCCGTCCTCGGGTTCGGCGTAGCGGAACCGCTGCGGGTCACGCAGAGCCGACTCGGGGGCGCCGAGGTCGATGAGTCGGGACACTGTGGCTGCGGCGCCGTTGTGGTCGAGGTCGAGGACGAGAGCGCTTCGACCGCGGGTCAGGGTCTCGGCGACCGCAGCGAGGCACAGCCAGGTCTTGCCCGACTCAGGATCTCCGAAGACCAGGTTGACCTGACCGGCATAGAACAGGCTCACACCATCGCTCCGACGCAGGACGTCCGGCTCAGGTGGGCTCGGAAGGGTGCCGTCAAGCATGCCTGCCACGTCGGCGTAAAGCGTTGCCCGGGACTGTTGCCCTGTTGCCGACACAGGGGGTCGGGCAACGGGCAACAGACTGTTGCCCGTTGCCCGAGTGTTGCCCGGCAACAGGGCAACAGCGGCTTCGGCAAGCACCGACTCCCAGTAGGCCTCGCCGGCCGGTTCCTCGTCGTCGGCGGATACGCCCGGGAACGCGTCGCGCATCGCGGAATCACTGAAGCTCACGACGCCACAACCTCGTCGATGACGTCGGTCTGGAGGGGGGCGAGCTGAGCACGTGCCCGGCACGCGGCGGCCGTCGAGGAGAGGCGGGCATCAGCGGCCGCGATGTCAGCAGCGGAGGCGCCGCCGAGATAATCGCCCGGTCGCGAGCGAGCCCGTTCGAAGTCGAGGGCGCGCGCGGTCCACCAGCTCGACGTCGCTTCAAGTAGGGCGTCGGCGATGACTCGCCGCGCCACGTGGTCGAAGTCGAGGCCGGCGGCGAGTTCGAGCGCTCCGGGGGTCTGGCGGCGTATGCTCGGAGACAGCTTGAGGTCTCCCCCGACCGAGGCACTGGCCGTCCGGTTATCCGCCGGGCGGCCTCTCTCGTGCTCATGCCGCATCGGGGCCACCGGCCTCGGCCAGCTCGGCCTCAGCGGCCTCGGCCTGCTCGACTAACTCGCGGGACTTGCGCCGGGAGCGGGCGGACTTGAGCGCGAGGCGCAGAAAGTATGCCTTGCGCGCGTTCTCTGCCCGCCGGGCGCGCTCGTCAGGTGCGAGGGTGCCGTTAGGGTCGACGTCACGCTCGAAGCGAGCCATAAGCGCCGCGCGTGCGGGCGCGGTGCGAGCGGAGCGGTCGGCCGTACGTGCCCAGCTTTCGTGAGCTGCGATCGAACCGGCGAGCGAGCGATCGGATACAGAAATGGCGCCCATGCGGGGTCTCCTGAGAGTCCTCGCTAGGGCGCCTGTCTCCTAGCATCGAGCGGGCACCGCTCGGCTTCTAGTTCAAGCGACACGCTACACGACTTGAGGTCGCACAGCGCTGACGACACGCGGGGATGATCCGGCGTCGTCTTGGGCTGCCGCGAACACCTCCGCCCGGTCCGCCACGACCTTGCCATGCCTCGGGCAGTGCGCAACCAACTCCGGGTGCCCCGCTGGGTTCAGGATGCGCGAGCTGACGGTGTGTCCTCGGCGGCCGTCAGCGCTCCGGGGCTTCCCCTTCCCGGAGAGCGCTCGATATGCCAGGCCGGTCAGCACCTCGCCGCGGGGCGTGAGGATGTCTCCGTGCTCCTGCACGACCGCGACGGCGCGAATCCCGCACGCATGGCACACGACCTTCACGAGGACGTCGCCTGCGCGCGGATCGACCAACAGGTTCACAGCTCCCCCAGGTTGAGCAAGCGGGCTTCGGTCGCGGCACGGTTCGACGCCTGCGCTTTTGTGTACCGCATGAGCATGTCGGGGCGGGTCCAGCCGGCGACGGCCATCAGCCCGCCCTCGGAGCCACCAGCGGCGAGCCAGCGGTGCGCGGCGGTGTGGCGGAGCAGGTGTGGGTGGAAGTTGGCGATGCCGGCCATCGTGGCGCGCATCTTCAGCGACTTGTGCAGGCCGTCGTAACTGAAGGCCTTGCCGCGGTCGCCGAGCCACAGTGCAGGTGAGCCCGCCAGGCGGTGCATGCGTCGCACGCGGAGGTAGCGGTCGATCGCGAGTGCAGTCTGCGGACCGAACGGGACGGTGCGCCCCTTGCCGCCCTTGCCTCGGCGGACGATCGCGGACCCGGCCGCCAGGTCGACGTCGGCGACCCCGAGCGCTGCCGCTTCGCCAGCACGCGCCCCAGTCTCGAACATGAACCGGACCAGCGCCTCGTCCCGGCGGTCCCGCAGCTCCCGGCCGGCGCACGCCTTGATCAGCGCCTTGAGCTGCACGTCCGTCAGCGGCTCGGTGACCTTGGTGTCCAGCTTGGGCGCCTTGACTCCAAGCAGCGGGTCGACGTCGATCTCGCGTTCCTCGGCGAGCCAGGACGAGAAGCGTCGGACACCGAGCTGACGCGACCTCGCGGTGGACGGCTGCGAGCCGCCGGTGAGCATGTGATCGACGAACGCGGCGAGCTGCCGCCGGTCGAGGACGCCGGGATGATCGGTGGCGCTGCACCAGCGCAGGTAGGCGCGCACGCCATCACCGTAGGACTTGACCGTCTGCGGCGACTTGCGCTCGGCGCGCAGCGACAGCTCCCACGAACTCAGCAGGGCGGCGAGGTCTACTGCCACGGAAACGCCATCGGCGCTAAGTGTTGACCCGTCCTCGCGTCGATTCCGTCCTCAACACTTAGCCTGGCGAGCAGCGGTGCCGCCGGGCCGTCCCGGATCAACTCGATGAGCCCGGCGGCCGCGAGTGCCTTGCAGGCCCGGCGCACGGACTCCACATCAGAGCGGCTCGACTCCTCGCCCGCGATCGTGACGACCGGCGCATACGTGCCGGGCGCGTGCAGCCACGCACAGACGGTTTCGTAGCGGCGCAGGTAGTCGAGCACCTGCCGTTCTCGCACGCCATGTCCGCGACTCACGAGATCAGAGTAGCGGATATCTGGACTAGAAGCGTTGTGCGGTGCTAGCGTGTCGCTCATCAGGACCCGAAAGGCTCTCTGACCTGCGGACACGGCACGCTAGCCGCACATTGCTCAGTCGAGGTAGTCGCGCAGGACCTGCGAGCGGCTCGGGTGGCGCAGCTTGCTCATGGTCTTCGACTCGATCTGCCGGATGCGCTCGCGCGTCACGCCGTAGACCTTGCCGATCTCGTCGAGCGTCTTAGGCTGACCGTCGGTCAGGCCGAACCGCATCGACACGACCCCGGCCTCACGCTCGGACAGGGTGTCGAGGACCGCATGCAGCTGTTCCTGCAGGAGCGTGAACGACACCGCTTCGGCCGGGACGACGGCTTCGGCGTCTTCGATCAGGTCGCCGAACTCGGAGTCGCCGTCCTCGCCCAGGGGCGTGTGCAGCGAGATCGGCTCGCGGCCGTACTTCTGCACCTCGACGACCTTCTCGGGCGTCATGTCGAGCTCTTTGGCCAGCTCCTCGGGCGTGGGTTCGCGACCGAGGTCCTGCAGCATCTGACGCTGCACGCGGGCGAGCTTGTTGATGACCTCGACCATGTGCACCGGGATGCGGATGGTGCGTGCCTGGTCGGCCATGGCCCGGGTGATGGCCTGACGGATCCACCAGGTGGCGTAGGTCGAGAACTTGTAGCCCTTGGTGTAGTCGAACTTCTCGACCGCACGGATCAGACCCAGGTTGCCCTCCTGGATCAGGTCGAGGAATAGCATGCCGCGACCGGTGTAACGCTTTGCCAGCGACACGACCAGTCGGAGGTTTGCCTCGAGGAGGTGGTTCTTCGCCCGGCGGCCGTCTTCGGCGATCCAGTCGAACTCGATGATGACGGGCGCCTTTTTGACCTTGCCGGCGCCGAGGCTCTCCTCGGCGAACAGGCCGGCCTCGATGCGCTTGGCGAGCTCGACCTCCTGCTCGGCGTTGAGGAGCGGGACCTTGCCGATCTGCTTGAGGTAGTCCTTGACCGGGTCGGCGGTTGCGCCGGCGACCATGACCTGCTGCTCGGGCTCGTCGGTCTCGTCGCCCTCACGCAAGGTGAAGCCGGCGTTCTCGTCGAACTCCTTGATCAGCTCGGTCTCGACCTGGGCTTCGGCAGCCAAGTCGATCGGCTTGCCACTCTCGACGATGACGGCGACGTCTGATTCTGCGGCGGCCTTCTTGGCGGCGGCGCTTGTTCTCGCGGGCTTGCCGTTGGACTTCTTGGCGGCGGGCTTGCCGTTCGCCTTCTTGCTCGCGGGTTTGGCCGCGGAGGGGGCGACCGTGGTCGTGCCGGTGGTGTCGGACGTGCCCCCGACGTCAGATGCGGGGTCGACCTCGGGGTCGACGACGGTGGACTTGATGTTCCGAGACGTGCTGGGCGACACGAACTTCCTCTCGGGCCGGGCGGTTGATGTCGCGGAGAATCCGGACTGCTGCGCTACGCCCGGGAAGGACGACACACTGAGCCCTGACGACCCGTCATTCTGACACGCGGACGCCTGATTGTCCGCATCGTAGGCGCGTCGGCGAGGGCATGGACATCAACTGACATGGATGCACGATCACGCCGTTCAGCTGGCGATTGCGCGGTTGTGAAGCCATTTTAGCCTCGTGGCGCAATGGCATGTCCTACGCCCCTGGAACTGCCGATCTCGCCGCAGCCTTGACGGCTTTCTTGTGCTCCCGCACGCGTTGCAGTGATGTGGCGTCGACGACGTCGGCCACCGAGCGGAAGCCGACGAGGCCGTAGTCGCCGGCCGCCTTCTTCCACCCGCGCGGGGTCACGTCGAACTGTTTGGCCAGCAGGGCGGTGAAGATCCTGGCCTTCTGCTCGCCGAAGCCCGGCAGCGCGGCGATCCGGGTGACCAGCTCCTCCCCCGACGCCGCAGTCGTCCAGATTGCCTCGGTGTCGCCGCCGTACTCGTCGACGATCATCCGGGCCAGCGCGTGCAGGCGGGTCGCGACGGCACGCGGGAACCGGTGCACGGCGGGACGCTCGGCGCAGGCCGCCTCGACCTCCTTCGGCGACGCGGCCGCGACCCGGGCGGCGGTGAACTCGCCGCCGAGCCGCTCGCGCAGCACGGCCGGGCCGCTGAACGCCTTCTCCATCGGGATCTGCTGGTCGAGCTGCATGCCGACGAGGAGAGCGAACGGGTTCTCGGCGAGGATCGCGTTCCCGGCCGGATCGCCGGCGAGGTGCAGCCGGTCGTGCTCCGCCGCGGCGGCGCTTGCGGTGGTGGCCATGGTTCAGTCCCCGTCAGTCGGTGCGCCGGCCTTGACGGCGAGGACCGGGCACGGCGCGTCCAGCAGGATGCGCTGGGCATTGCTGCCCAGGATCAGCTTGCCGACCGGGGACCGGCGGCGGAGCCCGATGACGATCATGTCCGCGGCGACCTCCTCGGCGATCGCGATGAGGCCGTCGGCGTAGTCGTCACCCGCGGGGATGTCGCGCACCGTGTGTTCGATGCCGACGGCGGCCAGTGTGCCGGTCAGCACGGTGTCGTGCGCGAGTGTCGGCGCGGACGCGCTGACAGTTGGGGTGTTGTCGGGCACGGCCTGGACGAGGATCAGCGGGAATCCGCGTCGGCCGGCCTCCTCGGCTGCCCGCCGGAGCGCCGCGCGGCCCTCCGGCTTGTCCACGTACCCGACGACGATCGCCGACATCAAGCCTCCAAGTGCGTCCGACCGGCGCCTTGTGTTTCGCGTCGCCCGCGGCCCGCACGGTACTACGGACCGGACGTTGCGGTCAGTGCGCACGGGCCGCGCGGACGGATGCAGCGGTTACCTGTGGGCGACGGCCTACCTGTGGACGGCGGGCCCGCGGCACCGGATCCACGCTAGACACGACGGATGGACATCACACCGACCGACCGCGAGGTCGGCACCAACACGCGCGTACCGCCGCCACGCCAGCCGCCAAGACCGCCGCCACGCCCCGCGGACCTCACTCTGAACATGCTCGCCCAGCGACGGGCCACACACCTGTTGCGCAACCGCGCCTTCACCCGGGCCTCGTCCAGCCGCGCGGTGTCCGGGCTCCTGGTCGTCCCGGTTCGCGCGGTCACCACACCCACCGGACCTCGCTGGCTCCTCGCACCGTCGCACACAGGAGCGTCGACGCAACCCTCCTGGTCGGCACATGAACCGGCCGTCGCCGAGTTCGACCACGCGCTGCGCGTCGACCTCTTGCTGCGGCTGATCCCGTCCAGCCCGCCGCCCGGCGCCGCCCCGGCTCGCACCGCGGCCGGCGACGGCATGCCGGTGTCCCCGACCTGGCCGATGGCACTGCTCGTCGAGCGGCGTGGGCCGTGTGTCGTGGACGACGGCGACATCGCCTGGTGGCAGTCGTTCGTCTACGCCTGCGGCATCGTCGGCCGGATCCCGGCCGCGTCGATGGTGGTCTGCGCGACCGGCATCCGCGACATCACCGCCGGCCGGACGACCGACACCGCTTGACCGTCGGCGCCGCGTGGCATGGTGTCCCGCGTGCCCCGCTCCGCTCCGAGCATCGCGCACGTCGACCTGGACGCGTTCTTCGCGGCCGTCGAGCAGCGCGACAAGCCGTCGCTGCGTGGCAAGCCGGTCGTCGTCGGCGGCATCGGCCCACGCGGCGTCGTGTCGACGGCGTCCTACGAGGCGCGGGTCTTCGGCGTCGCCTCGGCAATGGCCACCGGCCAGGCTCGTCAGCGGTGTCCGCACGCCGCCTACCTGTACCCGCGGTTCGGGGCCTACCGGCGCGCGAGCAACCAGATCATGGCCGCGCTGGCGGAGTTCACACCGCTGATCGAACCGCTCTCGTTGGACGAGGCGTTCCTCGACCTCGCCGCGGCGACCGACCCGGTGACCTCCGTCGACCAGGCACGGGAGGTGGCGGAGCGCATCAAGGCACGGATCGCCGACGTCACCGGCGGCCTGACCGCCTCCGCCGGCGTCGGGTCGTCGAAGATGATGGCGAAGATCGCCAGCGACCTGGACAAGCCGAACGGTCTCGTCGTCGTGGACGCCGGCGGCGAGCAGGCCGTGCTCGATCCTCTGCCCGTTCGGCGGCTGCCTGGTGTCGGGCCGGCGACGGCCGAGCGGTTGCGGCGGGCCGGAGTGGCGACGATCGCCGACCTGAGGCGGATGGACGACGCCGAACTCGTCTCGCTGCTGGGCAATTCCACCGGCCGCGCGCTGGCCCGACTTGCGGTCGCGGACGACAACCGGGGACTCAGCATCGACCGAGCGGCCAAGTCGGTCAGCGTCGAGGACACCTACGACCGCGACATCACCGACCCGACCGTCCTCGGCGGACGACTCGAGGCGTTGGCCGGGCGAGTGTGCGCACGCATGCGTGACGCCGGGTTGTCGGGGCGCACGGTGACGACGAAGGTGCGGCTGTACGACTTCACGACGCTGTCGCGGTCGACGACCATGACCGACCCGACCGACGACGTGCGGGTGCTGGCGCCGGCCGCACGCCGGTTGCTCGCCGACGTCGACACGAGCGGCGGGGTCCGGCTTCTCGGTGTCGGCGTCTCGGGTCTGGCCGACTGGGTGCAGGACGACCTGTTCGTCGACGCGGCGGACGCCCTCGCCGAGCAGGAGCGGGTATCGCGTGACCGTGCAACGGCGGACGCCGCCGACGCGGGGTCGGAGGCCGGCACGGGTCCGGCCGATCGCACCTTCGCCGACCGCTTCCCCGGCCGGCAGCTGCCCGGATGGCAGGCGGGTCAGGACGTGTGGCATCGCGACCTCGGTCCCGGCTGGGTGTGGGGCTCCGGTGTCGGCCGCGTGACCGTCCGCTTCGAGACGGCCGCAACCGCACCGGGACCGGTCCGCACCTTCGCGATCGACGACGAGGCACTTGCGCCGTTCGAGCCCTGGGCCGATCTCACGCGCTCCGACGATCAGCCGTCGGAGGATGCAGCAGCACCCGCTTGAGCTCCCCGTCGCGGACCAGCAGGGCTTCGAGGCTGCCCGAGGCGCCGTCGGCGATGGCGACCGCACCGGCGAGCGCGTGCGGGCCGAAGGGCGGGACACCCGGTGCCCCGGTGGCCACCAGGCGACCCGACCCGAGAAAGTGCTCACGCAGGTAGGTCAGCCACGCGACAACGTCGTCGGCCGAGCCGACGACGTCTCGAGGCACCAGCGCACTGCCCGCTTCGGCCGGCAGCCAGGAACACGTCAGGCTCGGCTGACCGGCGCCCGGCCGGGTGAACGCGTCCACATCGACGGTGACGTCGACGCATTCGGCCAGCGGATTCGACGGGACGACGTACGGACCGCCGGGTCGGTTCCATCGTCGCGATTCGCAGAACGCGCTGAGATAGGCGAGTTCTCCGGGATCGAGGACGGGGTCGACGGCCATGCGGCCGGTGACCCGGACGCGCCCGGCCGGAACAGGTGCGCCGTCGGCGCGGTCGGCCGGCGACCGTGCGGGTTTCCTCGGGATCGCCATGCAGTGAGCCTCATGCGTCGCGGGAACAGCCCGTTTCGTCGTCCACAGGCGACCGGCCGGTAGCCACGTTCGCCATGCCTGTGGACAAGGCACGGTGCCCGTCGCGCACAGCGCACAGTGCCGTCATGCCTCCGCTCGTGACCCGACTCGTCCGCCGGCACCGGCTCGTCTCCGGACGCCTGTTGCTCGGTCTCGTCGACGACGCCGGCTACGTCCGGGACACGTCCTCGGCAGCCGTAGGCGCGCTGTTCACCGAGGGCTCACCCGGCCAGATCGCGCTGATGCTCCGCGCGCTGACCTCGACGTTGGATCTGCGGCGGCGCGAGGTCATGCGGCTCTGCGCGGTGATCTGCCGGACCGGCCCGGTGGTCTGGCTACCGGCGGACGTCCGCTGCCGGGACGCCGTCGACGACGAAGCCCGCGCGCAATCGCTGCGGGCCGGCGAGGTGTTCCTGATGAGCGAGGCAGGTTGGCGAGACGACGTCGGGGACGCCGGCCGGACACCGAGGATCGCACTCGAGGAACGCTCGCCGTGGGACCACCCGGCGCCGTGAGTGTCCTGCCTCACCAACCCGAACGGCTCAGTACGCGTCCGGCGCGATGTTGACGGCATCGCTGGACACGACAGCATCCTCCGGCCGACGAGTGCCCGACCCGATCGTAGGCAGGTCTGACGGCGCGGCCGGCGACGTTCTCCACAGGGTGTGGTCGCCATCACACGGCACACTGTGAATCGTGCACATCCTCGTGGTCGACGACGAACCGGCTGTTCGCGACTCGTTGCGACGTTCGCTGACGTTCAACGGCTACCAGATCAGCCTCGCCAGCGACGGCGTCGAGGCGCTCTCGTCGATCAGCGAACGCCAGCCCGACGCCCTCGTCCTCGACCTGTCGATGCCCAAGCTCGACGGGCTGTCCACCTGCCGCGCGCTCCGGGCCTCGGGCAACGACCTGCCCGTGCTCGTCCTCACCGCGCGTGACGCCGTCGCGGACCGGGTCGCCGGCCTCGACGCCGGCGCCGACGACTACCTGGTCAAGCCGTTCGCCCTCGAGGAGCTGCTCGCACGGCTGCGGGCGCTGCTGCGGCGCACCGCCCCGTCGGCCGACGGCACCAGCCAGGTGCTCACTTACGCCGATCTCAGCCTCGATCCCGCCACCCGCGACGTCCGCCGCGGCGATCGCGTGCTGTCGCTCACGCGCACCGAGTTCTCGCTCCTCGAACTGCTGATGCGGCACCCCCGGATCGTCCTGGACCGGGCCCGGATCCTCGACGAGGTCTGGGGCTTCGACTTCGCCACGACCGCGAACTCGCTCGAGGTGTACGTCGGCTACCTGCGCCGCAAGACCGAGTCCGAGGGTGAGGCACGGCTCATCCACACGGTCCGCGGCGTTGGCTACGTCCTACGGGACACCGCGCCGTGAGTCTCGTCGACCGGATGGGCTTCGGCCCGACGATGACCCTGCGCAAGCGCATCGGGATGCTCGCCGCCCTCGCCGCGGGTATCAGCGTGCTGATCGTGTCGGTGGCCACCTATTGGATGATCCGCATGTCGCTCACCGGGCAGGTGGACGCGAGCCTGCTGGCACGCGCACAGGCCGTCGTCGCGAACGCCCAGGCCAACCCGGACACCCTCGGACAGACCACCGACGTCTCGTTCGGCGCCGCCGACATCAGGCTCGAGTTCGTAGTCGCGGACGGGACGACCGCGCCGACGATCACGCTCCCCCACACGACGTCGCTCCCCAACCTGCAACGCTCGCCATCGCGTCCCAACCAGCTGACCCCGGAGGAGCAGGTCGCCTTCGGGCAGCTCAAGTCCAGCGTCCGCACGACAAACGGCATCGACCCGATGGACCCGGCCCGCTATCGGGTCGTTGCAGTGCCGTACTCGAAGCGCTTCAACCTCGCGCTGGTGATCTCCCAACCCCTCACGGACACGCAGAACCTGGTCAACCGCATCGGCCTGCTGATGGCCGCGTTGTCGGTCGCCGGGATCGCGATCGCCGCCTGGGCCGGCGTCGCGGTGGCCCGGTCGGGGCTCCGGCCGATCGAGGACCTGACCGCCGGCGCCGAACAGGTCGCGCGCACCGGTGAACTCCGGCCGGTGCCCGTCCGCGGCACCGACGAGCTCGCCCGGTTGGCGACCAGCTTCAACACCATGCTCGGTGCCCTCGGAGCGATGCGGGAGCGCGAACGCCGGCTGATCGCCGACGCGGGCCACGAACTGCGCACCCCGCTGACGAGCATGCGGACCAACCTCGACCTGCTCGCGCAGAGCGACGCCCAGACCGACGGCCACCACGTGTCAGCTGAGGACCGGACCGCGATCATCGCCGACGTCCGGGCGCAGATCGAGGAACTCACCGTCCTGATCGGCGACCTGGTCGAGCTGTCCCGTGAGACTCCGGTCGAACAACGCGTCCAGATCGACCTGGCCGAGATCGTCGCCCGGTCGGTCGAGCGCGTCCAGCGCCGTGCGCCAGGCGTCAGGTTCGCCGTCGACGCCACGCCGTGGCCGGTGGTCGGCGATCCGCAGCTTCTCGAGCGCGCCGTCACCAACCTGCTCGACAACGCCGCCAAGTGGAGCCCCGAACGCGGCACGGTCGCGGTGTCCCTGCACGAAGGCGTCCTGAGCGTGGCCGATCAGGGCCCCGGCGTCGCGGCCGAGGATCTCCCGCACGTGTTCGATCGCTTCTACCGCTCGAAGGAGGCCCGGTCGAAGCCGGGCTCCGGCCTCGGCCTCTCGATCGTGGCCCAGGCCGCGGCGCGGCACGGCGGGTCCGTCACCGCCACGCGGTCGCCGTCCGGCGGCGCGGAGTTCCTGCTGCGGCTCCCCGGCGGCCCCGACTCAGAGGTGCCGGGCCGCGCCGACGACGGGGACGTCACCGAGCTGTCGACCGTCCGGATGAGCTGACCCACCGGTCGCACGGGCCTCTCGGATCTCTCAGCAAAGATCGCGTACTTCCTTCACGACCCTTTATGCCGAACTCAGGGACATTTCAGGTACGGCGACCACAGTCGGCCTCATGAGCGAAACCCCAGAGCAGCCGCAGGGTCCGTCGCACGACGGCTCCGACCAGCACCGCCCCGACTTCGTCGGACACGACCAGGCAACGCCGTCCGCGTCCCAGCCCGGCCCCGAGCAGCAGGCATCGCCGGCCCAGGTGAACGAGCCCAACTGGGCCAGCGGGACCGCGTATGACAGTGCCAGCCAGTCGAGCACGACCCCGGCCGGCTCGTTCTACGACTACGGCAACCCGGCGAACTACCACCAACAGTCCTACGGGCAGAACCCGTACGGCTACGGACCGCCGGCCGCCTCGACGGACACGATCGCGCAGCCCACGGTGAAGCCGCAGCGCAAGCGCTCCCGCGGCATGGTCGTCGTCGCCACCGCGCTCGTCGCCGGCCTCATCGGTGGCGGTGTCGGAGCAGCCGGGAGCTACGCGCTCGCCGGCAACGGCTCGAACGCCACCTCCTCCGCCAGCTCGATCGCCGCCGCCCCGATCGCCGCCCCGATCGCCGCGTCCACCTTCGGCAGCGTCGCCGCGGTCGCGAAGAAGCTGCTGCCGAGCGTCGTGTCGATCAACGCGAGCAACAGCCAGGAGTCCGGCACCGGCACCGGCGTCGTCCTCGACACCGAGGGCCACATCCTCACCAACAACCACGTCGTCGTCCCGTCGCTGTCCGGCGGCAAGCTGACCGTCACGCTGAACAGCGGACGTACGGTCACCGCCACGCTGGTCGGCCGCGACCCGGTCAGCGACCTCGCCGTCATCCAGATCAAGGGCGTCAGCAACCTCACCCCGGCGAACCTGGGCGACTCCGGTTCGCTGGTCGTCGGCCAGTCGGTCGTCGCGATCGGATCCCCGCTCGGCCTGTCCGGCACCGTCACGTCCGGCATCGTCAGCGCCCTCGACCGGCCGGTCCGGACCGCGTCGGAGGAACAGCAACAGCAGCAACAGCAGCAGGCCAACCCGTTCGGCTACGGCGGCGGGTCCGGCAGCTCGGGTTCGCAGGGCAGCAACGCCAGCAACCAGGCCACGGTCGTCGACGCCATCCAGACCGACGCCGCCATCAACCCCGGCAACTCCGGTGGCCCGCTGGTCGACATGAACGGCAACGTGGTCGGCATCAACTCCTCCATCGCGTCGCTCGGAACGTCGTCGGCCTCGAGCCAGAGCGGCTCGATCGGCCTCGGCTTCGCGATCCCGATCAACGTGGTCAAGCCGATCGTGAGCCAGCTCATCACGACCGGCAAGGCCACCCACGCCATGCTCGGGGTGTCGATCGGTGACACCAGCGACAGCAGCGGCGCGAAGGTCAGCGCGGTCACGAAGGGCGGCGCGGCCGACAAGGCCGGCATGGCTGTCGGCGACGTCATCACGAAGGTGGGCAGCCGGGTGACCCCGGACGCCGACAGTGTGATCGCGGCCGTCCGGTCGCTGCGCCCCGGCGACAAGGTGGAGCTCACCGTCAAGCGGGACGGCGCCTCCAAGACGCTGACGGCGACGCTCGGCAGCGACTGAGCGATCGACGATCCACACCAGCGGCGCGCCCCTCCCCCCGGAGGTGGCGCGCCGTTCGTGTGTCCGTTGGTGTGTCCCGACGCAGTGTCGGTCCGTCCCGGCACAATCGCCGGCATGAAGCTCGAGCAGCTGGTCACCACGTCGGCGGCCGTGGCGGGCACGCGTTCACGGTCGGAGAAATCCGCCCTTCTCGCGGCCACCCTCGCGGTCGCCGGCCCCGACGAGATCGGGCTCGTCGCGCGCTACCTCACCGGGTCGCTGCGGCAGCGACGTCCGGGTGTGGGCTGGGCGGCGTTCAAGGACGCTCCGGCGCCGGCCGGGGCCGCCGTCCTCGACGTCGCCGACGTCGACGCCACCTTCGCGGCCACCGGTGCCGAGGCCGGCAGCGGCTCCGCCGGCCGGCGCACGGCCCTCGTGCACGACCTGCTCGGCCGGGCCACCGCACCCGAGCAGCGCTTCATCGGCGCTCTCCTCGGCGGTGAGCTGCGACAGGGTGCGCTCGAGTCGATCGTCGTCGACGCCCTCGCCAAGGCGTTCGGCGTGCCGCTGGCGCTCGTGCGCCGGGCGGTGATGCTCGGCGGCGAGGTGCCTGCGGTGGCGAGCGCCCTCGCGCGCGACGGCGCCGACGGGCTCACCGCCTTCACCCTGACGGTCGGCCGCCCGGTGCAGCCGATGCTCGCGGCCGCGGCGCCAGATGTCGCGCAAGCCCTCGAGAAGGTCGCTGCCACCGCCGATGAGCCGGCGCGCCTGGACTGGAAGCTCGACGGCGTGCGAGTGCAGGTGCACCGCGACGGTGACGACGTGCGGGTGGCGAGCCGATCCCTGGATGACCTCACCAGCCGGCTGCCCGAGGTGGTCGCGGTCGCCCGCGCGCTGCCCGTCCGCCGCGTCGTCCTCGACGGCGAAGTGATCGTGCTCGACGAGACCGGTCGGCCCGCGCCGTTCCAGGTGACGGCATCGCGCACGGCCACCCACGACGTCACGGCCGGCGACGCGGGCCCGGCAGCCGCTGCCGGACCCGGGACGGAGACGAGCCGGCCGATGTCGGTGTTCTTCTTCGACATGCTGCACGTCGACGACCGCGACCTCATCGACTCTCCAGCGGCCGACCGGTGGGCCGAGCTCGCCCGGGTGATCCCGCCCGCCAACGCCATCCCGTCCCTGAGCACGGCCGACCCGGTCGAAGCCCAGCAGTTCTTCGACGCCGCCCTCGATGCCGGTCAGGAGGGACTGGTCGTCAAGTCCTCGACGGCTCCGTACGCGGCTGGGCGACGTGGGGCCGGCTGGGTCAAGGTGAAGCCGAGGCGCACGCTCGACCTCGTCGTGGTCGCCGCCGAGTGGGGTCACGGCCGGCGCACCGGCCTGCTGTCGAACCTGCACCTGGGCGCCCTCGGTCCGGACGGGGAATACGTGATGGTCGGCAAGACGTTCAAGGGCCTGACCGACGAACTGCTGAGCTGGCAGACAGCGCAGTTCCTCGCCCACGAACGGTCACGCGATTCCTACACCGTCACCCTCGATCCGGTGATGGTGGTCGAGATAGCCATCGACGGCGTCCAGACCTCACGCCGTTACCGCGGTGGTGCCGCGCTGCGATTCGCCCGGGTGCTGCGTTACCGGCCCGACAAGACGAACAGCCAGATCGACACGATCGAGGAGATCCTGCGGATCCGGGACGCCTCGGGTGCATCCGAAGACGGCTGAGGAAACGAAGCGCGCAATGACCGAATCAGGCGCAAACTGGGATGGAGCCACGCCGGACCGATCTTCTACCCAGCGCACGGCGAATCCTCAGGCGAATCTCAGGTGCACGGGGGAATCTGAGTTTCCAGTGGTTCGTTTGACCTGGCGAGAGCCGATTCTCCCCCGCATGTCAGTTGGCTTGCGCGGCACGTCGGTCTCGTTCGCCCCCATGAGGACAGGGAGGCACCACCATGGCTCGCACCCGCACCAGAGCGAGTGAGTCTGCCGAAGAGCGCGACTTGTTCGGCCAATACCTGGAAGAGATTGCGCGCACTCCGCTACTCGACGCCGCCACCGAGGTCGAGCTCGCCATAACGATCGAAGTCGGCCTGTTTGCCGAGAACGTGCTGGCGCGGCGTGAAAGCGCACCGAAGGCCAAGCTGCGCAAGAACGATCCCACCGACGACGAATTGCGCGTTCTCGCTGCCGCGGGCCGAGGGGCCGTCCAGCATTTCCTCGAAGCCAACCTGCGCCTCGTCGTCTCGGTCGCCCGCAAGTACACGCGGTCGGCCATGCCGATGCTCGACCTCGTACAGGAAGGCAACACCGGGCTGATCCGCGCGGTCGAGAAGTTCGACTACACCCGCGGCTACAAGTTCTCCACCTACGCAACCTGGTGGATCCGGCAGGCCATCACCCGCGGCATCGCGCAGCAGGGTCGCGTCGTGCGCCTCCCTGTTCACGTCGTCGAGGAACTCAACAGCCTGTCCACCTCGCGTCGTGACCTCGAGCGGCTGTTCGGCCGCGAGCCGAGCATCGTCGAGCTGGCCGAGGCGATGGACTCCACCGAGGCGCACATCGTCGAGCTGATGGGCTGGGGCCGTGATCACGTCTCGCTCGACATGAGCGTCGACGACGACGGCGACACCACCCTCGGCGACCTGGTCGCACGCACCGATCAGCAGATGCTGCCCGAGGAGGTCGCCATCGACCTCGACATGCGCCATCAGCTCGGTTCGCTGCTCGGCAACCTCGACGACCGGTCGGCCTCCATCGTCCGGCTCCGCTACGGCCTCGACGACGGCCGCCCGTGGGGCCTCGCCGAGATCGGGACCAAGCTGAGCCTGTCGCGCGAGCGTGTGCGTCAGCTCGAGCGCGCGGCCGTCCGCACGCTGCGCGAGACCGCCAGCCCGGACCTGATCAGCCGCACGGTCACGATCGACCCGAACGGCGACACCGACCACCGGCGCCCTGCCGTCCCGGCGCCGGCGCGCACGAAGGCCGCCGCGCACGCGGCCTGATCCGCCCGTCACGACGATGCCCCGGACCCCGTGTCCGGGGCATCGTCGTATCTGAGGCAAGATGATCCGGGTGCACCTCGACCATGTCTCTTATGCCGTCACACCGGGCGCTTTCGTCCCGACGCTCCAGCGGCTCGGCGCGGCCCTCGGAGCCTCCTTCGCCGACGGTGGTGTGCACCCCGGCTTCGGCACCCGCAACGTGGTGCTGCCCTGCGCCGGCGGCACCTACATCGAGATCGTCAGCCCGCTCGACCACCCTGCCGTCGACCGCGTCCCGTTCGGGCGCGCGGTCAAGGAGAAGGCCGACGACGGCGGCGGCTGGCTCGGCTGGGTCGTCGGTGTCGATTCGCTCGAACCGATCGAGCAGCGGCTCGGCCGGCAGTCCGTCGAGGGACATCGCATCCTCCCGTCCGGCGAGCGCCTGTCCTGGCAGCAGATCGGCGTCCTCGACCTGCTCCGTGACCCCCAGCTGCCGTTCTTCGTGAGCTGGTCGGCCGAGTCAGTCCATCCGGCGGAGCGGAGCACGACGTCGATCGCCGTCGACACCATCGAGGTCGCCGGCAGTCCCGATGCCGTGGCCGACTGGCTGGGCCAGCCGGCCGACGACGCTCTGGGGCCGGTCGGCATCGACTGGGTCGACTCCGACGAGCCCGGCCTCGTCGCCGTGCGCTTCCGCACCCCGCACGGCATCGTCCGCGTCGACTGAGCCCGTGCCGCCGGTATCAGCCGGCGCGGTATCAGCGGGCGCAGTGCAACCTCACGGTCTCGACGACCACGGAGGTTCGACATGCCCGACGAGACCACTGCGCAACCCCGTTCGATCCGGTTCACCGATGCCCAGCTCGAGGTCGCGCGACTGCAGCACGACGCGCTCACGACCGAGCTGACGTCGGCGCTCGGGTCGATCCGCGGCGTCGTACTCGAGGAACGCGACGTCCGCGAGCACGTCCTGCGGCCGGCCTATCTCGACGATGTCGTCTCCAGCCGTGGACTCGAGGAGGGCACTCCGTTCCTCGACCTCAGGGCCCACATCGGTATCCCCCACCGGCTCGATGTGGACGACTTCGGCAACGCTCTGCACGCGGCACTGAAGGACTCGACCGAGGGATACGTGATGCAGCTGCGCCAGCACGGCACGGCGATCTGGACACTTGAGTGGAATTGGGCCAAGGGTCCCGGCGACGGCAGCGAGGGCTGGACGCCGGACGTGCGGATGCACGTCGCCAGTGTCAGCAAGCTGATCACCGCGATGGCGATGACCAAGCTCCTGGCCGCGCACGGCATCAGCGCCGACACACCGATCATCGGGTACCTGCCGGTCTACTGGGCCAAGGGACCCCACGTCGGCGACGTCACCTTCGCTCATCTGATGACGCATACGTCTGGCTTCGTCACCGGCACGTCCAGTTCGGACTACCCGTTCATGAAGGCCCAGGTGGCGGCCGGCAGCACCGGAACCGGCAGCTACCACTACGAGAACATGAACTTCGGCCTCTGCCGCATCCTGCTCGCCACCATCGACGGGGCCATCTCGACCGGCGCCGACTTCGCACACCTGCCGTTCCTGCCGGACCTGAACGACCCCATCTGGGACGCCGCGACGACCGGCGCCTACCGCGCCTACGTCGAGACCAACATCTTCGCGGCGGCCTGCGTGATCGGAACCCTCACCCACCCCGGTGACGACGCGCTGGCCTACGGATTCCCGACCGCCGGGACCGGCTGGAACTCCGGCGACCTCACGACGATGGCCGGCGGCGCCGGCTGGCACCTGTCCGTCGACGACCTGCTCGCGGTGATGAACGACTTCCGCCGGGTCGGGAACATCGTGTCGAGCGCCGCGGCCCAGGGCATGCTGGACGACTCGTTCGGGATCGACCTGGTTCAGGCGACGCCGGCCGGAACGCTCTACAACAAGAACGGGCTCTGGCAGAACGGGGCGGCGCAGGTCGAACAGTCGCTCGCGTACTTCCTGCCGCAGGACATGGAGCTGGTCGTTCTCGCCAACTCAGCGGTCGGCTCGCCCGCGCAGTTCTTCCGCGACGTGGTGACCACCCTCTACGTCGACAACCTCCACCCGATCTTCGATCTGCCGCGGCTGACCGAGATCGTGGCGGACCACCCGATCCGGCGGGCCGTGACGACGCCATGACGGCACCCACCGACAACGCCGACGGACGACACGCACGGCCCCACCCTGCGGGTGAGGCCGTGCGTGTCTCGCGCCTGTCAGCCGGGCGGACCAGCCGTCAACGGGGAAGTCGCGAGTTCTCCCAGAGGTCGATGCCGCCCTCGACGGCGAACTCGTCGATCTTTGCGAGCTCGTCGTCGGTGAAGTCCAGGTTGTTCGTCGCCGCGACGTTGTTCTCGAGCTGCTTGACGCTGCTCGCGCCGATCAGCACCGACGTCACCCGGTTGTCGCGCAACGCCCATGCCAGTGCGAGCTGGGCGAGCGACTGACCACGGCCGGCAGCCAGTTCGTTCAGCTTGCGGACGTGCGTCAGGTTCTGCTCGTTGAGCATCGACGTCGACAGCGACTTGCCCGCCGCCGCCCGCGAGTCGGCCGGGATGCCGTCGAGGTAACGGTCGGTCAGCAGGCCCTGGGCCAGCGGGGAGAACGCGATGCAGCCGATGCCCTCGTCGCCGAGTGTCTCGACCAGGTCCTCCTCGACCCAGCGGTTCAGCATCGAGTACGACGGCTGGTGGATCAGGCACGGCGTGCCCAGGTCACGCAGGATGGCCGCGGCACGCCTGGTGTCGGCCGCCGAGTAGGACGAGATGCCGGCGTAGAGGGCGCGACCGGAGCGCACGGCCGTGTCGAGGGCGCCCATCGTCTCCTCGAGCGGGGTGTCCGGGTCGAAGCGGTGGCTGTAGAAGATGTCGACGTAGTCCAGGCCGGTGCGCGCGAGCGACTGGTCCAGGCTCGCCAGAAGGTACTTGCGTGAGCCTCCCTCACCGAAGGGACCGGGCCACATGTAGTAGCCGGCCTTCGAGGAGATGACGAGCTCGTCGCGGAACGGCTTGAAGTCCTGCGCGTAGATCTTGCCGAAGTTCGCCTCGGCCGCGCCGGCCGGTGGGCCGTAGTTGTTGGCGATGTCGAAGTGGTTGACGCCGAGGTCGAACGCGCGGCGCAGGATGGCGCGCTGCGTGCCGAGGTAGGCGTCGTCACCGAAGTTGTGCCACAGGCCGAGGCTGACGGCGGGCAGGTGGAGCCCGGAGTTCCCGACGCGGAAGTAGGGCATCGGCCCGTACCGGTCGGCGGCGGGAACGTACTGGGTGTCGGGCAGGAACGGGGAATGATCAGTCACGAACCCGCAGTCTGGCACGACGGCGACGGTGCCGACCCCGGCTGCCCGTCGGTCGACCGTCCAGGACGCCCGTCGAGGCGCCTGAATCGGGCGTGGACGCGCCCGTGCGAGACTGGCGGACATGGCCGGGCACGCACGACGGACCCGACCGCCCGGATCGGGACGCGCCGGTCCGCGGGCCGGCACCGATGCCGCCAACGCCCTCACCGGCCGGCACCCGATCGACACCGGTACGGCCGAGCTGCTGGCCGACCCGTCCGACCCGGACGGATTCCTGCTCAGCGTCAACGACGTCCCCAGCTCCTACGTCCACGCCAACCCGACGCGGCTCGACTTCGAGTACATGCAGTGGTTCGCCGACGTCCTCGAAGCCTGGCTGGCCGCACCGGAACCCCTGAAGGTGACGCACATCGGCGGCGCCGGCTGCACCATGGCCCGCTACGTCGCCGCCACCAGGCCGGGTTCGACCCAGGTCGTGTACGAGATCGACGGCGCACTGGCGACGCTCGCCCGGCAGGCATTCGGGCTCAAGCAGGTCGCCGGTGTGCGGATCCGCGCCGAGGACGGCCGCAGCGGCCTCGCCGGTGCGCCCGCCGGTGTCGCCGACGTGGTGATCCGGGACGCGTTCGCGGGCTCGCTCGTGCCGCCGCACCTGGGCACCACGGGCTGGCTCGAGGTCGTCCGGACGGCGTTGACTCCCGGCGGTCTGTACGTGGCGAATGTGGCCGACCAGACGCAGCTTGCGCTGGCCCGGCGGGAGGCGGTGACGGCCGCGGCGGCCTTCCGGAACGTCGCCCTGGTGGCCGAGCCCGGTCAGCTGCGCGGCCGCCGTTACGGCAACGTCGTCCTGCTCGCCAGCGACGCCGCGCTTCCCGAGCAGGCCCTGACGCGGCGGCTCGCGTCCGGTGCCGTGCGGGCACGGTACGTGCCGCCGGCGCGGGTCGCCGAGCTGACCTCGGGTCAGGCGCTCCTCGTCGATCCGGCCTGACGCAGCAGCCCTTCCTGGGCCACCGACGCGATCAGCGCGCCCTCGGCGGAGAACAGCCGTCCGGTGACGAAGCCGAGCCGGGCGGTGGAACCACATCGCGTGGTCGATCGAGGCGACCAGCAGTCCGGGCGCCCCGATGTAGGTGCCGTGCGGCACCAGCGCGGCCCCGAGCAGGGTGAGGTCGGAGGCGCAGGTGAGGACGCTGGCATGCACGGCGGGATCGGCCGGCAGCTCGCCAGCGGTCCGGATCCACAGTCGAGGGCGTCCCACTCGGCGAGGAAGGCGCGCGGGTCACGACCGCTCACCCCGGCGAGGATGTCGCCGAGCGTGGGGCACTCCGACGCGGGCGGGACGTCGGGCATCGCATCGGCGTGGGTGAACCCCGGCTCGGGCTCGCGCTCGGGCACCGTCGCCGTCGCCGCTGTCGGCGCCGGCCGCCGGCATCAGGACCGGCCGACCCGATGGGCCGAGGCCATCGACAGGAGCTGGTCGAGCACGACGTCACCGTCCCGGATGCCGTCGTGCAGGTAGTCGGGACTGAGCCAGGCGTGGACGTTGGCGACCTCGCCGACGGCGCGAAGCGACAGCTCCGACGGCACGAACAGGTCGTGCTGATAGACCGGCGCGTACACGGGGACCTCGTTGCGGGCCAGCCGATCGAGGTCGTACAGGCGCGGCCAGTCGCTGCGCTCGGCGAGGAGCCGGGCGACATCGGCGAACGGCCGGAGCGCCGGGTCCTGCTCGAAGAGGAACGGCTGGATGACCTCGCCGAGCAGGCACGGCTCCGCGGCGTCGATGGCGAGTTCGGGACGCTCGGCGAGCACACCGGCGGCAGCCCAGTTCGTCGCTTCGCCTTGTGCGTAGATCGATTCGTGCAGCACCGCGTACAGCGGGTCGTCGGCGAACGCGACCTGTCGGGCGACCTCGCCGAGGAACACGTCGGTCAGCAGGTCGGCGTCACCCGGCGCGCTCGAGGGTGCGAACGCGTCGGCGAGCATCACGTGCAGCTGCGACTGGCCGTTGCGGAACCCGAGCAGGTCGCCGATCGTCTGGAACAACCGCGGGGTGAGCGCGACCCCGTTGGGCAGGTGCTCGTCCCCGGCTGCGAGGAGGTCGACGATGCGGCGTACGGCGGCCCGATCCTGCGGCCAGGTGGAGAAGTACGTGGCGTTGGTCGCGACGGTGGTGGTCAGGGTGTGCTCGTAGACCTCGCGGGTCGACGCACGCGGGCTGGGCAGCCCGCCGGTGATGAAGCACTCGACGAGACCCTCGGGCGCCTGCGAGAGGTAGGTGAGGGTGACGAATCCGCCGTAGCTCTGCCCGAGCGAGGTCCACGGATGCTCGCCGACGACGGCGGCCCGCATCGCCTCGGCGTCGGCGACGATCGCGTCGGCGCGGAAGTGGGTGAGGTAGTCGGCGGTGGCGTGCGCACCCTGCTGTTCGAGCATGCCCGCAAGGGTGCGGGCGGTGGCCGGCGTCGATCGTCCGGTTCCCCGCTGATCCAGCATGACGACGCGGTAGTCGACCAGCAGCTTGTCCAGCCAGCCAGGCGTCGGCGGCCGGATGCCGCGCCCGCCCGGACCGCCCTGCAGGTAGACGAGCGCGGGCTGCTCGGCGCCGACCTCGAGCCGCTTGCGGGCGGCGACCGAGCGGAGTTCGCGCGCGAACACACGCACGGTCCGCCCGTCGGGATCATGGTGGTCGAGCGGGACCTCGATCTCGTGGTCGACCAGTTCGACACCGCCGTCGGTGGCGGGCAGGCTCGACCGACCCAGCACCTGGTGCGGCACGCTCACGTGCCCGCCGGCTGCGTCCCGCCGGTCGACTCCCCCGCCAGGTCGTTCGCGGCCGCACGGGCGCGCGCCCGGGTGCCGCGTTCACGGTCGCGTCGCCGGTGCCGCAGGAGGTACGCGACGACGACCTTGGCCGCGGCGGAGACCGGCAGCGCCACCAGCGCGCCGACCGCGCCGCCGATGCCGCCGCCGACCAGCACGGCGACGACGACCAGCGTGACCTTGGCGTAGTAGCTCAGCGGCGGCCAGCGCGACGGCGTGCGCTGGTTGAACGGCACCGGCGCCTCCAGTGCCGGCAGGTCGGACTTGGCCGCGGCCACGCTCAGCCGTCCTGCGACGTCGTGGCCACGTTCGCCACCGGCGGGAACTGCTCGCGTGCGATCTTCGCGATCCTCCGGATCAGCACGGCATCGAGGCCTGCCCCGATCACACCGCCGGCGAGCGGGACGCCGCGGCCGAGCCACTTGAGCGACCGCTTGCCGATGCCGGTGACGATCCTGAACGCCACGCCCTTGTTGACGACCATCAGGACCGACGGCGGCATCCCGGACAGCGCGCGGGTCGCGAGGTGCGACCCGCCGGTGCCGAGCCCGACGTTGCGCAGGATGTCGTTGGCGTCCTGCCCGGACAGGCAGAGCAGCACCGCGCTGCGGGTGACCGGGTCGGCGACGTCGTAACCGGACGCGGCCGCGATGGACGCCGTCATCCGGGTGGCGATGACGTAGAAGCCGATGATGTTGGCCGGGATCGCGATCGGCAGCGTGACGAACCCGCCGAGGCCGGTGACGAATCCCTCCCCGCCGGCGAGTGCCGTGTGCCGGTTGACGATGCGCCTCACCACGGCATCGTGGTCGCCGCCGCGGGCGACCTCACGCCCGGCGACCTCGGCAGCCGAGGGCAGCCGGCCGTGGCCGTCGATGCCGGCGGCGAGCAGGTGCTCGGCCAGGCCGGAGGTGAGGCGTTCGATGCGGCCCTGCCGTTCGTTCGCGTCGGGTGGAGTCATGGCGGGAGTATTCCATCCGGCACCCGGCACTCCGGCGGCCGTGCGTCGACATCCGGGTACCGGTCGACGGTGACGACCAGGCCGCGGTCATCCCCTTCCGTGAACCGGTGATCGTTGGCAGACTTCTTTCATGAGCCCCGACCGACGTGAGTTCCTTGCCGCCGCCGCCGGACTGGCCGCCCTCGGCGCCCTTCCGGCCGACGCGGCGCCCGGCCCGATGACCGCGGGCGCGGACCCGGGGGCACCCAAGCACGAGATGCGGGGCATGTGGATCGCCAGCGTCGTCAACATCGACTGGCCGTCGGCAGCGGGCCTGAGCCGGGACGCCCAGAAGGCCGAGTCGACCGCCCTCTACGACCTGGCCGTCGCCCGCGGGATGAACACCGTCGTGCTGCAGGTCCGCCCGACCGCGGATGCGTTCTGGCCGTCGCCCTACGAGCCGTGGTCGAAGTACCTGACCGGTACCCAGGGCGAGGATCCCGGCTACGACCCGCTCGCATTCGCCGTGCACGCGGCGCACGAGCGCAACCTGTCGCTGCACGCGTGGTTCAACCCGTACCGCGTCAGCATGGACACCGACATCGCCGCCCTGGTGCCGACGCACCCTGCGCGCGTGCACCCCGACTGGGTGATCGCGTACGGCGGGAAGCTCTACTACGATCCGGGTGTGCCGGCCGCCCGGACGTTCTGCGTCACGGCGATCCTCGATGCCGTGAAGCGCTACGACCTCGACGGCGTGCACTTCGACGACTACTTCTACCCCTATCCCGTCGCCGGTCAGACGTTCGCCGACGACGACACCTTCGCCACCTACGGGTCGGGGTTCACCGACAAGGCGGCGTGGCGGCGCGACAACATCGACACCCTGATCCGCGAACTCGTCGGCGGGATCCGGCGGGCGAAGCCGCAGGTCCAGTTCGGTGTCAGCCCGTTCGCGGTCTGGCGCAACATCGCCACCGATCCGCTCGGTTCCGACACCCAGGCCGGGGCACAGACCTACGACGACCTCTCCGCGGACACCCGACGCTGGGTCCGCGAGGAGTGGATCGACTACATCGCCCCGCAGGTCTACTGGGCGATCGGCCTTCCGGTGGCCGACTACGCGAAGGTCGTCGACTGGTGGGCGCGGCAGATCCGCGAGTCCGGCTCCCGCGTGCGGCTCTACATCGGCGAGGCGACCTACAAGGTCGGCGCGTCGACCCAGTCGCCGGCGTGGAACAACGATCCGGCCGAGCTCAGCAACCATCTGGCCCTCGACCGGGAGTACCCGGAGGTGGCCGGGAACATCTTCTTCAGCGCGGTGTCGGTCCGGGCCGACCTGCTCGGTGTCACGACGCTCCTGCAGCACGACCGATACCAGCATCCGGCGCTGGTCCCGACGATGCCCTGGCTCGATCGGCGCGCGCCGCGGCCGGTGGACGACGTCCGGGTGGCGCCCGTCGGCGGTGCGCTACGCGTCACCTGGACGCTGCGGGCGCGCGACGCCCGCGGCTACACGGTCTACCGCTTCGACGGCTCTGCTCCGCCGTCCGCGTCGGGCTATGCCGACGCCACCCACCTCGTCGCGAGCATCGCCGCGCCGGTCGCCGGGGCGCGCACCGTCAGCTGGACTGATCCCACCGCCGATGCGGCGCGGCACTACACCTACGCGGTACGGGCCGTCGACGCCCTCGGCAACGAGAGCGCACCGGTCCGCACGCGCCGTTGAGCCGTTATTCGGCCGTGCCGTCGGGATCCTGATCGTTGCGCTGCGAGCGCAGGAACTCCTCGACCTGCTCACCCAGCTCGTCGGCTGTCGGCATCTCGACGTCGCGAACCGCCGGCAGCGACGTCGCACCGGCTGCCGCGGTGTACTGGTCGTACTGCTGCTCGAGCGCCCGGACGACGCCGGCGACCTCGGCCGAGCCGGCCACCTCGGACGCGATCGCTTCGCGCTCGGACTCGGCCAGCTCGCCCATCTGCACCAGCGGGAACCGGAGCCCGGTCGCATCCGACATCGCCTGCAGCAGGTGCAGCGAACCCTCGGCGAACCGGCCGGTGGCCAGGTAGTGCGGGACGTGCACGGCGAACCCGATGGCGGCGTGCCCGGCCTGGCCCGCGCGGTACTCGAACAGGGAGTTCACGCTGGCCGGGACGTCGACCGCCTCGATCCAGGACGGGTTGACCGTCGGCAGGAGGTCGCGGTCGGTCGAGTGCGAGGTGAGGCCGACCGGGCGGGTGTGCGGCACCGCCATCGGGATGCCCTGGAAGCCGACGGCGAGCCGGACTCCGAACAGCTCGACGATCTGCAGCAACGCCGCGACGAACGCGTTCCAGTAGCGGTCGGGCTCGGGCCCGGTCAGCATCAGGAACGCCTGGCCGTCGGCGTCGACGACGCGGTGGATGACGATGGACGGCTCTTCGTAGCTCGCCCAGTGGTCGCGCTCGAAGTGCATGCGCGGCCGACGGGCGCGGTAGTCGATCAGCCGGTCGACGTCGAAGCGGACGACGACCTCGTGGTCGAACGCGTCGAGGGTCTCGTCGGCGACGAGGTCGCCGACCGACCCGGCGTCGAGGAAACCTGCCAGCGCGTGCAGCAGCACCGGCTTCTCGTCGGCGCGAGGCTCGCGCACGACGGTGTACAGATCTTCGGGCCTGGTCACTGCGCTGCTCCCTCCCAGGGCGGTCGAGCTGACCGTCTTGTCGTCACCGCTTGCCCAACGCCAGGACGCCCTTCGACATTCCGGCGGGTCCGCTCGGACCGACGTTACCCGCGGCGCGCCAAAGCGTCGTCCAGCCGGGCGAGCTTGCCCGTCATCTCCCCGGTGAAGCCGCCGCGGATGTCGGCCTTGAGCACGAGGCCGACGCGCGGGTAGTGGGCGGCGACCGCGACGACGGCCCGTTTGACCGCGGCCATCACCTCGTCCCACTCCCCCTCGACATTGGTGAACATGGCGTTCGTCTCGCATGCCAGGCCGGACTCGCGCAGGGCGGCGACCGCGGCCGCGACGGCGTCGGCGACACCGGCGCCATCGCTGCCGAGGTCACCGCCGTCGGAGTCGGACGGCAGTGTGGAGCCGGCCAGCCGCGGGCCGGAGGGAGCGATGGAGAGGGCGACGATCATGCGTCGAGGTTGCCACGTCCGGCCGTGCCGCCGGTCAGTGGGCGTGCCCGCCGGCACGCTGGATGACGTAGGCCACGCCACCGGACTTCGTCGACGGGAGCCACACATTCGCGAACTCCGCGCGTGGATACACCCGGCGGACGGCCGCGTCGTCGGACGAGGCCGGGTCGTTGACGATCACGTCGCCGGCGGCAGTGAACCCGACGATGACGAGCAGGTACCCGTTGGTGGCGTAGCCGGCCTCGGGCAGCTCGGCCCTGGTGAACCGCACCGACACCACGATCGGGATCCCGGCCTCCAGGTACGGCAGCACCGCGTTCAGCGACGTGAGCCTGGTGACGTGCGCCGACAGCCCGAAGCTTGCGGCGTAGGCGGTGTTGAACGGCCAGTTGCCGGCGCCCTCGTAGGTGTAGTCGTAGGCCTACCGGCCGGCGTAGTCGACCTGTGGGTCGCCGTTGGGGGCATCCACCCAGGCGAGATCGGCGGCCGGCACACGCCTGCCCCAGCGGTAGACGACCATGCTGGTGGAGGTCGGCGAATACCACGCCTCGCCGCCGCCGTCGTAGTCGGGGTACTCGCCCTCGTGGATGTTCTGGGAGAACTGAGGGCAGTCGACGAGGACCTGGTGGCGCAGCGGGTAGGCACTGGCGTCGACGGTCGGCTCGTCCGGCAGGAACGAGCCCATGACTCCGATCCGGATCAGCCTGGGGCCGGTGTCCGCACCCGTCGGCGTCAGCAGCGAGACCCGGAGCTGGTAGCCGGCAACGGCCTTCCCGTCGCGGGTGGCGAAGGTGTCGGTGTACACGGTGGCGTCGGCGTCGCCCTGGCCGTCGAGCGAGCTCCGGTGGATGTCGCCCGCCGCGAAGTCGTCGCCGGCGGTCCAACGCCCGAGGACGTACCACTTCGTCGGCGGGCCGGCCGTCGTGCCGCGGCCGCGGAGCTCGACCTGGAGCCAGCTGCCGGTGGGCGTGACGGCGTTCCAGGACGACACCGCCTCGTTCACCGCGTGCCTCGTGGTTATCCAGGCGGAGGTCCAGGTACCGGTGCGGTAGGCGCGTTCCGGCTGCTCGCCGAGCGGGTCGGTGTAGGTGCTGACGAACCCGCCGTGGCCGGCCAGTTCGAGGGTGCCGTCGCGGGCCGGCCGCAGGCCGTCGAGACGGCCCCGGGCGAACGCGCGCGCGTCGTTCCCACTCGCGGTAGTCGACGAACCGGCCGGTCGAGGTGGTGACCGCACCGGTGTCGTCCATGGGGTAGGTCGCCGCCTGCCCGGGAGTCGGGCCGCCGGCCGCCAGCCCGGGCGACGGCGCCATCACCACACCCGCCGCCACCGCGCCCGCCGCCAGCAGGATCCGACGGCGTGAGTGTGAGCGGGGTGGTTCGCCGCCGGTCGTGTGCTTTGTCGATGGCTGATCGGTCGACTGTTCCATGGTTGGCTCCCTGGGGGTCGCGGCGACGGCTGCTGGTCGCCGACCGCCGGCGCGGCACATTTTGTCTGCGTCCGAGCCAAGCGGTGGTAACCCGCTTACGTTAAGGATTCCCATGTTGCCATTTCATTTCATCCGTGCGTTCCTGTCCCGGGAGGCTGTCCGTGCCTGAAGGCCACACCCTGCATCGCCTGGCGAATGCGCTCGACACCGCGTTCGCCGGGCACCGCGTCCTGGTGTCGAGCCCGCAGGGGCGCTTCGACGGCGCCGCCGCACAGGTCTCGGGTCGGCTCGTCACCGCGTCCACCGCACACGGCAAGCACCTGTTCACCGTGTTCGACAACGAGCTGACCTGGCACGTGCACCTGGGGCTGATCGGCAAGTTCGACGTCCGGTCCCGAACCGGCGACGCCACCGACGATCTCCGCGGCGCGGTCCGTGCGCGGATCGAGGACGCCGACGCGATCGGCGACCTGCGCGGCCCGTCGGCCTGCGAAGTGCTCGAGGCCGGTGAGGTCGCCGCGATCATGGCCCGGCTCGGGCCCGACCCGCTGCGCGAGGACGGCGATCCGCTGATGGCCTGGCAGCGCATCCACCGCAGCGGCAAGCCCATCGCGGCACTGCTGATGGACCAGAGCGTGCTCTCGGGGATCGGAAACGTCTACCGGGCCGAGGTGCTGTTCCGCGCGCGATTGAACCCGCACCGGCCCGGGAACAAGCTAAAGCGGTCCAGCTGGGAGGCGATCTGGGTCGACCTGCGGCACCTGATGCCGATCGGCGTCGCCACCGGGCGGATCGACACGGTGCACGACGACCACTCGCCCGAGGCGATGAATCGCGAGCCCCGCAAGGACGATCACGGCGGCGAGGTCTACGTCTACCGGCGCAACGGCCAGGCCTGCTACGTGTGCGGCGCCCGGATCCGCACCGAGGTGCTCGAGGGCCGGAACCTGTTCTGGTGCGGCAACTGCCAGCGCCGCGGCTGACCGGGCGGTAGCGGTTCAGGTGGCGACGACGCCCAGGGTGACCAGGATGTTGGCGTAGATGCGGGTGTCGCCGGTCTGGACCACCAGCGCGAGGTCGTCGCTCTTCGCCGCCGCGTAGAACGCGAACCGGTCGAGGTCGGCGCGTGGTGTACCGGCCGGGAGGATCGACGCGAACTCGTCGAAGATCGCCGGCGTCGGATCATCGGCCGGCGGAACCATCACCGCGACCGACTCGATCGCCACGGCGTCGACGAGGAGATCGAGCACCTCGGTGACGGTGACCGTGCCAGGCGCGAGGTTCAGCGCGACCGTGATCGCGTGGGGGCCCGCAGCGGTCGCGGCCGGGTAGTGCCCGTCGGCCAGCAGGACGGTCGATCCGTGCCCGGCTGATGCCAGCGCGGCCAGGATCTCGGGATGGGTGAGCCGGTAGCGCAGCACGGGACTCCTTGTGAGGACAGGTTCGGTTGGCGGTGCGAGGTCAGCGTGCCATCCCGGCTTCGAGGACCGGTCGGCACCCGTCGCTCGCCGATCGGGCTGGTCTTTAGCACGTCTGATGGGCAAACGTGTGTCTCAACACGCCGCATATCGCTATTTATCTACCCAAAGCCTTTACAGAAAACATAGATACGTGTCACTCTTTGGCTGTCGCATCACTCTGTGCAATCAAACCTTCACTATCGGTAGTGCTCGTCCCCGCCGATCACACAGGTGCGCAGTACCCAGCCACCATCCGGAGAGCCGCCATGAGCCTGCCACCCGCTCGTCCCCTGCCCAGCCGTCCCCTGCCCACTGTCCCGAGTCGACCACGCCGACACCGGAGCGTCCTCGCCGGCCTCGTTGCCGCACTCAGCGCCACGCTGCTGGTCGGCGTCATCGCGGGCCCGGCGTCAGCGGCCGGCATCACACCGCCAGCCCCGGGCGTCTCCAAGCCGGTGACGCCGACCGGCCTGCCGAAGGCGTCCGAGGGCCTCGCGAGCTACGTGCCCGCGGTCGGCTGCGACATGCGGGTCAACCCGGGCACCGAGGCGCTCGGCAAGCTGCTGAAGACCACCTACCCGGACACCACGTACGGCCTCGGCCGGACCTGCGGCGCCGGCACCGGCAAGGCGAGCGAGCACACCGACGGCCGTGCCGTGGACTGGATGGTCTCGGCGCGCACGACGGGCGGCCTGGCCAAGGCCAACGCGGTCATCGCGTGGCTGTTCGCGACCGACGGCAATGGCGTCACCTTCGCCAACGCCCGTCGCCTCGGCACCATGTATCTCATCTGGAACAACAAGATCTGGGGCGCGTACTCGGCTGACGCCGGCTGGCGTCCCTACAACAACTGCGCCAACACCCCCCAGTCGTCGATGGACACCGCCTGCCACCGCAACCACATCCACTTCTCCCTCAGCTGGGAGGGTGCGATGAAGAAGACGAGTTTCTGGACCAAGACGGTCGCGGCCAAGGAGTACGGCCCGTGCCGCGCCGCGGACATGAACTGGTCCGGCCGCTACTCCGTGCGCTACACGCCGTGCCCGCGTTATCCGGCGGTGACCGCGCCGGCCGGATCCAGCACGGTCATGAAGAACCTCGTCCGCTTCTCCGGGATCACGCTCGTCAGCGGTGACTCCGGCCCCGCGGTCGCTGCCGTCCAGTCGGCGCTCAAGGTCTCGCCGGTGAACGGCGTCTTCGGGCCGATGACCCTGGCTGCGGTCAAGGCGTTCAAGGCCAAGCAGGGCGGCAGGGTCGCACCCAACGGTGCGGTCGGCGCGGGCACGTGGCGCGCGCTGATGAAAGCGAACGCGCCGAAGTAGCCGGTACACGCGCTTCCGTCACCCGCCCCGATCGGGCGGGCGATCGATTCGTCCCACGTCCGGCTTGCCGCGTCGGGTCCGACCTCGCGCCGGGTGTCCTGCACGAGCGCGCACGAACCGGTCACATCAGGTCAAATGGTGGGCCGGTGTTCCCGCGCGGGTCAGCCGAGCGCGTCAGCGGAGCGCGTCCACGTCGCGGCGGGCGGCCGCCAGAGCGTTGCGGATGCGCTTCTCCGACACCGGTTGCGGGCCGCGCAGGTTCTGAGCGAACTCGAGCACCCGCCAGTCCTGCAGAAGCCAGAAGATGTCGTCGAGCGACGCCGGCCGCTCCCGCCCGCGCGGGACGTCCGCGACGAGCCGGTGGTAGTCGTCCTCGACCCGGCGGACGGTCTCGAGGCGGACGAGATCGCGGCCCGCCGAGCCCGCGAGCTTGTCCAGCCGATGCCGGATCGCACGGAGGTAGCGGACCACGTCGTGCAGGCGCGAACGCCCGGCACGGCCGACGAACCCGGGGCCCACGAGTTGGTCGAGTTGCCGGTACATGTCGTCGAGCGACGGTTGTGTGACCGCGCTGCCGCGCTCGGCGAGGTCGGCCCGCAGCGCGTGGGACGTGCCGAGCACGACGGCGGCCGTCGAGAGCACATCACCGACGATGTCGGCGAGGTCGGCCCGGACGGCATCGCGGAGAACGGCGAACGCCTCCTCGTCGGCGGCGGGCGCGCCGTGTCGGCGCATGCCGTCGTCGACGGCCGCCCGGACCGCGTCGTGGAACATCGCGGTCGCGTCGGGGTAGGGGCTCCGGCCCAACGCCAGCTTCGCGGCGTTGTCGAGCCGGGCGAGCACCGGTCGGACAGGCGACGGGATGCCCAGGACGAGCAGGCGCCGCTGGCCGGCCCAGGTCGCACGCTGCTGCTCGGCGGGCGACTCGAAGACCCGGATCGACACCGAGTCGCCGTCGTCGACCAGTGCGGGGTAGCCGGTCACCCGCGCGCCGGCGCCACCGGTGCGGGCGGGCTCGCTGATCGTGGCGGGCAGGTCGCCGAACGACCACGCCGTCAGCCCGCTGCGTTCCAGCCCTCCACCGGCGGTCCCGAGCGCCTTGCGTAACTGGGGAGCGAGTTCGCGCTGCAGGGCGGCGAGGTCCTTGCCGCTCCGCAGTTCCCGGCCGGGCGCGTCGGTCACGCTGAACGTGACGCGCAACCGGTCGGGCACCCGGGCCGGGTCGAAGTCACGCGGGACGACGGATTCACCGGCCCGCCGGCTCAGTGCGCGTGCGAGCACCGTCGTGATCGGTCCGTCGGCCGGGTCGAGCCCGTCGGCGAGGACGGCGGCCGCGGCGTCCGGGGCCGGGACGAACAGCCGGCGCAGGTTCTTGGGCAGCGCTTTCACCAACGCCGTCACGAGTTCGGTGCGCAGGCCCGGGATCTGCCAGCCGAACGGGTCGGGTGTCAGCTGGTTGAGAACCGCGAGCGGCACGTGCACGGTCACGCCGTCGGCAGCGGCGCCGGGTTCGAACTGGTAGGTCACGTCGAAGTCGATCCCGTTCGCCGTCCAGGTCGTCGGGTAGTCGGTGCCGACGACACCGGCAGCATTGGCGTCGACCAGCAGATCCTCTGTGTAGGTGAGGAGGTCGGGGTCGTTGCGGCGCGCCTTCTTCCACCACGAGTCGAAGTGCCGGCCGGACACGACGTCGGCCGGGACGCGTTCGTCGTAGAACGCCAGCAGCGTCTCGTCGTCGACCAGGAGGTCGCGGCGCCGTGCGCGGTCCTCGAGATCGGCCACCTCGTCGAGCAGTTCGCGGTTGCGGTGGAAGAACTCGTGCCGGGTGTCCCAGTCGCCGTCGACGAGCGCGTGCCGGATGAACAGCTCACGGGCGACCACCGGGTCGATCGACCCGTAGGTGACTTTTCGCTGTGTGACAACGGGGATCCCGTACAGCGTCACCCGTTCGTAGGCGATCACCGCCGCGGCCTTCTTCTCCCAGTGCGGCTCGCTGTAGGAACGGCGCAGCAGATGCCCGGCACAGGCTTCGATCCAGGCCGGATCGATCTTCGCGGTCGTGTGCGCCCACAGCCGGGTCGTCTCGACGAGTTCGGCGGCCATCACCCAGGCTGGTTGCTGCCTGAACAGCACGGTCGCCGGCGACAGCGAGAACCAGGCCCCGCGGGCGCCCAGGTACTCACGCCGCTCCTGGTCACGCAATCCGACGTGGCCGAGGAGCCCGGTCAGCATGGACTGATGGACCGCGGTGGCGAGCGGGTCGACCTCGACAGGGCCCGAGGACACGTGCAGGCCGAGTTGCCGGCAGGTCGTGCGGAGCTGTGCCTCGAGGTCCTGCCATTCGCGTATCCGCAGGTAGTGCAGGAACTCCTTGGTGCACATCCGCCGGAACGCGCTGCTCGTGAGCTCCTTGCGTTGTTCGCGCACGTAGGTCCACAGGTTCAGCAGGCTGAGGAAGTCGGACTCGGTGGCGGCGTTCACCCGGAACCGGCGGTGGTACTGGTCGGCGGCCTCGCGACGTTCCACCGGCCGTTCGCGCGGATCCGCGATCGTGAGGCCGGCGACGATGACGAGCACCTCGCGAAGGCAGCCGAGTTCGTCCGCGGCGATGACCATGCGTGCGAGCCGGGGGTCGAGCGGGAGCTGGGCGAGCGATCGGCCGATCGGCGTGAGCTTCCGTCCGCCGGCCGATGTGCTGTCGGGCCGGAAGGCGCCTAGCTCCTCGAGCAACCGCACACCGTCGTTGACGGTCCTCGCATCCGGGGGTTCGACGAACGGGAAGTCGGCCATCTCGCCCAGACCGAGCGCGGCCATCTGCAGGATGACCGACGCCAGGCTGGTGCGCAGGATCTCCGGATCGGTGAACTCCGGCCTGGCGAGGTAGTCGTCCTCACTGTAGAGACGGATGCAGATGCCGTCGGCGACGCGTCCGCAACGGCCGGCGCGCTGGTTGGCCGAGGCCTGGGAGATCGCCTCGATCGGGAGTCGCTGAACCTTCAGACGCCTGCTGTAGCGAGAGATCCTGGCCGTGCCCGGGTCGATGACGTAGCGGATCCCGGGGACCGTGATCGACGTCTCGGCCACGTTGGTGGCGAGGACGACGCGGCGGCCGGTGTGGGCGGCGAAGACGCGATGTTGTTCGGCTGCTGACAACCGCGCGTAGAGCGGGAGGATCTCGGTGTCAGGGAGCTTCATGCCCTTCACGGCGTCGGCGGCGTCGCGGATCTCCCGCTCCCCCGAGCAGAACACGAGGATGTCGCCGCGGCCCTCATGCCGGAGATCGTCGATCGCGTCGCAGATCGCGGTGATCTGGTCGCGGGCGTCGTCGCTGCCGTCGTCGTCGCCGGGCAGCGGCCGGTAGCGCATCTCCACCGGGAACGTGCGTCCCGAGACTTCGATGATCGGAGCTCCGCCGAAGTGCAGGGAGAACCGCTGGAGGTCGATGGTGGCCGAGGTGATGATGACCTTGAGGTCGGGCCGTCTCGGCAGCAGCCGGGTGAGGTAGCCGAGCAGGAAGTCGATGTTGAGGCTGCGTTCGTGCGCCTCGTCCACGATGATCGTGTCGTAGCGGAGCAGGTCACGGTCGTGCGCGATCTCCGCGAGCAGCACACCGTCGGTCATCACCTTGACCAGCGTGTCGTCGCTCGTGTGGTCGGCGAACCGCATCTGGTACCCGACGACGCCGCCGAGCGGGGTGGCGAGTTCCTCCGCGATCCGTTCGGCCACCGACCGCGCCGCGATCCGCCGTGGTTGGGTGTGCCCGATCATCCCGTGGACGCCGCGGCCGAGGTCGAGGCAGATCTTGGGTAGCTGGGTGGTCTTGCCGGAGCCGGTTTCGCCTGCCAGGACGATGACCTGATGGTCTCGGATGGCGGTGGCGATGTCGTCGGCACGCTGGGAGACCGGAAGCTCCGGCGGGTAGCCGATCGAAGTGGGCCGAGCCTGTACGCGGGTCTGGACGCGAACTTCGGCGGTCTCGATGTCAGCGGTGATCTTGGCGAGGTCCCGGGCACGGCGGCCGGCGTCGCGTTGTGACCTGGCCCGGTGGAGTCGGGACCCGAGCCGCGCTTCGTCGGTGAGGGTCAGCGCACGAAGGCGGTCGCGGAGGTCTTCGACGTCTGCTGCGGCGCTGGACTGGGTCGCGGTCGCATCGGGCATGACCGCCTCAGCATAGGCGTCGACCCTCTGCGGCCCGGCTGGGTTTTCCTGACGCCGGTTCGCACCCGCGGATCACACCGGGGTCAGGCCGAGCTCCACCAGGACCTGCCTGATGCGTTCGCGCCCGGTGTCGTCGATGGGTTCGAACGGAGCGACGAGCGTGTCGCCGCCGCCGATGAGCATCGCGACCGCGACTTTGAGTCCTGCCAGCCAGTTGCCCTGCACGAGGACGCGGCTGACCGAGGCGATCCGCGCGACGGCAGCTGCTTCGGCGTCGCGATCGCCGAGGTCGATGGCACACATCAGGTCACGCATGACGCCGGGGACCACGTTCTCGATGCCGGCGACGAAACCGTCGGAGCCGGCCCGGTAGAGCTCGGCGGTCTCGGGTTGGCGACTGCCCTGCAGGACGGCGAAGTCGTCGGTGCGGAGTGCGAGAAGCGCTTCGAACAGCGCCGCGTCCTCGCCGCTGTCCTTGATGCCGACGATGTTCGGGTGTCCCGCGAGGCGTGCGACGGTGTCGGCGGTGAGGGCGACGTGGGTGTTCTGCGGGATGTTGTAGAGCAGCAGCGGCACCGGTGAGGCGTCGGCGAGTGCGATGTAGTGCCGCTCGAGCATCGGGGGCGACGCCAGGAAGTAGTAGGGCGTGGTGGCCGCGACTGCGGTGATCCCGGGACGGACCCGGCTCAGATTCCCGATTGCCTGGCTCGTGCTCGCCGCGCCGACGCCGAGCACGAGCGGGACCTGGCCGCCGACGGCACCGACCGTCACGTCCACCACGGCGTCGGCTACGTCGGCCGGCAGCGCGGCGAACTCGGCGGTGGTGCCGAGGACGAGGATCGCGTCGACCTTGCCGAGGAGCCGTCCGAGCTGACGCTCGAGCGCCGGCCGGTGGAGGGTGCCGTCGGGCCGCAGCGGCGTGATCAGTGGTGGGACGGATCCGGCGACAAGCTTCACGGGTGGACCAGCTTCCTCGAGGGCATGTCTCGACATCCTCCCAAAGCAGGGTTGCCCGCTTCTCCCCGCCCTCGGTTGTCAGAAGGGTGCGGGGTCGTCGTGGAGGCGTGAGGTCCAGGGTGGTGCGGTGGTGTGGCCGGTGTGGGGTGTGGTCCAGGTGGCGTTGTTGGTGTCGTGGTCGATGTCCAGATGCCAGCCTTGGGCTTGTTTGAGCCGGTGGTGTCGGCGGCACAGGGGTGCCATGTTGCAGGGGCAGGTCGCGCCGCCGGGTTCCCACGCCTGTGTGTGGTCGGTGTCGCAGCGCACGGCGGTGACGATGCAGCCGGGGAAGCGGCAGTGCCGGTCGCGGGCGTTGACGAAGTCCCGCATCGCTGTGGTCGGATCATGCTGGGTGCGGACATGTTCGACCACCCGGCCTTGGTCGTCGA
>DAIQRJ010000041.1:0-36036 GCA_036786375.1 Actinopolymorphaceae bacterium
CACACCACCGCACCACCCTGGACCTGGACCGGCCGCGACAGCCCACCACCCTTCTAGCGACGTCATCCGTTCGGCGCGGCGCCGACGGTGTTCCGCAGTGTGCCCAGGCGGTCCACCGTCAGTTCGACGACGTCGCCGGCGTGAAGGGTCCGACCGACCTCGGCAGCGCTCCCGCCGCCGACTGTGCCGGAGCCGAACACCTCGGCCGGACGCAGGGTCTCCAACGGGAAGCGTGGGCGATCATCTGCTCGAACCGCCAGTGCATCGCGCCGGTGCTGCCGGTCGTACGGGTCCGGGATCTCGTCCGCTGTCACCAGCACCGACCCGGGGACGTGCGCACCGTCGAAGTCCTTGCCCTTCGCCGGGCCGAGACCGCCCCGACTGCGCTCGGATTGCCCTTGTAGTACACGTGTTGCGGTGCAGTTCGACTGCGATGTCGACGTCGGGCCCGAGGGTGGCGCGCAGGGAGAACGCCCGGTCGCGCAGATCCGCGATCCGGCGGGCGGTCGGCATCTGGTGGTGGTCGTACTGGAACAGCAGCACCTTCACCGCCGTGTAGCCGCCTGCCGCTGCCGCCGCCCCGGCTGCGTTCACCTCGTCGATCGTGCCGGTGTCGAGCACCCGCATCGCGCGGACACCGCGACGGACGCGCCCACCGAGCAACCGCCAGACCGGCTCGTCGAGCACCTTGCCCTTGATGTCCCACAGCGCCTGATCGCCCCGCTGACCGCCCCGCTGACCGCCATCCCCCGGAACGAGAACGAGCGGTAGAGCGAGAGCCCGAGATGCTCGACGTCGAACGGGTCCGCACCGATCAGAGCCGACGCGAACGACCCCGCGATGACACCTGCCGCCTCCGGCCAGCCGAAGAACGTGGTCGGGGACGACGAACCCGAGGTGGTGCATGCCTTCGCCGAACGCGTCGAGGTGGTCGGTGAAGATGCTCGAGCTGCATCGCACCCGACATCACCAGGGGGTGCCGGAACGTGAACGACGTCTGGTCACTCCGGTAGACCATGTTGCGCAGACGTGGCGGGCCGAGCGTGTAGGACGACCACGGTCCGATGTCGAGGCTGTCCGCCCAGGCCCGCATCGAAGCGTCGGTCCGGCCGCTCATCGAGGCGGGCCGAACTCGCGGACGAGCTTGAGGTTGACGAACTCGCCGAACCCGGCGTCGCCGAGTTCGCGGCCGAAGCCCGAGTCCTTCACCCCGCCGAAGGGGTACCGGGCATCGGAGGCGACCATGCCGTTGACGAACACCTGCCCGACCTCGAGCTGGCCGGAGAGAGTGCCGACGACAGCTGGATCCGACGTCCAGACGCTCGCGCCGAGGCCGTACTCGCTGGCGTTGACGACCGCTATCAGCCCGGCGATGTCGTCGAACACCTTCACCGGCGCGACCGGACCGAAGACCTCGTCCCGCCAGCACGGCGCCGAATCGGGGACATCGGTGAGCACGGTGGGTGCGAAGAAGAACCCGGGCCGGTCGAGGCGGTGGCCGCCGGTGCGGACGACCGCACCGGCGGCGACGCTCCGGTCGACCTGCTCGACGATCGTCGTCAGTGCCGCCTCCGTCGCCAGGGGGCCGTACTGCACGCCGTAGGCCCGCGGGTCGCCGACGACGGCCGCGTCGAACGCCGCGACCATCGCGTCGGTGAACTCCTGCGCCACGTCGCGGTGCACGAGGAACCGCTTGGCGGCGATGCAGCTCTGGCCGGCGTTCTGCAGGCGGGCATTCGCGGCCACCGTCGCGGCGGTGGCGACGTCGGCGTCCGGGAAGACGATGAACGGGTCGGAGCCGCCGAGTTCGAGCACGAGTTTCTTCAGGTGCCGGCCGGCCTGCTCGCCGACGCTGCGGCCGGCGCGGACACTGCCGGTGAGGCTGACGCCGTGTACGCGCGGGTCCGCGATGAGCGCTGCCACCGGCTCGACCGAGATCGGCAGCGTCGTGACGATCCCGTCGCCCAGGCCGGCCGCGTCGAACGCGGCCTGGAGCGCGAGCCCGCTGCCGATCGTCGACGGCGCCGGTTTCAGCAGGATCGTGTTGCCGGCGAGCAGGGCCGGGATCAGGAACCGGATGCTCTGCCAGTACGGGAAGTTCCACGGCATGATCCCGAGGATCGGGCCGAGCGGATCCGAGCGCAGCCGCGCCGTCTCGCCGTCGTCGGCGCCGTCCACGGTGCGCGGCGCGAGACGGTCCGCAGCGATCGAGCACAGGTAACGGATCGCCGTGGCGCACTTGGCGATCTCGGCGCGAGCGGGCCCGGTCGGCCGGCCCATCTCGGCGGTCAGGATCGCGGCCATCGGGTCCGCCGCGGCTTCGATCGCATCGGCGGCACGGGCGACGGCGGCGATCCGCTCGTAGAGCGGCATGGAACGCCACCCGGGCCAGCGCTGCGAGGCTCGGTCAAGGGCCGCCTCGACCTGCTCGCCGGTCCACAGGTCGTGCCGCGCCAGGTCGAGCCCGGTCGCCGGATCAACGGTCGTGACGTATCCGTCGGTCGAGCTGAACGGATGCACGGCACACTCCGGGGTCGGGACGGTTCGGCACACCGACGCTACTGCGTCGTCCTCCCCGACCGGGGACGACGACCCCGGATGACCCCATACGGTCAGCGCGCGCCGGCGGTGAACCGTCAGACGAGACCGAGTGCCGCGTCGATGTCGTCCTGGTAGGCCGACACCGTGCTGTCGAGCACCTCGCCCATCCGCACCGACCGGCCCGCGAAATCCGACCGTAGGCGGCGAGCACCGCGGCGAAGTCGTGCAGCTCGATCGCGACGAGTGCCGCATCGACGGTCGTGCACGGTAGCTCGTACTGGGTGCCGTCGTCGCGAACAGGGCCCGCGAGAGCGGGTCGAGCTCGAACCCGGGACACGCCGCGGCGCTCTCGCGGCCGCGCAGCGTGGATCCGGCCAGCCGCAATTCGACACGGGATGTACGCGATGGTCGCGCTCACGCCCGAGGTCATCCGGTACATCGCGATGACGGAGTCCTCCCCGGTCGCCACCACCTCGTCCGGGATCGAGGCGAACCATGCGCGGTAGGACTCGAGGTCGAGCTCGGGCGCGGTTCGTCACGGCTCGGCGTCGCCGGACCGGCTCGGCGATCAGACCGCGACCGAAGACCGACTCGATCTCACCGAAGTAGTACCTGAGGAGGTCGGTGTAGTGGGCGCCTATGTCGAGCCCGATCGCGCCCTTGTCCTTGAGGTGGCGCCAGGGCGTGATGATGATCTCGTCGTCGCCGCCGATGGACTGCTGGGTCATCAGATACACGTCGCCGAGCAAGTGAGCGTCGAGCACGGCCCGCACCAGCCGGTTCACCGGGTCGCGGCGGTAGTTCTCGGCGGTGGCGAGGATCGCACCGGTGGGGCTGCCGCCTGATCCACCATCGCGCGGCAGCTGCGGACGGTCAGGCCGAGCGGCTTCTCGCACAGCATGTGCCGGCCGGCCGGCCGCATCGGCATCACGACCCGCGGCGGACGCAGTGGGAGAAGTGGACGCGGGGGGCACGACGCTCCAGACACGGTGATCGGCTGGCTTGCGCGTCGCACGCTAGCGGACGTCAGCCCGTTTCGGTCACGGTCAGGACAACCAGCACGAGATCGAGGGCGGCGATCACCGCGGTCGCCGCCGAGGCGAACACGAGCAGCACGCCCTTCGCGGCAGCCGGTCCCATCAGCTCGGACTTCATCGCGAGGCGCACCAGCGGGACCATCACCAGCGGGATCCCCAGGCAGAGCAGGACCTGCGAACCGACGAGCAGGCCGGTCGGCTCGATTCCCGTGGCCAGCAACACGATCGCGGGCACCAGCGTGATCATCCGGCGCGTCGTCCGGCCGACCTGCCAGGGCGCCAGCCCGGCCATCACGACCGCGCCGGCGTGCGACCCGACCGCTGTAGAAGACAGCCCGGACACCAGCAGCGCCACCGCGAACGCCAGCGCGACGAACGGCCCGAGCCGGGACGAGAGCGCGGCATGCGCGCCTTCGAGCGTGTCCACCCCAGCTGATCCACCGAGCGCGGTGGCCGCGACCAGCAGCATGCTGATGTTCACCGCACCCGCGAGGATCATCGCGAGAACGACGTCGTAACGGGTGATCCGCAGCTTGGCAGCGAGGTCGAGGCCGGCGCCGTCCTGCTGGAACCGGTCCGCGGCCAGCGAGGAGTGCACGTAGAGCGCGTGCGGCATGACGGTCGCGCCGACCATCCCGGCTGCCAGCACGACGGTGCCGACGCCGTCGAAGGCGGGGACGAGGCCGTGCAGGATGCCGGTGCCCGACGGCGGCGACGCGATCAGCCCGGCGCCGAAGCCGGCGGCGATCAGGACGAGCAACCCGAGGATCACCAGCTCGAACCGCCCGAGCCCGCCGCGGTCCCGGATCATCAGCAGGGCAAGGGAGATCAGCCCGGTGACCACGCCGCCCACCGGCAGCGGCCAGTCGAACAGCAGCCGCAACGCGACCGCGCCACCGACCACCTCGGCGACGTCGGTGGCCATCGCGATCAGCTCGGCCTGTAGCCAGTAACCGGTGCGGCGGCGCGAGCCCAGTCGTTCGCCCACCAGCTCGGGCAACGACCGCCCGGTCGCGGCTCCGAGTGCCGCCGACAAGTACTGCATCACGCCGGCCACGATGGTGGCCAGGACCAGCACCCACAGCAGCAGGTAGCCGTACTTCGAGCCTGCGCTCGTGTTCGTCGCGACGTTGCCCGGATCGACGTAGGCGACCGCCGCGACCATCGCCGGCCCGAGCAGCGTGAACCGCGGTGCGGCTCGACGCTGCTCGGCGCCGACCCTCGGATTCATCGCGCCGAAGTGGACGCCTTCGCGTCGACCTCGTAGCTGGTGTTGGTGGATTCGAAGAAGTTCACGAGCTGAAGCGTGTCATTCGCCGTCGCCATCCACTTTGCCGGGTTGTTAACACCGTAGTGCGCTCCGAACCCGAGTTCCTCGAGCCGCCGGTCGGCCAGGTACTTGACGTAGGTGTTGATGTAGCCGGCGTTGAGCCCGAGGATGCCGTTGGGGAGCAGGTCGTTGTTGTACGCCTCCTCCATGTCGACCGCGTCCAGGATCATCTGCTGGATCTCGGCGGCGAACTCCTCGGTCGCGACGTCGGGGTTCTCCTCGAGCACGGTCAGGATGAGGTTGATCCCGAACTTCAGGTGCAGGCTCTCGTCGCGCACCACCCAGTCGATCAGCGAGCCGAAGTTGCGCAGCAGGTTCCGCTGACGGAAGCTCAGCGCCACCATGAAGCCGCTGTAGAACCAGATGCCCTCGAGGATGATGTTGTAGGCAACGAGGTTCCGGACGAAGTCGCGCTTACCCTCGACGGTCGAGATGTCGAGCTGCTGCTCGCTCATCCGCTTGATGTAGCGCACCTCGAACGCTTCCTTCGCCGCCATCGACGGGACAGTGACGTGCGCGTCGTAGGCAGTCTCACGGTCGATCGGGAACGTCTCGAGGACGTACTCGAAGGCCATGCAGTGGTTGGCTTCCTCCCACATCTGCTTGGCCAGGTAGAGATGCGTCTCGGCCGCGTTGACGTAGGGGTAGACGCCGAACGCAAGCGCCTTGTTCACCATCAGCTCGTTCGGGTTGAAGTAGCTCATCAGGAACGTGACCGCGTGACGTTCCTCGGCGGTCATCTTCTTGAAGTCGGCGAGGTCCTCGCCGAGCTGGATCTCGTGCGGGAACCAGGTGTTCTGGACGGCCTGGTTGTACAGGTCGTAGGCCCACTGGTAGCGGATCGGCTTGAGCAGGAGGCCGTCGGCGATGCCGGCGCCGAGGATGCCAGTGTGCGGGGGTGCCTGGAGAGTCATGGGGGTGCCTTTCGAGTGAGGACAGAACAGATCAGGACGGGACAGCCGTGCCGGCGCTACTGGCATGCCTCGCACTGCAGGCGTTCCTGCGGGTCGGTCGGGCAGACGAAGCCGACTTCGTCGTCCTCGATGACGGGGAGCTGAGCTGCCCCGATGGGAGCGTCCGGCGCCGGCGCCGCTACCGGAGCCGGAGCCGCGTGCGGGCGGACCGCCGAGAACCCGAATCCACGTGCGGGTGCGGGGGCGGCAGGTGCCTGCACGACGGGTGCCGCCACGACGGGAGCAACCGGTGCGGTCGCGACGATCGTGCTCGCGTCCGCCTCGACGGGGATGGGCGCGTCCGCGGTCCCACCGAGCGACACCCGCTTGGGTGCTGCCGCCGAGCCGAACCCGAAGCCCGTCTTGCGACCGATCGTCTCGGACTTGTTGACCTTCACCGTCGACTGCTCGGCGGAGTGCCGCGGCTGCATGTGCAGGTAGTAGGTGGTCTTGAGGCCGCGCTTCCAGGCGTCGGAGTAGATCCGGATCATGTCGCCGATGTCGCGGGTGGCGAGGTACATGTTCCGGCTGATCGCCTGGTCGATCCACTTCTGCGCCCGGCCGGCGACTTCGAGGAACGCCTCCGGCGGCTGCTGGAACGACGTCCGGTAGATCTTCTTGATCTCGTCCGGGATCGCCGCGATGCCACTGATGTCGCCCTGGGACCGGAGCAGGTCGTCACGCACCTGCTCCCACAGACCCCGTTCCTGCAACGCCGCAACGAGGTTCCGGTTGACCTCGAGGAACTTGCCGGAGCTGGTGGCCCGGCTGAACAGCTGGGAGAACTGCGGGTCGAGGCCGGGAGTGGTACCGGCGACGAGACCGATCGACGCGGTCGGGGCGATCGCCATCAACGTGGCGTTGCGCATGCCCTTCTTCGCCTTGGCACGAAGGGAATCCCAGTCCAGCCGCGTCGTCCGGTCGATCTCGACGGGCATGCCGCGGTTGAACGCCAGCTCGTCGAGCGTGTCGAACGGGACCTGGCCCCGGGACCAGCCGGACCCGGCGAAGTTCGGGTACGCGCCACGGGTGGCGGCGAGGTCTGCGGACGCGTCGATCGCGTGCCAGCTGACGAACTCGAACACCTTGTCCGACAGGTCGTAGGCGTCTTCGCTGGCGTAGGGGAATCCGAGCCGCTCGCACAGGTCGGTAAAGCCCATGACACCGAGTCCGACGGCGCGGTTGCGATCGTTGGCGAAGTCGGCCTCGGTGACCGCGGCCGAGGTGATGCCGACGAGGTTGTCGAGCTGACGGACCGCGAGCCGGGTGCTCTTCTCGAGCCGGTCCCAGTCGATGTTGTTGTCGTCGTCGAGATGCCGGGACAGGTTGATCGAGGCCAGGTTGCAGACGGCGATGTTGTCGCGGTCCTGCGGCAGGGTGATCTCGGTGCACAGGTTCGACAGGTGGATCGTGCCGGTGTTGTCGTTGAGCGCCCGGACGTTGATCGTGTCCTTCCACGTCAGCCACGGGTGTGAGGTGGTCTGCAGGGACACGAGGATGGCGGTGAACTGACCGCGCGCGGAGACCTTCTGGAAGCGGCCCATCTTGCCGGCCTCGGCGAGCTCGACGTACTCGGCGTAGCGGGCGCTGAAGTCGCGGCCGTACAGCTCGACGAGGTCGGGGGTCTCCAGCGGGTCGAACAGGTACCAGGGCTCGTCGGTCTGCACACGGCGCATGAATTCGTCGGAGATCCACACGGCGGTGTTCGCCGTGCGGGTACGGCGGTAGGGGTCGCCGGCGTTCTGGCGGAGATCGAGGAACTGGTCGAAGTCGAGGTGCCAGTTCTCCATGTAGAAGCACAGCGCGCCGAACTTCTTGCCACCACGAGAAACGGCGCGCAGCGTCGAGTCGATCGTGTGCATGAACGGGATCGGCCCGGTGGAGGTGGTGTTGTTCGATCGGATCGGCGAGCCCTCGGAGCGGAGCTTGGTGACCGACAGGCCGATGCCGCCGGTGCCCTTCGTCAGCCACATGACGTCGGTGAGGGACTTGGCGATGTGGTCGATGTCGTCGTCCATCTGCATGACGAAGCAGTTGCTCAGCTGGGGATGGTTCGTGCCCGCGTTGACGAGCGTCGAGCCGGCCGCGATGTATTCGAGTGCTGACATCTTGCGGTAGAACGAGATGGCCGCTGACGTCGGGTCGGTCTCGTTCAGCGAGAGCCCCATGGCGACCCGCATCCAGAAGTACTGCGGAACCTCGAGCGGCTGACCCTGCCGGCCGGCGACCATGTAGCGGTTCCGCATGGTGACGACGCCCATGTAGCGCAGGTACTCATCGTTGCCGACGGTCAGCGCCGACGCGAGCTCCTCGAGGTCGAACGTCTCGGTGAGCACCTGCGCGAGCGCGCCCTCCTCGATCGCGTCCCGGATGTAGCCGGGGAACCGTGCCTGGTGCAGCAACGCGAGTTCGGTGGCGGTCTCGTAGGAGCCCAGCACCTTCTTGTAGATCGTCTTGAGCAGAAGGCGGGTGGCGACCTTGTCGTAGTCGGGGTCGTCCTTGATGTTCTGCACCGCAACGGCAATGGCGGCTTCGTCGAGCTGCTCGGTGGTGATGCCGTCGAAGAGCGTGATCGCCAGCTCGGACGCGATCTGCATCGTCATCGACAGGCCGTCGGGCAATCCGACGGTCGCACGCTCGATCGCCCGGTTGATGCGGTCCGCGTCGTACGGCTGCCGGGTTCCGTCACGCTTGCTGACGTTGACCTGCGCGTCGGATACAGCCGAGCCGTCGCGGCCGGCATCGGTTACCTGGGGAGCGAGCGTCATGCGGGTTCCTTCCTTAGAGCTGTGCGCGGGCGGCCTTGGCGGCCGCGACGAGGTGGGTGAGGGCCGGGATGACGTCGTCGTTCGTACGGGTCTTGAGTCCGCAGTCGGGGTTGACCCAGAGGCGGTCGCCGGGAACGGCGGCCAGGGCCCGGGTGAGCAGATCGCTGATCTCGTCGGTGGACGGGACCCGTGGGGAGTGGATGTCGTAGACACCCGGGCCGATGCCCCGGGAGTAACCGGAGGCGGCGAGGTCTCCGAGAATCTCCATGTGTGAGCGGGCCGCCTCGACGCTGGTGACGTCGGCGTCGAGCCCGTCGATGGCGTCGACGACCTCGCCGAACTCCGAGTAGCAGAGGTGCGTGTGGATGCTGGTGGAGTCCGCGACCCCGGAGGTGGCGAGCCGGAACGAAGTGATCGCCCAGTCGAGGTAAGCGGGCTGATCGGCCTTACGGAGCGGGAGGAGCTCGCGCAGCGCGGGCTCGTCGACCTGGACGATGGCGACGCCGGCCGCCTCGAGGGCGTGCACCTCGTCGCGGATGGCGAGCCCGACCTGCCGGGCCACCTCGCCGATCGGCTCGTCGTCACGGACGAACGACCAGGCCAGGATCGTCACCGGGCCCGTGAGCATGCCCTTGACCGGGCGCTCGGTGAGCGACTGGGCGAAGGTCGTCCAGGCGACGGTCATGTCGGCCGGGCGCTCGACGTCGCCGAACAGGATCGGCGGTCGCACGCACCGGGAGCCGTAGGACTGAACCCAGCCGTTGGCGGTGACGGTGAACCCGTCGAGCTGCTCGGCGAAGTACTGGACCATGTCGTTGCGCTCAGGCTCGCCGTGCACGAGGACGTCGAGGCCGAGTTTCTCCTGCAGCGCGATGACCTCGGCGATCTCGTCGTGCATTCGTGTGGTGTAGCCGGCGTCGTCGATGCGGCCGGCGTTGTGGTCGGCGCGCGCCTTACGGATCGAACTGGTCTGCGGGAACGATCCGATGGTCGTCGTGGGCAGCGGCGGCAGCTGGAGCCTGGCCTGCTGGAGCCGGGCCCGCTCCGCGGCCGGACCGCGGCTGAGGTCGGACGCGGCGAGCTGCTCGAGGCGTGCCCGGACGCGGTCCCGGCGGACGTGCGGTGCGGCGAGCCGTTCGGCTCGGGCAGCGCGGGCGGTGGCGAGCACGGCGGCCACCTCATCCGTCGTCGTGTCTGCGCCGTGGAGCGCCCGGTGGAGCAGAGCGACCTCGGCGACCTTCTCGTCGGCGAACGCGAGCCAGTGCCGCACCGGCTCGGGCAGGCCGTCCTCGCCGGCCAGCGAGTACGGCACGTGCTGGAGCGAGCAGGACGTGGCGACGTCGACGTGGCCGGCGACGCCGAGCAGCGTGCCCAGCAGCGCGAGCCGGTCGTCGAGGTCGGTGCGCCAGACGTTCCGGCCGTCGACGACACCGGCGACGATCGTCTTGTGCGCCAGCGACGGGAGCACGGCGACCTCGGCCGCGGTGGCGCCGGTGACGGTGGCGAAGTCGAGGCCGATCGCCTCGACACCGGTCGCGGCGAGGACGGGCAGCGCCGGGCCCGGGCTGCCGAAGGCGACCGTGACGAGTAGTGACGGCCGGCTTGCGACCGCGCCGAGTGTCTCGTAGGTGCGGCGGACCGCGTCGAGTTCGGGGTCGGTGAGGTCGGTGGCCAGTGCCGGCTCGTCGAGCTGCACCCAGCCGGCACCGGCCTGCGCCAGCGCGGTGAGGAGCTGCACATAGAGCGGGAGTAGATCGTCGAGGCGGTCGAGTGGCTCGAAGCCCGCCGGTGCGCCGTCCCCGGCCTTCGACAGGCGGAGGAACGTGACAGGGCCGAGGACGACCGGCCGCGCCGTCACGCCGAGCGGCCCGAGGACGGCAGCCGCGTCGGCGAGCTCGCCCAGCGGCTTCGTCGCGTCGAGCTCGAACGCGGTGTCCGGCGCGATCTCGGGGACGAGGTAGTGGTAGTTCGTGTCGAACCACTTGGTCATTTCGAGCGGCGCGAGGTCACCGTCACCGCGCGCCATCGCGAAGTACCGCTCGAGGGGATCGGCGATCGCGGCGTAGCGGGCCGGGATCGCGCCGAGCAGGACGGCGGTGTCGAGGACCTGGTCGTAGTAGGAGAAGTCGTTGACCGGCACCGAGTCGAGCCCGAGCCCGGCGAGCCGGCGCCAGCCGTCGGTACGGAGCTGGGCTGCGACATCGTCGAGACCGACGGCGTCGAGACGTCCGCGCCAGTGCGACTCGAGTGCGCGCTTGAGCTCACGGCGCGGGCCGATGCGGGGGTAGCCGAGGACGGTGGCGCCAGGGCCGGGACTGCCGAGAGCCGGCGCGAAGGTCCGGGGCGGCGGTGTGGGCTTCGGCAGCGCGGGCTTCAGCGGTGGGGACGGAACAGGTGACGCAGACGACATGGCTCTCTCCTCGCGAGCTCGTCCGGAGGCCTTCGGCGCGAGGTCAGGAACCGTGGGAGGACGCACGAGGTGGACCGGCGGGCGGTCGGCTGGTTGCCGGCGGACTCGCTGGGCCTTGCGCGTGCCCAGGTCATCGCTCACGACCGCGGGGCCACCCCACGCGGGAACGCGTGAGGTGTGGCTGGCAGGTCTTCGGACTCGCGGGCACGAGGACGTGCAGCCGGATCGACCGCGGTTCTCACCTAACTGTCCGCCGCTTCCCGGGTGACCGACTCGCGTCGGCGGACCCAGTGCTGATGACGGAGGTCGTTCCCACTTACCGCTGCGGGGCAGTCCCGGATTCACACCGGATTCCCTCTTGGCGTCCGATCTGGACGACCAGCTACCGGACCACCATATCTAGCGAATTACATGCTTGTCGAGTACCAGATGTGGTGTTTCGCAGCATCGATCTGTGGACCCGTCGGTGCGCGGGTTGTGGACAACCTGCCCCGCCTGTGGACGCCGGCCGGCGCTGTCTGTGGACGACCCCGGCCGGCACGTGTGGACGGACCCGGCGAAATCAGATGCGGATCGGGCGCGTTCATCGGCCAACGGGCAGCCGGCCGGCTCGGCAGTTGATGCGCGTCGCGGACACACGGCGAGACGGCACCGACTCGACCAGCACCGCCCGGCCGGGGTCCATGGAGTCCCACCAGTGCACCCGCGTGCTGTATTCGGCGGTCGGGTACGGGACGGCCGGCACCGACATGAGGGGGACGCCCCCGGCTTCACGCCAGTGCCCGGCCGCGTGCTCGGACGCCGTGCAGAGCGCGTGCCGCACGCCGATGACCGACGCGATCCGGCGGGTCGAGCCGGTGAGGGTCTTGGCGATCTCGCGGTGCCCCGGCGTCCCGTTCTGGACCCAGAAGCCCTTGATCTCGATGACCCCGTCGGGCAGCGTCCGCTCGAGGATGTCGGTGATGCGGCGCTCGGCCGTCGGCGAGCTCGACAGCTCTCTCAGAGCCGCCGCATCCTCGGGCACCACCAGAGGTCCGTTGACCCGCAGCCCGGCGACGACCTCGCCCTCGGCGTCGAGCGTCACCGCGAACCACGGATGCCGGTCGTCGAGGGTCGTGTCCGGCAGACGCAGCGCCTGCATGACGCCGTACCGCGCGTAGGCCGCCTCTGCGCCGGCCCGGTAGGCGGCCCACAGCCACGGCGAGGAGTTCGGCGGGCACAGGAGGAACTGCACGCCGCCGAAGCCCGCATCGAGGATCGACGCCCTCGAGGGAACGTCGATGTCTCCCGGTCGGGTCTGCGTCGCGACGGCGGGTCTGATGAGGGTGGATGTCATGTCGCTGGGTCCTCTCGCTGGCGTGGAGAGTGTCCAGACAGCTTCTTCCGAGCCATGGCCGATCGTCCGAAATACGAACAATGTCGAGTGCAATTCTTACTTTACGTGTGTAACCGAATACGTCTAGTGTGGGACGATTGACGCGTAGAGGCGTCGGGTTGAAGAGAGGTCGCATGTCGGAACGGACCGCGCTCGGGGTAGAGGTCCTGGATGAATCCATCCCCGCGGACGCGACCAGAATCCAGGAGCTCGAATTGGCCGGCGTCGCCCGCGTCGACACGTCGGATGCGCAACGCGCAGGCCTGATCGAGCTGCGGCCGTCCCTGCCGGACGATCTGCGCGACGAACCGCTGCGCTGGGTCTATTACCCGTGGCGGAACGCGATGGTGCGGACCCTCGGCCCGGCCTCGTTCCGCGCACTGCGGACCGACCGCAACCGCAACAAGATCACCAGCGACGAGCAGACCGAACTCGGCTCACGGGTCATCGGCGTCGTCGGGCTCAGCGTCGGCCACGCCATCGCCTACACGCTCGCGATGGAAGGCCTGTGCCGCGAGCTCCGGCTCGCCGACCTCGACGTCATCGAGCTGTCGAACCTGAACCGGATCCCGGCCTCGGTGCTGGACCTCGGCATCAACAAAGCCGTCGTCGCAGGCCGTCGCATCGCCGAGCTGGACCCGTATCTGCCCGTGCGCATCGTGGAGTCGGGCCTCACCGAAGCCGGCATGGAGGAGTTCGTCACCGGGCTGGACCTGGTGGTGGAGGAGTGCGACTCCCTCGACATGAAGGTCGCGCTACGGGCATGCGCGCGCCGCCACCGGGTGCCGCTGATCATGGAGACGAGCGACCGCGGCCTGCTCGACGTCGAGCGGTACGACCTCGAGCCGGATCGGCCGCTCTTCCACGGCCTCCTCGGCGACGTGTCACCGGCCGACCTCCGTGGTCTGAGCACGCACGACAAGGTGCCCCACGTGCTGCGGATCCTGGAACCCGACCAGCTCTCGGCCCGGATGGCGGCGTCGATGACCGAGGTCGACGAGACCGTCCACACCTGGCCCCAGCTGGCGAGCGACGTCATGCTCGGCGCCGCGTCGGTCGCCACCACGGTGCGGACGCTCGGCCTCAGCGACACGGTCGCCTCGGGCCGGGTTCGGATCGACCTCCCTGCGGCGGTCGCGTCGATCGCCGAGCCGCTCGCTGACCAGCCGGCCACACCGACGACTCACCCGGCTGACGCGGAGACACCCACCGGCCGGCTCCCGGCCGATCCACGGCTGCGCGACATCCTCGAGACCGCGAACCGGGCGCCCTCAGGCGGAAACGTCCAGCCCTGGACGATCGTGCTCGGGGACGACGCCATCACCATCGGCGTCGATCCCGCCCGCAGCACGACGATGGACGTCGGCTACCGCGGCAGCCTCGTCGCCGTCGGTGCCGCCCTGTTCAACGCCCGCGTCGCGGCGGCCCGGCACGGCCTGCTCGGCGACGAGCACATCACCACCGGTGCCGGGCCGGCGGACGCGACGGCCGTACTGCACCTGCTCCCTGGTACCGCCCCCGAGCTCGCGGGGCTCTACGACGGCGTACGCGCGCGGGCGACGAACCGGCACATCGGCCTCCGCACGACGGTGGACGACGCGGTGCTCTCGCGGTTGCGCGACAGCGTCACGCCCTACGGCGCCGGGCTCACCACGGTCGTCGACTCCGACGACCTGGCCCGGATCGCTGAGCTCCTCGGTGAGTCGGATCGGCTCCGCTTCCTGACGCCGCACATGCACCGCGAGATGTTCGACGAGCTGCGCTGGCCCGAGATCGACGACCTGCAACGTGGTCTCGACGTCCGAACGCTCGAGCTGGACGAGTCCAACCTCGCGAAACTCAAGGTGGCCCGACGCAGCGATGTGATGCAGCGACTGGCCGACTGGAACGTCGGCCGCGCCCTGGGCGAACCGACCCGGCTCCGCATCCTGGCCTCGTCGGCCGTCGCGGTCGTGACCGCGCCGGACCGCACCCCGGGCGGCTGGATCCAGGCGGGTCAGGCGGCCGAGGCGTTCTGGGTCGAGGCCGAGGCCGCGGGCCTGGCCGTCCACCCGATCTCGCCGGTGTTCCTGTTCGCCGACACCGCCGAGCAGTTCCGCGAACTCTCGCCGCGCTACGCCGGCGACATCGCGGCTCTCTCCGAATCGTTCCGATCGGTCGTCGGACTCCCCGACGAACCGTTCGCCCTGGTCCTTCGGCTGGCGCACAACCCCCCGCCGTCGACGGTCAGCCGGCGCGCCTCGATCAGCGCGGTCGTCGCCTCGGGACAACACCTGGCGCACGCATGAGCATCTCGAGGGAACCACTCGATCCCGTCCTCGCGACCCTGGTCCAACGCTTCCCCGGCAGTCAGGCACTTCTCGTGCAGCCCGAGCCGGCTACCATCCTGGCCGGCTGGATCAACGAGCCCGGTGGGACGCTCCGACGGTTCAACGACGGCCAGGCGCCGGGAGGGATCGCGGACCTGGCGCGAGCGCTGGTGGCCGGGCCCCCGACGCCGCCCCCGACCTGCCGAACCGGTTCGACCGGCGAGCAGACCTTGCGGACCGCGCCGGTGCGGGGACACGAGACCCATGCCGTCCTCGTCTTGATGACCGACCCCGCGACGTCGGGAGCGGACGCCGCGACGGCGTTCGACATCTGTCTGGCGATTTGCGAGCGGATCTCCAGTGCCGGCCACATCGCACTCGTGCGCTCACGGCTCGACGATCTCGTGACCGACGTCGCGACCGTCCTCACCGGCGTGGCCGCCCTCAACCTCCAGGTCGTGCTCGAATCGACCCTGGAGACCGTCGGGCGATTCCTCGGGATCGACACGTGCTTCCTGCGTCGCAACGACTTCGACGAACGCGCCAGCATCCTGGTGGCGGAGTGGCCGCGTCGCCAGAACGTGCCCGATCCGGATCCGCTGGGCGTCGTCCCGTTCGAGTCCGACGATCCCGTCTTCTCGGCCATCGAACTGCTGGACGCACCACTGCTGATCACGCCGTCGTCGGCGCAGAACCGTTACCAGGAACGCGTTCAGGTCGCCACCGGTGGCCCCGCGGTCTCTCTCGCGATGGTGCCGCTGCGTCCGGGCGACGTGACCGAGGGCGTGCTCGGCTTCATCCACTTCGGTGAACGTGAGTGGTCCGACGCGGAGGTCAGGGCGTTGCGGGTGATCGCCGGGCTGCTCTCCCAGGTGCTGGCACGGGTCGAGGCCGAGGACCGGCTGCACACGCTGGCGTACCGAGACGTGCTGACCGGCCTGCCGAACCGCCGCGTGTTCCTCGAGGAGATCGGGAGCCGTCTCGAGAGCGCTTCGTTCCGGCCGTTCGCGCTGTTCTTCCTCGACCTCGACCGGCTCAAGACGACGAACGACATCTTCGGCCATGCGGCCGGGGACGCGTTGATCACCGCGTCGGGCGAGCGGCTCGCGGCCGGCTGCCGCGAGGGCGATCTGGTCGCCCGTCTCGGCGGCGACGAGTTCGTCCTCATCCTCGACGGTATCGAGACGGCGGAGGGTGCCCGGCTGGCCGCCATGAGCATCCTGCGCGACCTCCGGGTGCCGCTGATGATCGGCAGCCATCCCGTCTACCGCAGCGCCAGTATCGGTGCGGTCACCAGCACGGCCGGTGCGTCGGTCGACGAGCTCCTGCGGTCGGCCGACATGGCGCTGCTCGAGGCGAAGTCCCACGGTGGCGACGAGGTGATCGTGTTCAACGAGGTCCTCGACTGGCGGACCCGTCGGCGTCAGGACCTCGAACTGCGCCTCAGCGGAGCCATCGACGACGGCGAGTTCGAGCTCTTCTACCAGCCGGAGTTCGACCTCCGGACACGCCGCATCACCGGTGTCGAGGCACTCGTCCGGTGGAATCACCCGGAACGGGGGCTGCTGTCGGCGGGCGAGTTCATCTACGTGGTCGAAGAGACCAACCGGAGCCGGCGGCTCGGACGCTGGGTGATCGACCAGGCCTGCGCGCAACTTGCCGCGTGGACCGCCCTGGTTGCGCAAGAGCCGATCCGGATGCGCGTCAACGTGTCGCCCGGCGAGTTCCTCGCCGCCGATTTCATGGACGATCTCCGGACGGCCGTCGACAAGAGCCAGGTGCGGACGAGTGACCTGTGCATCGAGATCACCGAGAACAGCGTGATCCGCGACGTACCCGCGGTTGTCTCCACCCTCCGTGAGCTCCGCGACTTCGGCGTGGAACTCGCGATCGACGACTTCGGCACCGGCCACAGCTCGCTCGTCCAGCTCAAGGACCTCCCGGTCGACACCCTCAAGATCGATCGCAGCTTCGTCATCGGGATCGAGAACGACCCGGGCGCACAGGCGATCGTGACCGCCATCGTCGGACTGGCCAGGTCGTTCGGCCTGGACACCGTGGCGGAAGGGGTCGAGACCGAGGCCGGGGCGCGGATCCTCGTCGAGCTCGGCTGCATCAAGGCCCAGGGCTATCTGATGTCGCCGGCAGTGCCGGCCGCGCGAATGACCCAGCTGCTGCACGCAGACCGTGCGGTCATCCTGGCCAACCATCGCTGACGGCCGACATCACTGACGGACAGCCGTCGTCGTCGACCCCGTCGTCATCAGCGGGCGGCGATGCCCGGTTGAATGGGGCCATGCGCACGAAATCCGTCCTCGTCACCGGCGGGAGCCGGGGCATCGGCGCGGCCACCGCGCGCCGGCTCGCGACGGCCGGCTGGGACGTCGCTCTGAGCTACCGCTCGGACGCTGACGCCGCTGCCGACGTGGTCCGGGACTGCCGGGCAGCCGGACGGCGTGCCTGGGCGTTCCGCGCTGATCTGGCCGACCCGTCGGATGTGGAGGCGTTGTTCACCGCGGTCGATGCCGAGGTCGGGGCGCTGGACGGGCTGGTCAACAACGCGGGCGTGGTCTCGCCCGGCGCGCGGGTCGACGCGTACACGCCCGAACGGATCCGTGCGGTGTTCGACCTCAACGTCACGGGTGCCTTCCTCGTCGCCGGCGCGGCGGTGCGGCGGATGTCGACACGGCACGGCGGGACCGGCGGCGTGATCGTCAATGTGTCGTCGCGTGCGGCGGTGATCGGTGGCGCGAACGAGTACGTCGACTACGCGGCGACGAAGGCCGCGATCGATGTCCTGACCGTGGGATTGGCCGCCGAGGTGGCCCGCGAGGGCATCCGCGTCGTCGGGGTACGGCCCGGGCTGATCGACACCGAGATCCACTCGCCCTGGCGGGTCGAGCGGATGGCCGACCTGATCCCGGTCGGGCGGCCCGGCACTGCGGACGAGGTCGCGGCCGCCATCGCCTGGCTCCTCGGCGACGACGCGTCCTACGTCACCGGCTCGACCCTCGACGTCGGCGGCGGCCGCTAGCCCGAAAGGACGTAGACGGTCGGCGTCCAGTCCTGGTTACCGGTCTGTGCGGCGGTCATCACCGTTCGGGCCCCTGCGTTCACGAATCCGGCGTTCTCGGCGACTCGGATGGAGGTCACGTTCGTGGCGTCGACGAGTGCTTCGATCCGGTCGACCGCTTGCAGACCGGGCCCATTCAGGATGAGGTCGACGGCGAGTTGAAGGGCACGCGTACCAATTCCGGTGCCGCGATGCGCACCGGCAACCAAGTAGCAGACTTCTGTTCGCCGGGCGCGGGGTGGTGCGATCGTCACCAATCCGATGATGTCGTCGGCTCCAGCCGGGCTGACCAGGCGGACGAGTCCGTACTGACCCAGGGGGTTCGAGATCTCGTCGAGGATCTGACGAGCGTGATGCGCCGTGAACTCGACTCCGGTGGTGCCGAACCACTCGGCGAATCCGGACTGGTCATCTTCGCCGAGTGCGAGCAACCGTTGCGCGTCGCCTGGGCGTGCGCGACGAAGCTCGATGACGCCGACTGCTCCGAGGACGCTGTCAACCTGCATGTCGACCTGCATGTCACGAGTGTCCACGCAGGCAGAGCCGCTCGACGCAGCGCGGCGTGATGCGGCGGGCTACTGCACGGGGTAGATCGGTGATTGACCTGGCTGGCTTCCGAATACGCGCGCATTCGCAGACGTTGGGTCGATGGCGCTCCCGCAGTCATCGAGTGTGGAGTTGCATCGGATCGTTCCGATCGCCTTGCCCGCACAGCGAATGAGCAGGGCGCCGTCTGACTCCCACATCGGTTGCGAGGCGCGAGCTTCTCCCGCGCCTTGCTCGAGGGACTGTCCGACCGGCAGACCGACGAGGAGTTCAACGAGCGACTGGACGCGTCGATCGCGCAGATCTTCCGCGCCTCGGTGCACTAGTCGTCCGCCGATGAACGAATCGAGGGGGCCCGAAGTGGCGCGGACGATCGCCTGAGCTGCTTCGCCTGGCGGTCATTGCCGGAGGCGTAGGTGGAATCTCTGGTGGCGTTGGGGTTTTCGGTGTTGGTCGTTGATCGATGGCGGGATGACCTCGGGTATCCCGTCGTGGCTCATGCGCATGTGCCAGCGTTCGTGTTCGGTGGTTGGGTCGGCGTGGGGGTCGGGTTCGACGAGGCGGTGGTGGGTGGGGCAGAGCAGGGCGGCGTTGTCGAGGCTGGTGGGGCCGTGTTGCTGCCAGGGCTTGATGTGGTGGGCGTCGCAGTCACGCGGGTCGCGGTAGCAGCCGGGGAACACACAGCCCCGGTCGCGGAGGACGATCGCCTGCCGTAGATCCCCGGCGAACAACCTCGTCGTCCGGCCGAGATCCAACAGCTGCGAGTCCGATCCCATCACCGCGGGGAGGATGTCGGCGTCACAGGCGAGCCGACGGGCCTCGCTCGGGCTGATCCGGGTGTTCGATCCGAGCAGCGTCGCGCCGGCGACACCACGCAACAGGTCCTCGTAGGTGACGAGGACGGTGACCCTGGGTCGGTCGCCGCCGTGCCGGGGACCGTGGCCGCCGGCGTGGTAGGCGTGGACGAGGGTCATCAACGCCTGCGCCCGCCTGGCCTCATACGACAGACCCGGCTCGGCCCACGAACCGTCGCCGGTTGTGCTGCTGGTCGCGATGGCGTCGACCACCGCCCGCAGTGCTTCACCGTCGGCCGCGGGCAGCTTCCCCGCGATCGCCACCGAACCGTCGCCGTCGTCACGCAACCGCAGGAACTGGGTCTTGCGCGCTTCTCGCTCTTGGGCTTCCAACGCCGCGGCCTCAGCTGCCTCGGCGATCTCCGGCGCGATCACCTCGAGCAGGTGACGGGCCAGATCACGCAGACCCTTCGGACCATGCTCGGCCGCGAACCCGATCATCATCGCCTCCGCCGCCTGCACCTGCTCAACGGACAGATCCTCGGGCAGCTTCTTCAACACACCGACGATCGCGGCGGCCTGTGCGGCGGACACCGCACCGGCGGCCATCGCGGTCACGATCGCGGGGAACCGGCGATGCAGTCCCCGTGCCAGTCCGGTTTCCCGGTAGGCGGCGTTCAGGCTCGACGCGGTCGTCCCGTTCAACCACGCCGCGGTGCCGAGGTTGGTGGCGTGCTGGGTGACTTGTCGTTCCTCCATCACCCCCAACAGCTGGAGCTTGATCGCGGCCAGGACCGATTCGACGTGTTGGACGGTGAGCATCGTGGTCAGGCATTGGTTGTCCCCGAGCTGCCACAACCGGATCTCGCCCGGATCGGCAACGGGACGCGACAACGCCAGCGCGTCGACCAGGGCGTGGGCGACCGGATGGTCCACCCCCGCCGCCGGCGTCGTGCCCGTTGTCATCATGCAAGCAACGCTAGAGCAGCCCACCGACAATCCGCCGAACGAGAATCCTCAACCCAGTAATGACATTCAGCAACCAGTCGTGCACTGCGCTGTAGTCATCGAATCGAGTTCACCCACACGTCAGAGTGGACGCTCCACTACCCGACACGCCGCGCACACCTGTCCGCGCCGACCACCCGACCGGGCGGAGGGTGAGCGCGGCCGGCGTCGGCAGCGGCCACTCAGAACTCCTGATCACCCCGTGGTGCGAGCCCGAGCGCAGTGGCAACCGACGCGAGTCGTTTGTCGCGAGTCCACAAGCCGGTGTCGGCGGTGAGCAGCGTCGCGGCGAGTAGATGCGCATCGACGTACCCGATGCCGAGTCCGTACAGGTGCCGATTCTCGACCAGCTCGAGAACCTCGAGGTCTGTCGCGGTCTTTGCTCGCGGAAGATTGTTGAGCAAACCGAGAATCTCGCTGCGACGAGACAGCTGGCCCAGCGCGAGTTCGCCGATCACCCACGGATGGGCCAGCACGTGAACGTTATGGAGAAGCGTCGCCAGCGTCGGTTCACCAACCCGGAGGTGGTCGATCCATACCGAGGTGTCGACGAGAATCACGCACGGCTCGTCTGCCGTCTCGGTGTCCCCTCGGCGCCGGGCTCGCTGCCAGCAAGTTGAGCCAGGCGACGCGCGCTCTCGCGCTCGATCAGAGCCCGCAGAGCCTGGCGGACCAACATGCTCTTCTCGTGAGTTCCGGTCAGGCGCTGCGCCTCCAGGATCAGATCATCGTCCAGAGCGAGGGTCGTTCTCATCACTGCCTCCATGGCACGTCAATCAGCATCGAAAGATGACGATACACGTGCTCGCGCATTCCGGTAGACCATCGCTGGGTGACCGTGAGCCGCTGTTGCGCTAGCGGGCCCGGAGCCGGTCGATCCAGACGTGTGCCGGCTCGCACCGCTGCAGGTAGTCGAGCAGCCAGCCACGGGCAGACGCGTCGAGGCGCGGCACGATGGCGGCGAAGTCGTGCTCGTCCTTGGACCGGAGGTGCCGGGCCTTGAACGCCAGCACGATCTCGGGATTGAGGTAACGGATGCCGTCGCGCGTCCAGGTGACCGAGTCCATCGGCGCGACGAACGCCGGGTCCCGCCGCGACTGCCAGTGCCCGGCGACGTCCGGGTTGAGGAGCACATCGGCCCGCCACGGCGCGAGCGCGTGCTCACGGAGCCAGACCTGGTCGGAGTCCGCGGGCGGCTCCGGGAACCTGTCGTCGACCGGCGCAGCGAGCCTGAACCTGCCGACCAGATGTCGAACCGTCCCTCGACCGCCGCGCGCAGGATCGGCAGGTCGCGCCGGAAGATGGCGACGTCGATGTCGTCGTGCCCGCGGGCGACGCCGTGGAACGCCTCGGCGGCGAGCCCGCCCGCGACCCACCAGTCGATGCCGAGCGGGTCGAACAGACGGGCCGCTTCGGCCGGATCGAGCGGCTGCCAAGGCCCGTACCGGCGGAAGAACTCAGCATCCTCGGCCGCCTCCGCGCTCGCTCGTTCCATCCGTCCACGCTAGGCCCGAAGCCGGTATCGGTTCGAGCGCACGCGCGGGTAGCGGACGATGGGGGCGTGCGGCTGTCCGATCACCTCCCCGACCGGGCCGCGGCGACCGACCCGGATGTGCTCTTCGACGCCTTCACCACCTGGACCGACGAGCAGGGGCTGACGCTCTACCGGGCGCAGGAGGACGCGCTCATCGAGATCGTCTCCGGCTCCAACGTCATCGTCGCGACACCCACCGGTTCCGGGAAGAGCCTCATCGCCGCCGGCGCCCAGTTCGCAGCGCTGGCCCGCGGGCAGCGCAGCTTCTACACGGCACCGATCAAGGCGCTCGTGTCGGAGAAGTTCTTCGCGCTGGTCGAGATGTTCGGCGCCGACAACGTCGGCATGATGACCGGCGACGCGACCGTGAACGCCGACGCCCCGATCATCGCCGCGACCGCCGAGATCCTCGCCAACCGGGCGTTGCGCGAGGGTGACGCGCTCGACGTCGCCGTCGTGGTGATGGACGAGTTCCACTACTACGCCGACCCCGATCGAGGCTGGGCGTGGCAGGTCCCGCTGCTCGAACTGCACCACGCCCAGTTCGTGCTGATGTCGGCAACGTTGGGGGACACAAGCTTTTTCGAGAAGGATCTGACCCGGCGCACCGGCCGGCAGACGACGCTGGTCACCACTGCCGAACGGCCGGTCCCGCTGAACTTCGAGTACGTGACGACGCCGATGCACGAGACGCTCGAGGAGTTGCTGACCACCCACCAGGCACCGCTCTACGTCGTCCACTTCACCCAGGCGTCGGCGATCGAACGCGCGCAGGCGCTCGCCAGCATCAACATGAGCACGCGCACGGAGAAGGATGCGATCGCCGACAAGATCGGCGCGTTCCGCTTCAACTCCGGCTTCGGCAAGACCCTCACCCGCCTTGTCCGGATGGGGATCGGCGTCCACCACGCCGGGATGCTGCCCCGGTATCGGCGGCTGGTCGAAACCCTCACCCAAGCGGGGCTGCTCAAAGTGGTCTGCGGCACCGACACCCTCGGCGTCGGCATCAACGTGCCGATCCGTACGGTCGTGTTCAGCGGGCTGTCGAAGTACGACGGCGTGCGCCAGCGGCATCTGCAGGTAAGGGAATTCCAGCAGATCGCCGGCCGCGCGGGCCGGGCCGGCTTCGACCCGATCGGCACCGTCGTCGTCGAGGCGCCCGACCACGACGTGGAGAACGCCCGACTGGTGAAGAAGGCCGGCGACGACCCGAAGAAGCTCCGCCGCATCGTGCGCAAGAAGCCGCCGGAGGGGTTCGTCAACTGGACTGAGAAGACGTTCGACCGGCTCTCGACCGGCACCCCTGAGCCGTTGACGTCGCGGATGCGCGTCTCACACGCCATGGTGCTCAACGTCATCGCGCGGCCCGGCGACGCGTTCACCGCCATGCGGTCGCTGCTCACCGACAACCACGAGCCACCGGCCTCCCAGCGGCGATTGATCCACCAGGCCATCGGCATCTACCGGGCGCTGCTGGCCGGTGGCGTGGTGGAGAAGCTGGACGTGCCCGACGCCGAGGGGCGCAGTATCCGCCTCACCGTCGACCTGCAGGAGAACTTCGCGCTGAACCAGCCGCTGTCACCGTTCGGCGTTGCCACGTTGGACATTCTCGACCGTGAGTCGCCGACATACGCCCTCGACGTCGTCTCGGTGATGGAGGCGACGCTGGAGGACCCGCGGCCGATCATCTCCGCACAGCGGTTCCGTGCACGCGGGGAAGCCATTGCACAGATGAAGGCCGACGGCATCGAGTACGAGGAGCGGATGGCGATGCTCGACGACGTCGAGCACCCGAAGCCGATGCTGGACGTGCTCGAAGCCGCGTATGCGCTGTACCAGCGAGGACATCCGTGGGTGCTCGACCATCCGATCCGGCCGAAGTCGGTGGCCCGGGAGATGTGGGAACGCTCGATGAGCTTCGGCGAGTACGTCGCCTTCTACTCCCTCGCCCGCTCCGAAGGGATGGTGCTGCGCTACCTGTCCGACGTCTACAAGGCCTTGCTGCACACGGTTCCCGAGAACGCCCGCAACGACGAGCTCACCGATATCACCACCTGGCTGGGCGAACTGGTCCGCCAGACCGACTCGAGCCTGCTCGACGAGTGGGAGGCGCTGGCCGCCGGCGGTGACACGGCATCGGTCGCGGCCGCCGCGAAGGCATCGCTTGCGCTGACCGCCGGGCCGCCGCCGTTGACCTCGAATGCACGTGCCTTCCGCATCCTCGTGCGCAACGCGCTGTTCCGCCGGATCGAGCTCGCCGCGCTGCGACGGTGGTTCGACCTGGGCAACCTCGACGCCCCGACCGGCTGGGACGCCGATGCCTGGCGCGACGCGATGGCCGGCTACTACGAGGAGTACCCCGACCTCGGCATCGGCGCCGACGCGCGCAGCGCGGCGTTGCTGATCATCGACGAGACACCCGAGGACGCGCCGCCGCACACCTGGGCGGTCCGGCAGATCTTCGACGATCCCGAGGGTCATCACGACTGGGGCATCAGCGCCGAGGTCGACCTGGACGCGTCCGACGAGGACGGTGAAGCCGTCGTGCGGGTGATCGACGTCGGACCGCACTCCCAGGGTCGGGATCGTGGCGTTGATCGCCTCGGGGACCGGCCGCGTGCCCTGGTGAACGGGACCTGGCCGGCGCCCGGCGCGCTACCCCGGAACCTGCTCCGCTGACCGCTCCGGCTGCATGGTGTCCCGACGACGGCGGCGGCTGCGGACGGCCGCGAGGACGATCCAGCCCCCACCCAGCAGCACCGCGATCGACCACGTCGCGACCTCGAGCCACCACCCCGGCGGCAGGAACCGCACCGTGACGGTCTTGCCCTCGCTGCCGGGTGGCACGTCGACGGTGAGGAGGTAACCGTCGACGCTGTCGGCCAGTGACCCGTTGGTCACCGAGTAGCCCGGCCACGCCAGCCGGCTGAACGTCACCGTCCCGCCTCCGGCCGGAACGCTGCCGACCTTGAACGACACCACCCGGGTCGAGGATGTCACCCGGCTGACGCTGGTTCCCGACGACGACCACACGACTCCGCCGGCGGCCGGCACCGGCTTGTCGCGGACCCACATCTCGGCGTAGTCGGTCTGCTTGGCGACACGCCAGCCCGCCGGTGGGTCCAGCGGGATCGAGAAGTCCGCCCGGACGAACAGCAGCGTGCTGACCGAGAGCAGATCCACCCGCTTCAGCCCGGTCGCGCCCTCCTCGTCGAACAGCGTCGCCAGCGCCGTGTAGCAGGTGCCGCCGTGGTAGACGAAGCAGTACCGGCGGTTGTAGGCGCGGAAGCCGATCGTCGAGTAGGTGCTCTGCATGTGGTGCCCGCCGAGATACCACGAGTTGCCGATGAGGAAGTCGCGGCTGGCGTCGGGGTAGGCGATCAGCTCGATCTGCGGGTTACCCAGCAGCATCGCGTCGCCCTTCGCTGCTGCCAGCGGGACCTTGTAGTCCGCGATCCGGCTCGGCATGTTCCGCTGCGTCGACGGCGGATGCGGGTGTGCGACCTGGGCGAGCGTCGTCGCGGCGAGTGTCCACACCCCGATGAACGCGCACACGAGGACGAGCCGGCGGCCGCTGGCCAGCCCCCGATCGTCGGCTGGCTGGTCGTCGCGAGTGCGGCCGCGCAGCTTCGCCACGACGACCAGGCCGACCGACACGAAGACGAGCGAGCCGAGCTGCCATCCCCACGCCGCAGGCACCCCGATGATCGTGACCACCGTCGCGACGACGACCAGGCCGATGGTGGCGGCGAGCCGGCGGGACGACGCGGGCACGGCCCGGGCCCGGCCCAGCAGCGTCGTCACCGCGATGACGAGCACGAGCGTGAACACCGACACGACCCGGACGGGCCAGCGGATCGGCCCGATCTGCTCGGGCCCGAGCACCCACAGGAGCAGCAGGGCGAGCACGAGCAGCAGGCCTGCGAGCCGCCGCAGCTCGGCGCGCAGCGAGGTGAACCGGAGCCATGCCAGCAGCGGCAGGAACCAGGCGAGGTACTCGTAGGGAAAGCCCGCGGACGCCGTCGACAGGCCGGTCGGAAGGATGCCGGCGACGAGACCCTGCCAGTCCGCGTCCAGCGTTCCCGTCCACCGCAGTTGCGTGCCGGCCCGGGTGGTCACGGCGGCGGTGAGGATGCCGGGCAGGTAGACCGTGACGGCGAGCAGGCCGGCGACCACACCGACGAGCACGACGCGGAGCGCACCCGTCCGGTTGCGTGCCAGCGCGCAGTCGAGCAGGCATCCGGAGATGACCAGGATCAGATAGATCGTGCCGTAGACGTAGCCGATCGTCACGATCAGATAGCCGGCCACGAGCGCGATCCACGGGCTCCGGCCGGCCATCGTGCGCCGAAGCCCCCACCACGCCCACGGCAGCAGCGCCCAGCACATCTGGCCGGTGACCCAGGACGGCGACTCGAGGAACAGTGCGGTCCCGCCGAACGGGACGGTCACGGCGGCGACGTAGGCCAGCGGGGCCGGTGTCTCGTAGGAGCGGACGAGCGTGAACGTCCCGAGCGCGCCGGTGACGAGCAGCACGAGCTTGACGACGGTCGAGAACACGACGGCGTTGGGCGCCAACGACGCGAGGACGCCGATGCCGATGGTCAGCGGGCTCCACAGCCCCCATTGGCCTTCGGCGGCGAAGTTGCCCGCGCGCCAGGACGTCAGATCCAGCAGCGGCAAGTGACCGCTGCGGACGACCTTGCCGAGGTCGAACCATGCGCCGAAAGCGCCGATCTGAGTGTCGCCGTAGAAGTACCAGCGCGGGTCGTACACAAGCGCGAGGACGGCGATGACGAGCACCGTCGCAACGGCGGCGAGTGCCCACGTCCAGCCGCGCCGGGGACGGTCGACCGCCGACGCCGTCGCCGTCGCCGATGCCGGGGATGCGTCGGTGACCGGCCCGGCACCACGGGTTTCCTCAGACATCCCGCTCCCGGGCGACCGTGGTGGGGGCCAGCAGTTCCTTGCCGACAGCGTCGACGGTCCGCCGGATCCCCACCGGCATCGGTGTACGGACGAACCGGTCCAGCTCGGGCCACTCGACCGAACGCAGCCGCAGGTCGAGCGCCTGCGCGGAAGTCCGTGCCGAGGCCCGGAATACGACCCGGGTCGAGCGCTTGAGTACACGGCGGAACTCGCCGACGAGCGCCGCGATGCTGGTCGCCTGCTGGGACGCCATCACCTTGACCACCACCCGGCCGGCCGGGGTAGCCGCCGTGCGGTCGCGGATGCCGTCGAGGCCGGCGACGATCATCCCGGCCGCGTCGTCGACGAACAGGTAGTCGCGCAGGGTGTCCATCGGGACGTAGACCGACACCGGCTGACCGCTCCAGTAGGCGCGGCACACGTGTGACACCAGCCCTTGGGGCTTCGCCAGGTTCTGGCCGGGCCCGTACAGGTTCGAGATCCGCCCGATCAGCACCGGCACACCGGTCCGCTCGGAGAACGCGCCGACCACGCCCTCCTGGTCGAGCTTGGCCGCACCGTAGGGCGACAGGGTGACCGGGACGGTGCGCTCGTCATAGGGCGGTGTGCTCGAGCCCGCGTACACACCACCGGCCGACGACGCGAAGAAGACCGCACCCCGGCGCAGCGCCGACGGCCCGGCGGCGGTCGCGAGCTCGGTCAGGTCGGTGAGGAACCCGTCGATCACGTCCAGGTCCCGCGCGAGCGACGCGGCGGTACTGCCGATGACGGCGGCCCCCGCACACCACGCCACGTTCCAGTCAGCGTCGCCGGCGTCCGCGAGCATCCGGACGATCCCGGCGCGGAGGTCGAGCCGCGCCTCGGCGGCGTCCTCCCAGCGGATCAGCTCGCGCTGCGGCGTCCGTCCGCGGGCGCGAAGCTCGCGGCAGACCGCGCTTCCGAGCAACCCCCGCGAGCCGACCACCCACGTCACCGGAGGTCGCGACGTCACGATCTGCGTCCGTCCCGCCCGAGCGGCCCCTTCTGTGGATCCCCGACGATCAGATACAGCGGCTTCCCCATTGCCATGTTGACCGCGACCCCGATGTACTCCGCGACGATCCCGAGCGACACCAGGATCGCGCCACCGCTGAGCAGCACGACGACGATGGTCGAGGTCCAGCCCTGCGGTGTCTCGTCGCTCATCAGCCGGCTGATCACCAGCCAGACCGCGACGATCACGCCGCACAGGCCGAGCAGCCCGCCGAGGATGCTGACCATCCGCAGGCCCCGGGTGCCGCTGGTGAGGACCATCCGCCAGAAGTGCGAGGCCAGGCTGCGGATCGAGTAGCCCGAGTGCCGGTCCGCCTCGACCCGCATCGCGACCGGGCACAGGGCGATCTCCCCGGACACCCACTCGAGCGCGACGTCGAGGTAGACGCCGCTGCCGGCGTAAGCGGCGACGCTGCGGCCGATCTCACCGAGGACGAGCCGGAAGCTGTGGTAGCTCGACGCCTGCCCGCCGCCGATGACCTTGCGGGTGACCCACTTCGCCCCGCGGGACGCGGTGTTGCGGGCGAACCCGTGCGGGGGCGGATTGGTCGGCCGCGCGTAGACGAGGGTGGCCTGGCGATCGAGGGCGACGTCGAGCATCGCGCCGATCGCGGCGGGGTCGTGCTGCCCGTCCTCGTCCATCGTGACGATCCAGTCGCCCCCGGAGGAGGCCATCCCGGCCAACGTGCCGGCGTGCTGACCGAAGTTCCGGCTGAGCCAGACGGCGTGGACGAAGTCGAACCGTGCAGCGAGCTTGCGGATGACCTGGTCGGACCGATCGGGGCCGTGGTCATAGACGAACAGCACCTCGGCGATGCGCGCCGACCGGCCGGCCGGGGTGAGGAACTCCTTCGTCCACGGGAGGATCTCGTCGACGAGTGCTTCGAGGCTGCGCTCGCCCTGGTAGACCGGCACGACGACAGACACCTGGTGCGGTGTCACGTCGACATCGGAAGCTACCGTCACGTGGCCTGACTATAGTGCGCGGGCTTCTGAGGAACGGCTGAGAGCGAGGGAGCGCGGGCATGACGGCACCGCACGAACCGGCTGCTCCACCGGTTTCGGTGGACCCTGCGGCGACCGGCCCGTTGCTGCGTCTGGTCCGCGATCAACGCGTCGCGTTCCTTGCCGTCGGTGGCGTGAACACCGCGATCGGGTTCGGCTGGTTCGTGTTGTTCCACACACTGTTCGGGTCGCGCCAGTACATGCTGACTCTGCTGTGTGCACACGTGTGTGCGGTGCTCTGCGCGTTCGTCCTGCACCGTCGGCTGGTGTTCCGCGTGCACGGCCGTGTCTGGCTCGACCTCGCGCGATTCGAGCTGGTGAACCTCAGTTCACTTGCCATCAACGCGATCCTGCTGCCGATCGCCGTCAGCGTCATGCACCTGCAGGTGATTCCGGCCCAGCTCGCCGTCACCGCGGTCACCGTCGTGATGACCTACGCGGGGCACAAGATGTTCTCGTTCCGGCGACCCAAGGCGGTCGTATGAGCCCGCGGGTGTCGGTGGTCGTCCCGGCGTTCAACAACGCCGCGTACATCGAGGAGACGATCGAGTCGATCCTCGCGCAGACCTACGACGACTTCGAGTTGGTGATCGCCGATCACGCCTCCACCGACGCGACGGCACAGGTGATCAGCAGGTTCGCCGGGCATCCGAAGGTGCGCCTGCTCGACACGCCCCCGGGTGGCGGGGCGGCACGCAACTGGAACCGTGTCACCGATGCCGCGACCGGCGAATTCCTCAAGCTGGTCTGCGCGGACGACCTCCTGTACCCGACGATGCTCGAACGCCAGGTGGCCGCTCTCGACGATGCCGGCGAGCGTGCCGTCGCGGTCGCCAGCCAACGCGACATCCTCGACGCGGCCGGCCGGCCGATGCTGCGCAAGCAGGGCCTCGCCGGTCTCTCCGGGGTGGTCGACGGCCGACGCGCGACGAGACGTTCGGCCTTGGTGGGAACGAACATCCTCGGCGAACCGCACTGCGTGCTGGTGCGTCGCGCGGCGCTGGTTGCCACCGGCGGCTGGGGGGACGGCCGGCACAGCTTCCTGATCGACCAGGCCGCCTACGCCCGGGTGCTGATGACGGGTGATCTCGTCGCTCTGCCCGAGTCGCTCGGCGCATTCCGGGTCAGCGACACGCAGTGGAGCGTGCGGCTGGCCAAGGAGCAGCACCGGCAGGCGGCAGATTTCCATCGCCAGCTTGCGGACGAGTTCCACCTGCTGTCGCCGGCAGAGGTCCGCATCGCCGATCTGCGTGCGCACGTTCGGGCCTGGCAGCGGCGGACGTTCTATCTCGTGCAGCGACTACGAAAGGTCGTCGGCCTCGGTTGAGTCCTCCGTCGGCACCGAGCTCTCGGCCGGCACCGGCAGCTTGTCCGCCTCGGCCAGCAACGCGTCGACGACCCGGCCGGCGGCGTGGCCGTCGTCCCAGGCGTTGAACCTCGCCTGCCAGGCGGCGTAGCGGTCGGCGTACTCGGCGGTCACCTGCGGCAGCAAGGACAGCGCCTGCACGACCTCCTCGTTCGTCTCGAGCATCGGCCCGGGGCTGATCTCGCCGAGGTCGAAGTACATGCCGCGCAGCGTCTCGCGGTACTCGTCGAGGTCGGGCACGAAGAACAGGATCGGCTTGCCGGTGATGGAGAAGTCGAACATCACCGAGGAGTAGTCGGTGATGCAGACATCCGCGGCCAGGTAGAGGTCGGTGATCTCTGGATAGGTGGTGACGTCGAGAATCCCCTTGCCGGCTAGGTCTCCGCCGTGCTTGATGGTGTTCGCGTGACCGCGGATCAGCACAGTCGTCCCGGGCCCCATCGCCGTCACGACCGCTTCGTGGTCGAGGTAGCGGACCATCTTGCCAACCCCGTCGCGGAACGTCGGCGCGTACAGGATCACCTTCTCTGTAGGCGAAAGCCCGAGCCGTCGACGAGCGGCGATCGCCTGCTCGGCACCGCACTCGCCGACCAGCGCGTCGTCACGCGGATAGCCGACCTCGAGAACCTCGCCGGTGTATCCGTAGGCCTGCCTGAAGGTCTGCGTGCTGTGCTCGTTCTGCGAGATCAGGAACGACCACTGGGAGACGTCGCGCAGGGTCTTGCTGCGGTAACCGGGCTGCTGCTCGTGCGTCGGCCGGTCGTTGCCGAGCAGCTTGAGCGGAGTGCCGTGCCATGCCTGCAGGACGACCTGGCCGGGCCGGCGTACGAACGCGCCGGGCAGCCAGTAGTTGGTGACGACGAATCGGCTGGTGGCAAGGACATCGAGCCACTTCGCACCGCGGAACATGATCGGGATCGCGCCCTCGGGAATCGGCACCGAGCGGCTGTCGACCGCCCAGTAGCGCGTGAGATCCGGGCGCCGGCGCAGCAGTTCGTCGTGGATGGCAAGGGTGTTGTCGTTCGCGGTGCGGCCGCCGAAGCTTTCGTAGTAGACGGCGTCGGCGAGGTCGACCGGCCGCGGCTCGGTCACCTGGGCGGTGTAACGACGCGCCATCCGGCCGAAGTTGAACGGGCCGGTCTCCTCCTCGGGCAGCGGCCCGCGAATGTCGAGGCTGAAACAGTTCTGCGGAGTGCGCTCGACGCGCAGGTTTACGAGAGCGTCGAACACCTTGTGGGGCAGGGTTTCCACGAACAACTGGGAGACGCGTGCCTGCGCCTGGGTGTCGTCGTCGAGGACTGCCCACACCCGGTAACTGCCGTTGTAGGGGGCGACCCCGGTATTACCCCAGGCATCCTCGACCAGCAGCGGGATGATCGCGGTGAACCGGCCGTCGGCGACCGTGGTCGAACGGGCCGGAACGGTCTGGCGCGGTCCGCGCAGTTCGGCCCGGACGCCGGACGGCGCGCCGCGCCAGCCGCCGGAGATGCGCACGACCGGGTCGTCACCGCCGACGAACTCGACGTCGTCGACCAGCACGCCGGCCATGTGCTCCTCGATCCGGATCACACCGGACGCGCCGTGACGCACCAGCAGGCCGTCGGTCGGTCGCTCGGAGGACTCCAGGCCGCGCGTCGCCGCCCAGTGCACGTGCCGCCGGACGCCGGCCGCGTCGATCACATAGAGGTAGGACAACGTCGACCGGCTGGACAGCGCGTTGGACCTCGGCACGCTGATCGAGAAGGTCGAGCTCGCGGCATCGCCGGTGAGTGCGGCGGTCGTCTGCTTCTTCGTCTTCGCGTCCTCGAGCATGACCCCGGTGGCGTCGAACGCGCCGTTGCGGTGCAGCGTCCCGCTCAGCGTGCGACCGGTCAGGATCAGCTCGTCGGCGACGACGTTGCGGCGCGCGACGTCGAAACCCAGCCCGGCCTCGTCCGTCCACACCGGGCGGACGTGCCGGTCGTCGCCGAACGCCTCGGCCGAGAGCTCGCCCGCCGAGCCCCACGCGTGCCTGCGGAGGAACCGGCCGGCGATCTCGTGGGCGCCGTCGCCGAGCTCGATCCACACGGTCCAGTTCTGTGTGACGGTGCCCCTGTGAAGGCGTTCCAGCAGCGGGGCGACGTCGATGACGGCCTCGAACGCGGCGGTGCTCCAGTCGTGCGCGGCATCGGTGGACAGGGCGTTGACCTCGGCGCTGACGAGCCGGCTGGCCGTGGCCAGGCGCCTGGAGCCGGCCGCGTCCTGCAGGTAGACGCGGATGGTGGCATCGAGCGCGGACAGCCCGGGGTTCGTCCGCAGGTAGGCCCAGCCGCCGATCTCGAACCGGGTGCCGTCGAGCCAGCGTGCACGTCGCAGCTCGGCCGACCATCCGGCCGGCGCGGTCGGCACCGGCGTCGCGGTCGGCGCCGGCGCGGGCTCCTCGACCGACAGCGTCGGCGCGAGCAGGGTCGGGGACTCCCGGAACGGCTTGGCGACCCTCCGGGCCACCGACCGGAGTCGTGCTTTCGCCCGAACTGGTTTCACCGGACCCACCCTAGTTGAGTGGTCGCGGCTCCCGGCCGGCCCGCGACACGCTCATCGGTGACCGCTGACGGCCGTACCGACGACTGCGGGCACGGTGTCACTGCCGGGTTCGGTGGCGGTTCGCGACGGCGGCGTAGGTGGCAGCCAGCGCGGTCCGCGTGCGGTCGTAGTTGCGCTGGGCGACGCCGATGAACAGGCAGTCGATGACGGTCAGTTGAGCGATCCTGCTCGCCGTCGCGCCCGAGCGGTAGGTGGTCTCCCGGGCGGCCGTGGTGAGGACGTGATCGGCCGTCATCGCCAGCGGCGATCGCGGGTAGTTCGTCAGCGCGACCGTCACCGCGCCGCTCGCCTTGGCCTGCAGCAGCGCGTCGACGGTGTCGACGGTGGTGCCGGTGTGGGAGATGCCGATGGCGACGCACTTGCGGTCGAGCAGGGCGGCGCTGGTGAGCATGATGTGGGTGTCGGACCAGGCGTAGGCGTCGCGGCCGATGCGGTGCAGCTTCTGCTGGAGGTCCTGGGCCACGAAGTAGCTCGCGCCGACGCCGTAGACGTCGACCCGGCGGGCGCCCGACACCGCCGTGACGACCTCGCCGAGCGTCGGCAGGTCGAGCTGGGACGCGGTGTCCTCGACCGCGCGGGCGTCGGCGAAGGAGACCTTCTCGACGATCTGCGCGAGGTCGTCGCTACGCAGGATGTCGCTCCCGACGTCGCGCAGACCGGACGCCGAGGCGCGGCCCGTCTCGGTGGCGAGACGCAGCCGCAGCTCGGGATAGCCGGCCAACCCGACGGCCTGGCAGAACCGGACGACGGTCGGTTCGGACGTGCCGGCGAGCTGCGCGAGGTCGCTGATGGTTCGTGCCGAGGTGCCGACCGGATCGGCGAGCACGACGTCGGCCACCTTGCGCTGCGCGGGTGCCAGCGCGGGCATCAGGGAACGGATGCGGACGACGAGACCGGGCAGCTGCTCGCTCGTCACGCGGGACCTTCGGAAGACGCTCGTGCCCCCGCAAGTGTCATGGCCACGCCGCCAAGATATAGCGCCTTTCGGCGCCCGCGGTCACAAGTGTGCGTCACTTTCACCCAGGGCCCGTCGGAGCGCGCCGCGGCGCCGATGCGGGGCCTACCTGGACCGGGGTTAGGTTGAAACCCGTGAGCACTCTGTCATGAGGGGTTACGGCTGGAAGATCGCGTTCATCGCGATCATCTTCTGCTATCCGGTCGGGAGCCTGGTCGCCCGTCTCGTCGAGTACATCGGGCTGAAGAACCAGACGGACCCGACCACGACCGACCAGCTGCAGATGCTGCGCATCGGGAACGGGTTCCTCGTCACCATCGTCGTGATCGGCTGGCTCATCGCGTTCATCGCCGGGATGGAGTCGACCGGCGTCGACGACGAGGTCGAACGCCGGCTCGGCCGGTTCGCCTTCGTCGTCGTACTCATCGTGACAGTCGTGTTCTTCATCAGCTTCGCGCTCGGACGCCACATCCAGGCGCTGACCTGAGGACTGACCTCAGACCGGCACAGACCCAGTGCGTCAGTCGCCCGCGATGGCCTGCCGGTGGTCGGCAACCCGTGCGCGGCCACGCGCCACCGCATCCCGGACCAGCCGGCCGTAGCCGTCGTCACTGAGCCGCGACAACACCTCCTCGGCCTCGACGTAGGCCTCCTCGGCGGCCTGCCAGCGGCCCAGCTGCTCGAGGGTGCTGCCGATGTTGAGGTACGCCGACGGGTAAACGGCGGCCACGCTCTCGTCGCCGACCGCGTTCGCCAGGGTCAGGCAGCGTTCGTTCCACTTCAGCGTGTCGGCCGGATCCGGCTGGTTGCGCGCCATGTAGTGCGCGGCGATGCAGCCCTGGTATTCGGTCGTGGCGGTGTCCCACGCCTCCTCGAACAGGCCCCGCGCAAGGTCGATGTCACCGGCACCCTCGGCCTCCATGCCCGCTGCGCAGAGCCGGACGACGGGATCGCTCGGATCGATGTCGGTCATGGCAGGCACGCTAGCTGTATTTGGCGGCTGCGGGCGAAACAATCGGGGTGCCGGTGGCTCGGCGGGCAGCGCCGGCATCATGGCGCGGGAGAATGCGATCCATCGGCTCAGGGACACCGCGCTGTCGCCGCGGCGGGCCCAAAAAGTCCCGGGCGTTGTCCAGACTATCCTGGCGCTTCCTCAGGATACGGAACTTAAGAGCCGCGGACCGAAATGGCGACCGATCTGATAGCCCACGCCATCGCCAACAATCTCCGCGGCGATCACCGTCACCAGAACCCCTACAGCCGGGTATGGCCCAGTTTCGCGGCGATGCCAGCCAAAACCGCCGCCGTTTCCGCCGGAAGCACGAACCCGACGAACACGTAGGTCGACAACAATCGGTGGGGACCGAGCCGATCAAGACGCAAGGCGCCGGTGGTCAGGGGTCATAGCGTCGTCTCCAAACTCACTGCCGGCCGCATGCGCGATCCTCAGACCATTATCGCAACATCCGTACTACGCACAATGTAGTAGATGTGTGGGAGATGTTTAGCGCCTGGCGCCCACCAAGACCGGCACGAAGCAGGCCGTCTGTGCCTGCATCGAGGACAGCGACAACCGTCGCCGCCATTCCTTGATCGACGGCATCAGCCACGTCGGCTACGAGACGCAAAAGCGCAACGAGACCGCTGGAGAACAAGAAAGCCGCTGACCCGTATCCATCAACCGGGGTCAAGCCAGTTCATTCCGTCGTTCGGATCTGGTCGTACGCCAGGCCAGAACGGTATGCCGTGATGACAGCTTGCACGCGGTCGCGGACCCGACTTTCTGCAGGATTCGAGCGACGTGTGTCTTGACGGTCGCATCGCCGATGGTCAACGCGTGTGCAATCTCAGTGTTGTTGAGGCCATCCGCCATGCAGCGCAGTACCTGTCGCTCGCGGTCGGTGAGCGTGTCGACAGATGCCACGTCAGTGGATATAGGGCGTCGGCGGGTGAACTGCTCGATGAGACGTCGCGTGACCGCCGGCGCGAGGATCGCCTCCCCGGAAGCGAGGACGTGAATTGCGGCGATCAGATCATCTGCCGGGCCATCCTTGAGCAGGAATCCGCTCGCGCCGGCGGCGAGCGCCTCATAGACGAATGCGTCCTCGTCGAAGGTCGTGAGGATGAGTCCCCGCGACGAACAGCCGACGTCAGCAACCAGCCGTGCGGTCGCAGCGATTCCGTCCATCACCGGCATCCGAATGTCCATGAGCACCACGTCGGGCCGCACCCGTCGAGTCGATCGCTGACGCTGCAGCTCACCATCGAGAAGGGACTGGCCAACGTCACCACCGATGACATCGCTCGCGTCGCCTTCGTTTCACCCCGGCACGGTGACGAACTATCGACCGCGGCCTACTCACCCCTGCCACCGATCGGCAGCATCCGAAGGGCGCCCGGCACCCTCGACGGTGGTACCGCGTCGTCGATCGGCTAGGGCGTGTCTTGTATGTCATGACAGCCAGAGCACGATCGAGGCCAGCACCAT
>DAIQRJ010000064.1:0-7613 GCA_036786375.1 Actinopolymorphaceae bacterium
CCGCATCGCCTGCCCCTGGCTGATCCGCCGGTTCATCGACCCCGACGCCGAGATCGTCTACGTCCCCGCCGACCAGGTCCTGACGGCCGCGACTGACCACGGGGGGCACTCGTTCGACGCCCCAGGCGCGCAGTACACCCACCAACCCTCCCCGGACGGGGCCGGCGAGTGGTGCACCTTCGAGACCCTGATCGGCAGCTACGACCTCGCTGGCGATCCGGCACTGGCCCGGCTCGCGAAAATCGTGCACGCTGCCGACGTCGCCGCCGACCTGGACACCGACCCCCTCGGGCCAGGGCTGCTAGCCATCGGAATCGGCGGCCTGGACGTCGAACCGGACGACCAGGTGCTGCTGGAGCGAGGCATGTTCGTCTACGACGCGCTGTACGCCTGGTGCGCCCGCCAGGTCGCGGCCATACCGGCATGAGCGCCGATCACCTCAAAGGAGACGCGATCCGAGTCGCCGCCGTCCGGCAGGTCGCGACCCTCATGGCCGCCGCCGCGATCACCGCCCCCAAGTCCGGTGGACAGCTTTTCCTGGCCGGGAGGCCGAACTTCCTCGAGACGGTCATCGTCGAAGACCCGACAACTCGCCGTGAGCTCGCCGAGTGGCTGCGGGCCCGGGGCAAGGAACGCCGGGAGGCGATCTGGTTCCGCGACGCCGAAGTCGCTGAGGCGGTCGATGCCATCTTGTTCATCGGGATGGCACCGCACTGGTATCCGCCCAACTATGACTGCGGCGCCTGCGGATATGCGACCTGTGCCGAGTTCCTGAACGCCAGCAAGCAACTCCGCGAGGAGTCGGCCGACTTGGAGTTCACCGGTCCCACCTGCAACTTGCGGGACATCGACCTGGGCATCGCCGTTGGCTCGGCAGCCAAGACCGCGGCAATGCACTCGATCGACTGCCGCTGCCAGACCCGGGTCGCGGCCGCGGCACGCAAGGTCGGCGTCATCACCGCCGAGATCGCCGTCGCCCTGTCCCTGTCGGTCACCCACAAAGCGATCGGCTTCGACCGCCGCATGCCCGAGCCTGACTACGACACCCTCGACCTGCCAACCACCGGCACCCAGCCCACCGCCAAGGACCCGATCGGACACCGCGGAGCTGCTCGCAACCGCCAGCAATCCCGCCGCCCCACCCCGAGGCGCCAATGACCACCTCAGCCTGCGTCGAGGCAGCCTTGGCGACCTGCGCGGGGTTCAACCGCGCCGGGACAATCCGGTGATCTTCAGCACGGCGCACATCGGGCTGACCGCCCTGACCACCGGCCTGTTCGCCATGGCCGCGGCCGCGTGGCGCCTGCCCCGCGGCCACTGGCGGCACATGCTGGCCATAGGGGTGCTGACAGCCGCCGCGGTGTTCATGTGGCGGATCTCAGCCGTCCAAGACGTCATCGACCAGCCACGGTGGCTGTTCGGCCGCACCTGGGGGGACGAGACGCAGAGCCTGCGGGTGGAGGACCGGTTCGGCGACTCCACCCCGTCGAAGCTCAGCCGGATGGGCCACCAGGTCGAGACCATCGACGGCTGGAGCGACATCGCCGGACATGCGGCCGCGATCAAGGTCGACCACGACAACGGCGTACTGATCGGCGCGGCTGACGCGCGAGGGGAAGGTATCGCCGCCAGCTGGTAACCCCACCCGACCGCTTTCCCAGGCGGGTAAGCGAGTCGGCTTCGGCTACGGGGTTTGTTTGGGTCGGCGTAGCACGGTGACGGCGAACGATGTGTCGTCCCGCCATGGGCGCAGATCCCAGGTAGCGAAGCGGTGTTCGAGTTCGAGGCCGGCGGCCGCGGCGTCGTGGTCGAAGTCGGCCAGGGGGTAGCCACGATCCAGGCCGAACCCCACGACGATGAAACCGTCGTCGCGCAGGTGTGCCGCGATCCGGGCGAGCACGTCACCTTCGGTGCCCGGGGCGAGGAACGGCATGACGTTGCCGGCCACCACCGCGGCGTCGAACGGTTCCCGCTCGCCCCCGGCGGGCAGATCAAGCTCGGCCAGGTCGGCGACGAGCCAGGTCGGACCGGGATGGTCGGCCTGGGCAGCCTCGATCAGCTCCGGGTCGGCGTCGACACCGACCACGACATGCCCGCGGGCGGCCAGTTCGGCACCGACTCGTCCCGGCCCGCAGCCGGCATCCAGCACACGCGACCCGCGCGCGAGCATCGCATCGAGCATCCGGGCCTCCCCGGCAAGGTCGACTCCCTCGGCGGCCATCCGGCGGAACCGTTCGATGTACCACTGGGCATGCCCGGCGCCGTGCGCCGTGACCCAACGCGTTCGCTCGCTCACCCGAACACGGTAGCCGCCCGGTCATGCCGCCGAGCGGTCGGCCTCGATCCGGGTTGGCCGGGTGGAGACGGTCGGACACGCGGAAGGAAACCCCACCGGAAGCGGCTCTACCGCACTGAATACCCGCTGGAACGAACGTGCCCAACACAACGACGATCGTGGAAGGGCGGTCATGATGCACACAACAGTCAAAGGTACGGCGCTGGCCGGTGGGGTTCCTCCCGGAGGGACGAGTGGGGCCGCATGACCGACGCCTACGCCGCCAAGACCGGATCGGACTTCGACGATCTCCTGGACGCGCTCGCAATGTCTGCCCGGACGACGGACCCTCGGCCGTCGCGGCCCTCTATGACCACGCGGATCTCGAGGTCCCTGAGCGTCTCCTCGGGTAGACGCCCTCACCACGGCATGAGCGCGTGTTTTCGAGAGCCGGACTTCCGCGCGTGGGACGACAACTGGCTGCCTGAGTGATCGCTCGGACGGCGACCACGGCCTCGTCGGTGTCGATCATGATCGGACGGTGCAGCTGGGACTGCCCGACGAGATCGAAGACACGCTCCGGAGCCGACGGGGCCCTTGTCGAGGTGGCCAGGGTTTGCGCGACGTCGTTCAGCGAACGCGTGGGCGGAGCTGCTCAAGACTCGCCGGTTGTAGGCTGGACTCGCCGCTAAACGTTGTCTCAAATGAGCGCTAAATGTAGGCTGTCTAAGCAGCCCAAATGTAGGCTGCGCTGGTTTGCAGTGAGGAGCACCGGTGGTCGACTACGTTCCGCGGATCGCCGACGGACAGCTGACCGACCGCTTGGCGGCGCTCGGCGCGGTCGTCATCGAGGGCCCGAAGGCGTGCGGCAAGACCGCCACGGCCCGTCAGCGAGCGGCCAGCGAGGTGCTGCTCGACGTGGATGTTGACGCGGTCCGTGCGGTCGCGATCGACCCCCGCCTGGTCCTCGACGGTCCGGTGCCGCGCTTGCTCGACGAGTGGCAGCGCGAACCACGGGTGTGGGATGCCGTGCGGCGAGCCGTGGACGACCGTTCGGCACCCGGTCAGTTCATCCTCACCGGGTCGGCCACACCCAACGATGACGTCCCCAGGCACTCCGGCGCCGGGCGTATCAGTGTGATGCGGATGCGCCCCATGAGCCTGTTCGAGCAGGGGCACTCGTCGGGCGAGGTGTCGCTCGCGGCGCTGATGAGCGGAGACGCACCCGGAGCCTCGCGCTGCGAGCTCGACCTGCGTGGCTACACCGAGCGCATTGTGGTCGGCGGATGGCCGCAGTTGCTGGGCGCCGACTCCGCGACAGCCATGCAGTTCGTACGCGACTACCTCGGCACCATCGTCGAGCACGACATCGACGTCGTCTCCGGGGCGCGCCGGGACCCACGACTGGTCCGCCGCTTCCTGCACGCCTACGCCCAGTTGACCGCTCACCCTGCCCGGTTGAGCACGATCATCGACCGGGCCCGTGACGAAGAGGTCGCTCCTGACGACGACAGCGCTCGCGGCCCCACACGTTGGTCCGCCGACCCGTACCTCCGGGCTTTGCGGCGCATGATGATCGTCGACGAGGTCGACGCATGGAGCCCGTCGCTCCGCTCGCGTAGCCGGTTGATGAGTGTCCCCAAGCGGCATCTGGTCGACCCCTCGCTGGCCGCCGGCCTGATGGAGTGCTCTCCTGGCCGACTCCTGGGCGACCTCAACACGCTCGGATACCTGTTCGAGTCCCTTGCCACGAGGGATCTTCGGATCTATGCCGAAGCGCAAGGCGGACACGTCTTCCACTACCGCGAGCGCGACGGTGACCTCGAGGTGGATCTCGTGGTCGAGCAGCCGGGTGGGGGCTGGGCTGGATTCGAGGTCAAGTTGGGCGGTGACCTGGTTGATGAGGCCGCCGCGGCCTTGAGTCGCCTAGCCACCACCCGCGTCGCCCGTGCTCCCAGCGCCCTCGCGGTCATCACGGGAACCGAGTACGGCTACCGTCGGCCCGACGGAGTCTGGGTCATTCCCCTTGGCTGCCTGGGACCCTGACGTGGACCCGGGCTGTTCAGCCGCAGAGCGCGCGTCGGCACCGACGGTAGGGTCCCCGGCGTGACGGGAAGTGATCAGCTGCACGCCGAACAGCGCGCGCGTGTGCTCATCGACGAGCAACTACGCGCGTCTGGGTGGCGTGTCAGCGACGCCTCCGAGCTCGATCTGATCCATCACCCCGCCAGCGCCGTCCGCGAAGTTCGGATGAAGCGTGGCCACGGGCAGGTTGACTACCTGCTCTACGTCGACCGCAAGATCGTCGGCGTGATCGAGGCGAAGCCCGAGGGAACGTCCCTGTCAGGTGTCGAATGGCAGTCGGCGATGTACGCCGACGGACTGAGCGCCCAGCAACAGCTGCAGGCCGTAGCAGTTGCGGGTCGCCTGCCGTTCGTCTTCGAGGCATCAGGCTCGGAGACGCACTTCACCAATGGGTACGACCCTGACCCCCGAGCCCGAGCGGTCTACGCCTTCGCCCGACCCGAAACGCTCGCGCGGATCGTGCGAGATGCGGGAGGCGACCCAGAGGCGCCGACCTGGCGAGCGAAGGTCCACCACCTCCCGCTCCTTGTCGAGGCAGGGCTGCGGCCCGCGCAGATCGACGCCATCAACGGCATCGAGCGCTCGCTTGCCGAGCAGCGCCACGACCGGTCGCTCGTCCAGATGGCCACGGGTGCGGGCAAGACGTTCGCCGCCGTGACCGAGGCCTACCGCCTGCTCAAGCGCGGCGGGTTCACGCGCATCTTGTTCCTGGTCGATCGCAACAACCTCGGCGACCAGGCGATGCGGGAGTTTCGCGACTACACGACCCCCGACGATGGCCGGAAGTTCACCGAGCTCTACAACGTCGACAAGCTCACCGGCGCCGGGATGGTCGGGTCCAGCAAGGTCGTCATCTCCACGATCCAACGGGTGCATGCCGCGTTGCGCGGTCAAGAGGTCGCCGACGCCGATGACCCGGGCCTGGACGCGTTCGTGCCCGACGCGCCCGTCGAGATCATCTACAACCCCGAGATGCCGCCAGAGGCCTTTGATCTGGTCATCGTCGATGAGTGTCACCGCTCGATCTACGGGGTGTGGCGCGGCGTGCTGGAGTACTTCGACGCCCACGTCATCGGTTTGACCGCGACACCGACGAAGCAGACCTTCGGGTTCTTCCGGCAGAACCTCGTCAGCGAGTACACCTACGCCGAGTCGGTCGCCGACCGCGTCAACGTCGACTTCGACGTCTATCGGATCAAAACCGAGATAACCCAGGACGGTGGGACCATCGAAGCCGGCACCATCGTGCCCAAGCGTGACCGGCGTACGAGGCGTCAGCGCTACGAGGCTCTGGACGAGGATCTCGACTACACCCCAGGTGAGCTTGACCGCGCCGTCACGTCGACCAGCCAGATCCGGCTGGTGCTCGAGACGTTCCGGGAGCGGCTGTTCACCGAGATCTTCCCGCGCCGTTCCACGGTGCCGAAGACGCTGATCTTCGCCAAGGATGACAACCACGCCGAGGAGATCGTCACCACGATCCGTCAGGTGTTCGGCAAGGGAAACGACTTCGCGGCGAAGATCACCTACACCGCCCGCGACCCACGCCGGCTCCTGCAGGACTTCCGCAACTCCCCTACGCTACGCGTAGCGGTCACCGTCGACATGATCGCCACCGGCACGGACGTCAAGCCGTTGGAGTGTGTGTTCTTCATGCGCGACGTCCGCTCGGCGACCTACTTCGAGCAGATGAAGGGCCGCGGTGCCCGGACGATCCCCGACGCAGACTTCCAAGCTGTCACTCCCGACGCCATCGCGAAGACTCGGTTCGTCATCGTCGATGCCATCGGGGTCACCGAGCACGACTACATCGACGCCGCGCCGCTGGACCGCGAGAAGTCGATCAGCCTCAAGCAGCTGCTGGGCAAGGCGGCCGCGCTGACCATCACCGAGGACGAGACGGCGACCCTCGCGTCTCGGCTTGCTCGGCTCGACCGGCAGCTCACCGCCACAGAGCGCGGCGAGCTCGCGACGTTGGCCGGAGCGCCGCTCACGCAGGTCATCCGTGGACTGGTCGACGCGGTCGACCCCGACCACCAAGCCGTCGCCGTGCAGGCCGCCGCCAATCCGGTCGAGGCGATCCGCGAGCTCATCGTCGCTGCGGTCACCCCGCTCGCCGGGAATCCCCTGCTGCGTGAACGCCTTCTCGAGATCCGCGCCAGCCACGACCTGGTCATCGACGAGAACACTGCGGACACCCTGCTTGACGCTTACGGCGTCGTCGACACCGATCGCGCCCGCGAGATCGCCACGTCATGGCGGGACTACCTCGACACCCACAAGGACGAGATCACAGCGCTGCACCTGCTCTACTCCGAACCGGTTGCCGGCCCGGCGAAGGTCACGTACGCCCAGCTGCGCGAGCTCGCCGAACGGATCAAACGGCCGCCGCACAACTGGACCCCTGATCTGATCTGGAACGCCTATGCCGCCATCGAGGTTGACCTCGAACATCCCAAGATCCGTCGCGCCGACCGGCACACGGTCACCGATCTTGTGGCCCTGGTCCGATTCACCCTCGGCCAGGACATTGAGCTCGTGCCCTACGCCGACACCGTCCAGGAGCGGTACGAAGGCTGGCTGCTCCAGCAGGAACAAGCAGATGTCACCTTCACCGAACGGCAACGCTGGTGGCTCGACCGCATCGCAGATGTCATCGCGCAGTCCGCCGGCATCACCACGGACGACCTCGACAATGCCCCATTCACCGAACGCGGCGGCATCGATGGAGCCCTCAATGACCTCGGCCCCGGCGCAGGCGACACCATAATCCAACTGAACGCGGAGCTCACCGCATGATTGATCCCCCCAGCAGTTGGCGTGCCGTCAGTCTGAGCGAGGTTTGCGATCGCGTCGAAAAGGTCGATCCGGTCACTACCAGCCGTGAGTCGATTCGTTACGTCGATATCGGCTCGATCGACGGCTCAGCGCACCGGCTCACCGAGGTCGCCGAGCTGCTAGCGGCGAGTGCGCCAACTCGAGCGCGTCAGGTACTCGCAGCTGGGGACACAGTCTTCTCGACTGTCCGTCCTTATCTGGAGAAGATCGCGTACATCGACGCGTCACTCGAAGGGGAGTTTGCCTCCACCGGCTTCTGTGTGTTGCGACCAAATTCGGAGGTACTGCCCAGATGGCTCTACCACTTCGCGTCGTCTCGGGGTCTGCTGGATCAGGTCCTGCCGCATCAACGAGGAGTTAGTTAGGACTCGCGCATAAATAAACCGGTCATTTGATCCGTTCGCCGATATCGTGT
>DAIQRJ010000042.1:0-35539 GCA_036786375.1 Actinopolymorphaceae bacterium
GTGATAACCGCTGAAAGCATCTAAGCGGGAAGCACGCTTCAAGATGAGGTTTCCCACTGTTTACAGGTAAGGGCCCCAGAAGACTACTGGGTACATAGGCCGGATGTGGAAGGATGGACTAAAGACATCCGCAGCTGACCGGTACTAATAGCCCGAGGACTTGTCTTCACACTTAATTGCGCTTGCGTCCACTATGCGGTTCCCGAGGTATGGTCGAAAGATCATAGCTCCATCGAGTTTCGGTGGTCATAGCGAAGGGGAAACACCCGGCTCCATTCCGAACCCGGAAGTTAAGCCCTTCAGCGCCGATGGTACTGCACGGGAGACTGTGTGGGAGAGTAGGACGCCGCCGAACATTCTTTCGCAATTGGCCGCCCCCAATGGGGGCGGCCTTTTGTGCGTTCACGCTCTGTCCATTCACGCTCTGTCCATTCACGCTCTGTCCATTCACGCCGTGATGGCAGTCGGTACAGTTACCGACGGAGCAGTAACAGCAGCGATGAGGAGTAGGCGATGGGATCGTCGGAAGAGCCGGGACGCGGTCGTGAGCGGCCACGCGGCGGCGGATCCGGGTCGGGCGCTGGAGCGTCCGGACGGAGTTCGTCGGGTGCCGGCCAGGGGTCGCCACGTGGCGGCCGCGGCCGAGGTCAGGTCCCCGGTCGATCCGGCGGTTCAAGTGCTGCTGGCGGTGGCGCGGGTTATCGCGGCCGACCGTCGTCTGATCGCGCACGCAAGCCGGTTGGTGACCGTCGGGCCGACGATCGTGAACCCCTCGACGCCGGTCCCCCCATTCCCGAGGAGATCACCGGGCGCGAGCTCGACCCCGCAACCAGGCGTCAGCTCGCGGGCCTCGGAAGCAAGGCCGACCTGGTCGCACGCCATCTCGTCGCTGCCGGGCAGCTGCTCGACTCCGATCCGGAGCTCGCTGCCGACCACGCGTTGGCGGCCAGCGCACGTGGCGCGCGGATTGCCGCCGTCAGAGAAGCGGCCGGCGAAGCCGCATATGCCGCCGGGCGATACGATAAGGCACTCTCCGAGCTGCGCGCAGCGAAGCGGATATCCGGCTCGGTCGAGATGCTGCCGTTGATGGCCGATTGTGAACGCGGGCTCGGCCGCCCCGAGCGGGCGCTGGAGATGACCACATCACCCGACGTGGCGACATTGTCCGCCGAGTCCCGGATCGAGATGTCCATCGTCGCCGCTGGTGCCCGAGCCGATCTCGGCGATCTCGACGCCGGCCTGGTCGAGCTCGAACAGCCCCTGCTGTTCAACGACTCCGTCTCCAGCAGCGCCGCGCGGCTGCGCTACGCCTATGCCGACCTCCTCGAGCAGATCGGACGACGAGCCGACGCCGCCGCGTGGTTCAGCAAGGCAACGGCGGCCGACGTCGACGAAGAGACCGATGCTGCCGAACGGTGGCATGCGCTGACGGCGGGCGCGTGAGCCTCGATTCGACCGACGGGTCGCTCCGCCAGCGCTTCGGCACCCTGCTCCTCGATCTCGACGGTGTCGTCTACCGCGGGCCAAACGCCGTCCCGCACGCCGTCGATGCGCTCGCGGCAGCTCGCAGCGAGGGCAGCCGGCTCGCATTCGTCACGAACAACGCGGCGCGCACGCCGGACGTGGTCGCCGAGCATCTGAGCTCGCTCGGGGTCCCGGCGGACCCGGGCGACGTCGTGACGTCGTCGCATGCGGTGGCCACGCTGCTCAGCGGGTTCGTCGAGGACGGTTCACTCACGCCCGGCGCGAAGGTTCTCGTCGTCGGCCAGGCAGGTCTGCGCGACGCCGTCGCCGATGCGGGCTTCACCCTGGTCGAGTCGGCCGACGACCGACCGGTCGTGGTTGTCCAGGGTTTCGGCCCCGACACCGGCTGGCGCCAGCTCGCCGAGGCGACGTACGCCATCGCCGCCGGGGCACGATGGATCGCGTCCAACCTCGACAAGACCCTTCCCACCGAACGGGGCCTCGCCCCCGGCAACGGATCGATGGTTGCCGCTGTGGCGACCGCTACCGGTGGTGGCAACCCCCAGTCCGCAGGCAAGCCGGCACGGACGTTGTTCGACACCGCGCTCGAGCGACTCGGAGCGGTCGCCGACGACACGCTCGTCGTCGGCGACCGCCTCGACTCCGACATCGAGGGCGCGGTGGCGGCCGATCTCCCCGGGCTTCTCGTCCTCACCGGGGTGAGCACCATCGACGACCTGTTCACCGCTCCCGAGCATCAGCGGCCCCGTTACGTGGGATTCGACCTCCGCACCCTCGCCGACGAGCATCCGCCGGTGTCGCGACGAGAAGACACGGTCGCGTGCGCCCGCTGGTCGGTGCACCTCGAGGACGGCCGAGCCCGGCTCGACGGTGCCGGCAGCCCGACAGCGGCCTTGCGTGCGGCCACCGTCGCGGCCTGGACCCGTCCCGACAGCGACACCTCAGGGTTACGAACCGCTCTCGATAAGCTGCGGCCATGACTGCGGAACCAGCCAGCCCCGACGACGCGGCCGTCGCGCCCCGCCTGGACGCCCTCGACGGCGTCGCGACGGCTGAGCACCTCGCCGTCTACACGGCCATCGCCGGCGAGCTCGCGGCCCGGTTGGACCAGCCGGACGAACAACCCAAGCCGTACCCGAACGCCGGTCCAGTCACCGGCACCGGCACCGGCACCGGCACCGGCGATCGCGGCGGCGCACGTGGGTGAGGGACCCGGGCATCGCCGCCTCGATGCCGAGCTCGTGCGGCGTGGTGTCGCACGCTCCCGAGAGGTGGCCGCCGGGCTGGTCGGCGAGGGCCGCGTGCTGGTGGCCGGTGTTCCGGCGCGCAAGCCGTCCCTGTCGGTGACCGACGCGTCGCCGATCGCCGTCGAGCACGGCGAGCACGACCACTACGTGAGCCGCGGCGCGCTGAAGCTCCTGGGCGCGATCGAGACCTTTGGGTCGGCCGGCCTGCGCATCGCCGGACGTCGCTGTCTCGACGCGGGGTCGTCCACCGGCGGGTTCACGCAGGTCCTGCTCGAACACGGCGCCGCCTCCGTTGTCGCCGTAGACGTGGGCACCGCTCAACTGGCCGCCGAACTGCGCAGTGACCCAGGGGTCGAGGTGCACGAGCAGACGAACGTGCGAACCGTGCTCCCCGGCAGCCTCGGCGCCCCGGCCGACGTCGTGGTCGCCGACCTCTCCTTCATCTCCCTCGCCATGGTGCTGCCCGTGCTGCGCACACTCGCGACCCCGGCCGCGGACTTCCTGCTGATGGTCAAGCCGCAGTTCGAGGTCGGCCGCGAGCAGCTCGGCTCCGGCGGTATCGTCCGGGACCCGGCACTGCGCGCCGCCGCCGTCGAAGGCGTCGCGAGCGCCGCCGCTGCGCTCGGGCTCGGTACCCGCGGGGTCGTCGCGTCCGTCCTGCCCGGCGCGAACGGCAACATCGAGGTCTTCTGCTGGTTCGCCGCGGGCGCGTCCGACGCCGACGCCGCCGCGATCCGCGCGGCCGTCGGGACGCGCGCATGAGCGGTCGCGCCATCCGGATGGTCGTCCACGGCGGCCGCGACGAGGCGCTGCGGGTGGCCGCCAAGTCGATCCGGCTGTTCGCGGCGGCCGGCGTCGAGGTCGTGCTCAGCGCGCACGAGGCCGCCGACCTGCGTGCCTACGATGGCGAACTCAACGTCCGGGTCGCCGAGGACGAGACCGACACGGCGGGCTGCGAGCTCGTCGTCGTGCTCGGCGGGGACGGGACGATCCTGCGCGGCGCCGAGCTGGCCCGTCCCGCTCGCACGCCGGTACTCGGGGTCAACCTCGGCCATGTCGGCTTCCTGGCCGAGTCCGAGCCCGAGGACCTGCTGGCCACCGTCGACGCCGTCATCACCCGGCGGTACACCGTCGAGGAACGGCTCACGATCGACGTGACCGTCGAACGCGGTGGCGAGATCGTCGAACGCCAGTGGGCACTGAACGAGGCCAGCCTGGAGAAGTTCGCGCGGGAACGCATGATCGAGCTGATCGTCGAAGTGGACGGCCGGCCGCTGTCCCGATGGGCTACCGACGGTGTCGTCGCGGCGACACCGACCGGCTCGACCGCGTACGCGTTCTCCGCCGGCGGCCCGATCGTCTGGCCTCAGGTCGAGGCGCTCGTACTGGTTCCGATCAGCGCGCACGCCCTGTTCGCCCGGCCGTTGGTCATCTCGCCGGACTCGACGCTGGCGTTCGAACTCACCGACCTCAGCCAGCGCGGCGTGCTCTGGTGCGACGGGCGTCGCATGGTGGACTTGCTGACGGGAGACCGGGTCGAAGTGCGCCGCGGTGCGCTGCCGGTGCGGCTGGCCAGGCTGCACTCGGCGCCGTTCGCGGACCGGCTGGTCAACAAGTTCAACCTGCCGGTGCACGGCTGGCGCGGCGCGCATCGCGGGCCGAACGGTGCTGTCGGCGGCGGCACCTAGGCTCGAACCGCGGCCGGTGACGACGGCACGACGTCCGATGACGGTGCGGTGTCCGACCCACTGCTCGGTGCGAAGGGAGATCGTGATGCTGGAGGCGCTACGCATCCGCGGGCTCGGCGTCATCGACGAGGCCGACCTCGAGCTCGCACCCGGTCTCACCGTCGTCACCGGCGAGACCGGCGCCGGCAAGACGATGGTCGTCACCGCACTCTCGCTGCTGCTCGGGGCCCGTGCCGACCCCGGTGCGATCCGTCTGGGCGCCGACCGGCTGCAGGTCGAAGGCCGTTGGCGGCTCGCACCGGGGTCGGCTGTCCTGGAGCGTGCGGCCGACGCCGGCGCCGACGTCGAGGACGACGAGCTGATCGCCATCCGGTCGGTCAACGCGGCCGGACGTTCGCGCGCCCACCTGGGCGGAGCGTCGGTCCCGGTCGGCGTGCTGGCCTCGATCGGGGAGAACCTCGTCGACCTGCACAGCCAGTCCGACCAGATCGCGCTGCTGCGGCCCGCGCGTCAGCTCGACGCGCTCGACCGGTTCGCTCGCCTGCACGACCCCGCAACCGGCGCCGCCCTCGACGACTACCGGCTCGCCTACCAGGAACTCCGGGACGCCGACATCGAACTGAGCACGCTGACCGCGGCCGCACTCGAGCGGGCGGCCGAGCGCGAGCGGCTGATGTTCGGGCTCGGCGAGATCGAGAAGGTCGAGCCGGCGGACGGGGAGGATGCCGCACTCGCCGCCGAGGCCACCAGGCTCGCGCACGCGGACGACCTGCAGGCCGCCGCGGCCACAGCCGTCGTCGCACTGTCCGGCGACGAGGGCGCGCTCACGGTCGAGACGGACGTGCTGGCGCTGCTCGGCCAGGCTCGCAAGTCGGTGCAGGCGATGGCGGGGCACGACGCCCGGCTGGCGGAGCTCGGCCAACGGCTCGACGAGCTGGCCATGCTGGCCGGCGACCTCGCCGCCGATCTGTCGTCCTATGTGGCCGACACCGAGACCGACCCGACCCGGCTGGCCGCGATCGACGAGCGACGTACCGCGCTGGCCGCGCTGACCCGACGCTACGGCGCCGACATCGACGCCGTCCTCGAGTGGGGGCGACGCGCGGGCGTCCGGGTCGGCGAGCTCGACGGCAGCGACGACCGGCTGATCGTGCTGACGGCCGAGCGTGACGGTCTACGGGCGCGGGTCGCCGAGCTCGGCGCCACCCTGCACGACGGGCGGGTCCGCAGCGCCGCTGTGTTCGCGGAGCTCACCGGCGCCGAGCTCCGCGAGCTCGCGATGCCGCACGCGCGGGTCGAGTTCGCCGTCGCCACCCGTCTCGACGCGGACGGGATCGTGGTGACCGTGGTGGACGGGATCGGCGCCGACCAGCTCGAGCCGGGGCCGGTGGCGTTCGGTCCGGACGGCATCGACACCGTCGAACTGCTGCTCGCACCGCACCCCGGCGCACCGGCGCGGCCGCTGACCCGAGGCGCGTCCGGCGGCGAGCTGTCGCGGGTGATGCTGGCCTGCCACGTCGTCCTCGGAGCGGGTTCGAACATCCCGACCTACGTCTTCGACGAGGTCGACGCCGGCGTCGGGGGATCGGCGGCGGTCGAGGTCGGCCGTCGGCTGGCCCAGCTCGCCCAGCACGGCCAGGTCGTCGTCGTCACCCACCTCGCGCAGGTCGCGGCCTTCGCCGACCGGCACTACGTCGTGTCCAAGAACTCCGACGGCACCATCACGAGCAGCGGACTCCGGTGCGTACTCGACGACGAGCGGGTCGCCGAGCTGGCCCGCATGCTGGCCGGCGACGAAGCCTCGGCCGTCTCGCGCGCCCACGCCCGTGAACTCCTCGATTCCGCCGTCGCCCCGCCGACCGGGCCGCTGACCAGCGACGTCATCGAGCCGAAACGTCGGACGGCGCGCCGAGCCGCCGGTCGCAACACCCGGCCCGTGGTCTGAGCCAGGGCACCGGGGGCGTGGCAGGATCAACCCTGCAATGAGACTCTCCAGCCTTCGTCGACGCCACGCTGACGACCACCCCGGCGTGTCCGGCGTGGTCCGGCTCGACCGTCGTACGAAGAACCTGACGAAGCGCCTGCGCTCCGGCGACATCGCCGTCATCGACCACGTCGACCTCGACCGGGTGTCCGCGGAGTCCCTCGTGACGGCGAACGTCGCCGCGGTCGTCAACGCGGCGGCATCGATCTCGGGCCGGTATCCCAACCTCGGGCCCGGCATCCTCGCCGACGCCGGGATCCCTCTCGTCGACGCCATCGGGCAGGACGTCTTCCGCAAGCTCCGCGAGGGCGAGCACGTCCGCGTCGACGGCAGGTCCCTGTTCCGCGGCGAGGAGCTCATCGCCGAGGGCATCGAGCAGAACTCCACGACTGTCGCGGTCGCCATGGAGTCCGCGCGCGCCGGGCTGTCCACCCAGCTCGAGGCCTTCGCGGCGAACACGATGGAGTACCTGCGCCGCGAGCGCGACCTCCTCCTGGACGGCGTCGGGGTGCCCGATATCCGCACCGACATCGACGGGAAGCACGTGCTGATCGTCGTCCGCGGCTACAACTACCGCGAGGACCTGCGCGCGCTCAAGCCCTATATCCGCGAGTACCGGCCGATGCTCGTCGGGGTGGACGGCGGCGCCGACGCGCTGCTCGAGGACGGCTACACGCCCGACCTGATCGTCGGGGACATGGACTCGGTGTCCGACGCGACGCTGCGCTGCGGCGCCGAACTCGTCGTGCATGCCTACCGCGACGGCCGTGCGCCCGGCGCGGACCGGCTCGAGCGACTCGGCCTGCACGCCGTCACCTTCCCGGCCACGGGCACGAGCGAGGACGTCGCGATGCTGCTGGCCGACTCCAAGGGCGCAAGCCTGATCGTCGCCGTCGGCAGTCACGCCGCGCTGGTCGAGTTCCTCGACAAGGGCCGGGCCGGCATGGCGTCGACGTTCCTCACCCGGCTGCGCGTCGGCGGCAAGCTGATCGACGCGAAGGGCGTCAGCCGCCTCTACCGCAGCCGCATCTCCACGACGCAGGTCGTGGTCGTCCTCCTGGTGGGCATCATCGCCTTCCTGGTCGCGCTCGCCTCGACGCCGGCCGGGCAGGCCTGGCTCACATTCCTGCAGTCGCAGTGGCGCGATCTCATCTTCTGGATCCGAGGACTCTTCACGTGATCGACTTCAAACAGTTCCTGACGACGATCGCGGCCATCTTCCTGGCGCTCGCGGTGGGCGTGGCACTGGGCGCCGGTCCGCTGAAGGGCACCGCCGACGAGCAACTGCGGATCAACGCGGAGAAGCTGTCGAAGGACAAGGACACCCTGCAGAAGCAGATCCTCGCCGACCAGGCCCAGACCAAGTACCAGGACTCGTTCGCCGACGCCATCTCGCCCCAGCTGGTCTCGGGCCGGCTGACCGAGCGCAAGGTCGCGATCATCACCCTGCCCGGCGCGAGCAGCGCCTACACCAAGGCGATCACGACGCTGGTCAACGACGCCGGCGGCGCCGTGACCGGCACGATCGAGGTGCAGAGCAAGTTCCTCGACCCGACGCAGGCACAGTTCGTCGACGGCGTCGCCACCCAGAGCGCGGGCTCGGTGAGCACGGCCGATCTCGAGATCCCGACGACCGCGACCGGCTACGAGCGGGCGGGGTACGTGCTGGCCCGTGCGCTGGTGAGCAAGGGCAACGGGGCCGGTCAGGACGCGACTGCGCAGACCATCCTGGCTGCGTTCAAGGACGCCGGACTGGTGAAGGCGCCGGACAAGCTCGAGCGTGCGTCGGTGGTCGTCGTCATCGCCGGCCCCGCACCTGCTCCGGCCGACCTCGACAGCGTCGACCCGACTGCCGCGGTGGGTCTCCTGCTCGGTCTCGACGCCAGCTGCGAGGGCACCACCGTCGCCGGACCGCCCGAGGCTGCGGCCGAGAACGGGACGATCGCGCTCATTCGTGGCGACGGCGACGCGAAGAAGGTCATCTCGACGGTCGACCAGGCACAGCTGCCGGCCGGCCGGGTGTCCGCGATCTTCGCGCTGGTCGAGCAGATCGACGGGAAGACCGGCCAGTACGGCATGGTCGGCAAGGTCGACGCGGCCGCCCCGAAGCTCTCGACGCCCTGAGCGGCGTCGAGATCAGATGACGTACCCGAGCTTGGCCGGCACCAGGTTCGTTCTGAGCGCGGTCGCCGGTGCCGGTGTCAGCCGCATCGTCTACCGCGTCCTGAGTAAGCGCCTGCCGGCTCCCGTATCTGAGTCGGCTGAGCCGGCCGAGCCTGGTGACTCCTCCGAGTGGACGCGCGGGCACGCGTCCACCGGCGGGTCGGGTGGCGGCGCGGCCACTCCAGGGGACCAGCCCGCTCCCGCCGGCGCCCACCGTCCCCGCTGGTGGCGGACGAACTACGCCGGCGCACCCGTCAGCCTGTTCGGCGGCCCGGCGGCCGTGCTCGGCACGCTGGCCGGATCACTGGCGGCCGGCCGGCCGCGGCATGCCGCGGTGATCGGCGTCGTCGGCGCGGTAGGCCTCTACGACGACCTGTTCGGCACCTCGGCTCGGCGCGGGCTCCGCGGACACCTGGCCGGCCTGCGCAACGGCGAGGTCACCACCGGCGCGGTGAAGGTCGCCGGTATCGGGATGGCTGCGCTCGCCGGCGCCGCGCTGGACCCGGACGCCGACCTGCGCTCCGTCCGCGGACTCCTCGACGTGGTCGTGGACGCCGCTGTCGTCGCCGGGACCGCCAACCTGGTGAACCTCCTCGACCTTCGCCCGGGCCGTGCCACCAAGGCGACCGCTGCGGTCGGGCTGCCGATCGCGGTAGCCGGCGGCCCGGTCGGTGGAGCCCTGGCCGCACTGGCTTCGACCGCACCAGCCGACCTCGCCGCGGCGACGATGCTCGGCGATTGCGGCGCGAACGGCGCCGGCGCCGCGGTGGCACTCGCGCTGGTCGAGGTCGCGCCGCGTCCGGTCGTCGTCGGCTGGCTCGCCGTCGTGACCGGCCTGACCCTGGTGAGCGAGCGGGTGTCGTTCTCGTCGGTGATCGAGCGCGTCTCCTGGCTCCGACGCCTCGACCGGGCCGGGCGACCGCCGTCCCCGGCATGACCGGTTCCCGCATCACCGGCCGGCTGCGGGGCCGTACCGGCTCGCTGCTCGGCGCCGCACTCGTCATCGGCGTGATCACGCTGTTCTCGCGACTGGCCGGGTTCGCCCGGTGGCTGGTGTTCGCGCGCACCGTCGGGTCGGGCTGCCTCGGGGACGCGTACACGACCGCGAACCAGTTGCCGAACGTCGTGTTCGAGCTCGTCGCCGGCGGCATGCTGGCAGCGACGATGGTCCCGCTGGTCGCCGGTGCCGCCCGCCGCGGCGACACCGCGGCGCTGCAGGCCACCGCCGGCGCGCTGCTCGGCTGGGTGCTCGTGCTGCTGCTCCCGGCCGCGGTGCTCGCCGCGGCTGTGTCCGGTTGGTACGCCGACGTGATGATGCGCAGGCACCCGGGCTGCGGCACCCAGACGGTCGGGCTGACCCGGACGTTCCTGATCTTCTTCGCGCCGCAGATCATCCTGTACGGGTTGGCGGTGTGGGCGTCGTCGCTCCTCGCGGCGTATCACCGGTTCGCCGCCGCCGCCGCGGCCCCGCTCGCGTCCACCGCGGTCGTGATCGTCTCCTACGGCGCGTTCGCCGTCGTGGCCGGACGCGCCGCCGACCGCGCGCCCGGCGATCTCGCAGCGCATATCCCGACGTCGGGCCTGCTCGTCCTCGCCGGTGGCACGACGCTCGGTGTCGTCGTCCTGGCGTTGACGGTGCTCGTCCCGGTCCGCGGCGCGCTGCGCGATGCGAACATCGCAATCCGTCCGTCGCTTCGCTTCCCCGACGGCCTCGGCCGGGTCGCCCGGCGGCTCGCTCTCGCGGGGATTGCCGGACTGGCGAGCCAGCAGGTCGCGATGCTGGCGTTCACCTGGATCGCCAACCGCGAGGGCGAGAGCGGCACGGTCACGTTGTTCAGCTGGGCGTTCGCCGTGTTCTCGGTGCCGTTCGCGGTCCTCCTCGCGCCGATCGCGACCAGCGCGTTCCCCCGCGTGGCGGCTGCCGTCGACGACCGGTCGACCGGTAGCGAGCGATCGACAGGCACCGACCTGCGTCGACTCGTGGACACCGGGTTGCGGACGTCACTGCTCGCGGCCGGTGCCGGCGCCGCGTTGCTCGTCGGGACGTCCACGCCGGTCGCCGCCATGTTCACCCGGGTCGCGCCGGCGGGTCCCCGGGCCGCGTTGGCCGCCGCGCTCGTCGCGATCGCGCCGGGCCTGCTGGGCTACGGCGTTCTCACGTTGTGCACGCGCATCTTCGCCGCGCAGCGCCGGAGTTCGATGATCGCCGTGACCAACGCCGCCGGCTGGCTGTCCGCCGTCGTCGTCGCGGTCGTACTGGCGGCTCGCGCCCAACCGGACCGGGTCGTCGTCGGGCTCGCCGGAGGGCTCTCGGCCGGCCTCCTGGTCGGCGGGGTTGTCGCGCTTGTCGCGGCGGCCGCCGGGCCCCGCAGCATCGGCCTCGCTGTGGCCGGTCTGGTCCGCGCGCTGGTTGTCGGCGTGGTCGGAGCGGGGGCCGGTGGAATGGTGGGGTGGTGGGCGTCGGCCCGGGTGTCGAGCGGACTCCCCGGCGCCACCACGGGTCTCGTCGGACCGACCCTGGCCGCGATCGTGATAGCCGTCGTCGTGATCGCCGTCTACGGCGGGATCGTGGTCGCCGGTGACGGTCCGGACGCCCGCCGGGTGCTGGCGGTGCTACGGCCGGGCCGGTCGGGCGTCAGCGGAACGACCGACCGAACGACTGAGGGAGAGGACGGCGCGTGAGGATCGTGATGGTGCTCGGTGACAGCACCGGCGGGATCGGCACCCATGTGGCGTCGTTGAGCCGGGCGTTGCTCGCCGCACATCGGCCCGACTCACCGGGTGAGAGCGCGGAACTCGCACTGTGGGCACCGCCCGCGACGCTGCAACGACCCGCGCTGGCCGCGCTCGGCGACCGTGGGGTCCGGCTGCTCCCGGTCGAACGCCGCTGGTGGCGTCAGCGCGCGCTCCTGGACGGGGCCGACATCGTGCACGCGCACGGGTTCCATGCCGGCAGCCGAGCGGTCGCCCTCATGCGCCGCCGTGCCCGGGCGCGGCTCGTCACCACCTGGCACAACCTCCCCCCGCTCGAACCCGCCGCCAGCCGGGTGGCCGGACGCAGCATCGCGGGCCTGGTCGCCCACGGAAGCCGGCTCAGCCTGGGTGCGTCCGCCGATCTCGTCGCCGTCGCCGTCGCGCTGGGTGCGCGCGACGCCCGCGTGTGCGAGGTGTCCGCGCCGCCCCTGCCAGACCCGGTGCGCAGCCGGGACGAGGTCCGTCAGCTCCTCGGCATCGACGGGCCGATGGTGCTGTCGGTGTCACGGCTCGCCCCGCAGAAGAACCTCGGCGTGCTGCTGGACGCCTGGCAACAGCTGGTCGCACGCTGGCGCGTCGTCGATCCGGACGCGCGGACGCCGACGCTGGTCATTGCCGGTGGCGGGCCGATCGAAGCCGAACTCCGGGCGCGCGTCGACTCGGCCGATCTGCCGGTCCGGCTGCTCGGGCAGCGCGACGACGTGGCCGATCTCCTCGGGTCGGCCGACGTCGCGGTGTCCTCCAGCGACTGGGAGGCCCGGTCACTGGTGGCTCAGGAGGCCCTGCGCGCCGGTGTGCCGTTCGTCGGGACCGCCGTCGGCGGGGTGACGGGCCTTGTCGACGACGCGGGGATCCTCGTCCAGAGCCGGGACGCCGACGCGCTCGCGACCGGCATCCTGACCGTCCTCACCGACCCGGCCGTCGCGGCCCGGTTGCGCAACGCCGGCCCGGCACGGGCGTCGGAGTGGCCGGACGAGGCGCAGACGGCGGCGTTCGTGTGGTCGTGTTACGCCGACGTGCTGGCCGGCCCACCCGTCGTGAAACCGGCGCCGGACGCCGAGCCGACGACGGACACGGCGACCGGATCGGACGAGGAATAGGACGAACCGGCGATTGACCGGTAGCCTGAAACCCCGTGGAGCGATCGCCGAAAAAGCACATCTTCGTCACGGGTGGAGTCGCCTCCTCCCTCGGAAAAGGCCTCACCGCCTCGAGCCTGGGCAGCCTGCTGACCGCGCGCGGCATCCGCGTCACCATGCAGAAGCTCGATCCCTACCTCAACGTCGATCCCGGGACGATGAACCCGTTCCAGCACGGCGAGGTCTTCGTCACCGAGGACGGGGCCGAGACCGACCTCGACGTCGGCCACTACGAGCGGTTCCTCGACCGCAACCTCTCCGGCGACGCGAACGTCACCACCGGGCAGGTGTACTCCCATGTGATCGCCCGCGAGCGGCGCGGTGAGTACCTCGGCGACACCGTCCAGGTCATCCCGCACATCACCAACGAGATCAAAGAGCGCATCCGCGCAATGGCCACCGAGGACGTCGACGTCGTCATCACCGAGGTCGGCGGGACCGTCGGCGACATCGAGTCGCTGCCGTTCCTCGAGGCCGCTCGCCAGGTCCGCCACGACGCCGGGCGCGACAACGTCTTCTTCCTGCACGTCTCGCTGGTGCCCTACATCGGTCCGGCCGGCGAGCTCAAGACCAAGCCGACCCAGCACTCGGTCGCGGCGCTGCGCCAGGTCGGTATCCAGCCCGATGCGCTGGTCTGCCGCTCCGACCGCGAGATCCCCGACAGCGTCAAGCGCAAGATCTCGCTGATGTGCGACGTCGACGTCGAGGCGGTCGCGAACGCGATGGACGCCGTGTCGATCTACGACATCCCGAAGGTGCTGCATTCCGAGGGCCTCGACGCCTACGTCGTGCGCCGCCTGAACCTGCCGTTCCGCGATGTCGACTGGACCCGCTGGAACCGGCTCCTCGAACGCGTCCACCACCCGGAGAACGACGTCACCGTCGCCCTCGTCGGCAAGTACGTCGACCTGCCCGACGCCTACCTGTCGGTCACCGAGGCGCTGCGCGCCGGCGGCTTCGCCCACAACGCGAAGGTGCGGATCAAGTGGGTCGCGAGCGACTCGATCGCCAACCCGGCCGAGGCGGCCCGGGTGCTGCGTGAGGTCGACGCGATCTGCGTGCCCGGCGGGTTCGGCATCCGTGGCCTGGAGGGCAAGCTGTCGGCGCTCACGTACGCGCGGGCCAACAAGATCCCGGCACTCGGGCTCTGCCTCGGCCTGCAGTGCATGGTGATCGAGTACGCGCGCACCGAGCTCGGCCTGGCCGACGCAGACTCGTCGGAGTTCACCCCGAACTCGCCGAACCCGGTGATCGCGACGATGGCAGAACAGCGCGAGATCGTCGCCGGCGCCGGCGACCTCGGCGGGACGATGCGTCTCGGCGCATACCCGGCCGTCCTCACCGAGGGCAGCCTGGCCGCGAAGGTCTACGGCACCACCCACGTGTCCGAGCGGCATCGCCACCGATACGAGGTCAACAACGTCTACCGGGACGATCTCGAGGCCGCCGGCCTGCGGATCAGCGGGACCAGCCCGGACGGTGAGCTCGTCGAGTTCGTCGAGCTCCCGCTGGACCAGCACCCCTACTTCATCGCCACCCAGGGCCACCCGGAGCTCAAGTCGCGCCCGACCCGTCCGCATCCCCTCTTCGCCGGCCTCATCGGTGCCGCGGTCAACCGTCAGCTCGAGCTGCAGCTGCCGGTCGAGGAGCGCTCGTCCGACGTCGACGACGACGTGACCGTCGCCGCCGGCGTCGTCGCCGGCGCCACCTCGTGACCGACGCCACGACCCAGGTCGCCGACGCCGCCGAGTCCTGGCCGGTCGCCGACCGCGAGACGGTGTGGGAGTCGGGACGGGTGATCTCGATCCGCTCGGACACCATCACGTCGCCGTCGGGGGAGTCGCTGCGACGTGACGTCGTCGTGCACCCGGGTGCGGTGGGCGTCATCTGTCTTGACGACGACGACCGGGTGCTGGTCGTCAGCCAGTACCGGCACCCGGTCGGGCACCGGATGGTCGAGCCCGTCGCCGGGATCCTCGACGTCGAGGACGAGGATTACCGGGACGCGGCCGCGCGCGAGCTGTTCGAGGAGGGCGCGGTCCGAGCGACGACGTGGCACGTGCTCGTCGACGCGACCAGCTCGCCCGGGATGACCAGCGAGGCGATTCGGATCTACCTGGCGCGGGGAGTGTCGGAGGTCCCGGCGGCGCAGCGCCACGTCGGGCACGCCGAGGAAGCGCACATGGAGGTGTCGTGGGCGCCGATCGACGACCTCGTCGCGGGCATCATGGCCGGCCGGCTGCACAACCCGGTGATGATCATGGGCGTGCTCGCGGCTGCGGCGTCACGCCGCAACGGCTGGGCGGACCTGCGACCGTCGGACGATCCGTGGACGTTCCGCGCCAAGCTGCTGGCGGCCGGCCGACGTAGGTGACGTCATGGCGCGCACTCGCGGCCACAGGAATCTGCCGCACCTAGAGTGATCCGCATGAGAATCGCCGTTCCCCGCGAGGTCAAGAACAACGAATTCCGGGTGGCCATCACGCCTGCCGGAGTGCACGAATTGACCCGCGCCGGGCACGAGGTGTTCATCGAGACGACCGCCGGCGACGGCTCGTCCATCCCCGATTCAGCCTTCGTCGCCGCCGGCGCCACCATCCTCGGCTCGGCCGACGACACCTGGGCGGCCGGCGATCTCGTGCTCAAGGTGAAGGAGCCGGTGGCTGAGGAGTTCCACCGGATGCGCCGGGGCCAGGTGCTGTTCACCTACCTGCACCTTGCTGCCGGCCTCGAGTGCACGACCGCGCTGCTGGATGCGGGTGTCACCGGCATCGCCTACGAGACCGTGCAGTTGCCGGACCGCTCGCTGCCGCTGCTGGCCCCGATGAGCGAGGTGGCCGGCCGGCTGGCGCCGCAGGTCGGCGCGCAGACACTGCTGCGGGCCAACGGTGGACGCGGTGTCCTGATCGGCGGTGTCCCCGGCGTCCACGCGGCCAAGGTCGTCGTCATCGGCGCCGGCGTGGCCGGGATGAACGCGGCCGCGATCGCGCTCGGCATGCAGGCCGACGTCCTCCTGCTCGACCGCAACGTCGCGAAGCTGCGGGCCGTCGACGACCTCTACCGAGGGCACTGCAAGACCATCGCGTCCAACAGTTACGAGATCGAGCACGCGGTCAGCGACGCCGACCTCGTGATCGGGGCGGTTCTGGTGCCGGGCGCGAAGGCGCCGAAGCTGATCAGCAACGAGCAGGTGTCACGGATGAAGCCCGGCAGCGTGCTGGTCGACATCTCGATCGACCAGGGCGGCTGCTTCGAGGACTCGCGCCCCACGACACACGACGACCCGACGTATCCCGTGCACGACTCGATGTTCTATTGCGTCGCGAACATGCCGGGGGCGGTTCCGCACACCTCGACCTACGCGCTCACGAACGTGACGCTCCCGTACGCGGTCGCGCTGGCCGGTAAGGGCTGGAAGCAGGCGCTGCGCGACGACCCGTCGCTCGCGCTCGGGCTGAACACCTACGACGGAAGCGTGACCTACGAGCCGGTCGCGGCGGCACACGGGCTGTCGGCGACGGGCCTGGCCGACGTCCTGCGCTAGCGCTCCCGGGGTCGAACCACGGGACGACCGTCACCTGGTGTTTGACTGACGGCATGAGCCCGACCATCGCGCCGGCCACTGCGACCTACCTCGACCACCTGCTGGTCGAACGCGGGCTCGCCGCCAACACCCTGCTCGCCTATCGACGCGACCTCGAGCGCTACCTGCAGTTCCTGCACGCGCACGGCGTGACCGAGCCGAGCGACGTCACCGCCGCACACGTCGGCGAGTTCGTCACTACGCTGCGCGAGACCCACGGCGGCGTGCCCCCGCTGTCGGCATCCTCGGCGGCACGGGCGCTGGTCGCCGTACGCGGCCTGCACGGCTTCTGGGTGCGGGAGGGGATCACGGCGCTCGACCCGGCCCACGAGATCAAGCCGCCGGGTCTTCCGAAGCGGCTCCCGAAGGCGCTGCCGGTAGACCAGGTCACGGCGATGCTCGACGCGCTCGGCAACGACGACCCGATCGGCCTGCGTGACCGTGCGCTGCTCGAGCTCCTGTACGGGAGCGGCGCGCGCATCTCCGAGGCGGTCGGGCTCGACGTCGACGACCTCGATCTCGAAGCCGGCGGGGTCAAACTCGCCGGCAAGGGCGGCAAGGAGCGTGCGGTGCCGGTCGGGTCGTACGCGCGGTCGGCGCTGGACGCCTACCTCGTCCGCGCGCGTCCGCTCCTCGCCGCGAAGCGCGCCGCCAAGGGCGCAGCCGGCGTGCGATCGGCGGCCGCGGTCTTCCTCAACACACGCGGAGTGCGCATGTCGAGGCAGAGCGCCTGGCTGGTCATCCGCGCCGCCGCGGCGGCGGCCGGGATCACCACCGGGGTGTCGCCGCACACGCTGCGGCACTCGTTCGCCACCCATCTGCTCGACGGCGGCGCCGACGTCCGGGTCGTGCAGGAGCTGCTCGGCCACGCGTCGGTGACCACCACCCAGATCTACACGCTGGTCACCGTCGAGAAGCTGCGTGAGGTGTACGCGTCGGCACATCCGCGCGCACTCCGCTGACGTGCTGTCGACGTCCTCGCGGAGGTGCCGGCGGACGGACTGCGCGTCCGGCCGCCCGCGAGGATGACCACGCCCGACCGGCCCGGACGATAGAGTCCGACCTGTGAGTGATCCCCTCGTCGCACCCGAGGCCGAGCCGTTGCCGGCGCCCGAGGCCGATACTCCCGACACCGTCCCGGCCCAGGACGCCGCGGTGTCCTCAGGACCCACGCCGACGGACGAGCCCGTGGCGCCGGTCGATCCGGGCCCGCAGGTCGGGCCGACCGGACGCCTGTGGCCCGACTTGTCACCACCGCCGGCACCGGTGACACACGGCCCCGCGATGGTCATCTCGCTGTGCAACCAGAAGGGTGGCGTCGGCAAGACGACCACCGCCATCAGCCTGGGCGCCGCCCTCGCCGAGCTGGGCCGCAAGGTGCTGCTCGTCGACTTCGACCCGCAGGGCTCGCTGGCTGTCGGGCTCGGGATCAACCCGCACGAGCTCGAATCCAGTGTCTACAACGTCCTGATGGACCGGCACCGCAACATCCGCGAGATCGTCGTCAAGACTGCCGTGGAGAACCTCGACCTGGTCCCGGCGAACATCGACCTGTCCGCGGCCGAGGTCGCCCTGGTCGGTGAGGTCGCCCGGGAGATGACCCTCAAGCGTGCGCTCGCACCGATCCTGCCGGACTACGACTTCGTGCTGATCGACTGCCAGCCGTCCCTCGGCCTGCTCACCGTGAACGCGCTCAGCGCCTCCGACGGCGTTGTCATCCCGCTCGAGTGCGAGTTCTTCGCGCTGCGCGGCGTGGCCATGCTGACTGAGACCATCGGGAAGGTGCAGGACCGGCTCAACCCCGACCTGAAGATCATCGGCATCCTGGCCACGATGTTCGACTCGCGGACGCTGCACGCGCGGGAGGTGCTCGACCGGGTCGTCGACGCGTTCGGCGAGCGGGTGTTCTACTCGGTCATCTCCCGCACGGTCCGGTTCCCCGACGCGTCGGTCGCCGGCGAGCCGATCACCACCTTCTCGTCGTCCTCGCCGGGGGCGCAGTCCTACCGCACGCTCGCAGTCGAAGTCCTGCTGCGGTCATCGACGGCATGAGCTCGAACGGGCCGGCTGTCCGAGCCCCGAGCGACACGGCCGAGCCGGCTGGCACCGACGTTGGCGGCACCGTCGTTGGCGGCACGGAGGTTGCCGCCGGCTCCGGCAGCGCGGGTTTCCACGTCGAACTGTCGAACTTCTCCGGCCCGTTCGACCTTCTGCTCCAGCTGATCTCGCGGCACAAGCTCGATGTCACCGAGGTCGCGCTCTCGGTCGTCACCGACGACTTCATCCGGCACCTGCGTGAGCTTGGGCCGCTGCATGACCTCGACGAGACGACCGAGTTCCTGCTCATCGCCGCCACTCTGCTCGACCTCAAGGCCGCCCGGCTGCTGCCGCAGGGTGAGGTCGAGGACGAGGAGGACCTGGTGCTGCTCGAGGCCCGCGACCTGCTCTTCGCCCGGCTTCTGCAGTACCGCGCCTACAAGCAGATGGCGGCGACGTTCGCGCAGGCGATGGCGTCCGCACCGCGGCGCTACGGCCGGTCGGTCACCCTCGAGGAGAGGTTCGCCGTGCTGCTGCCGGACGTGCTGATCCGGGTGACGCCCGAGCAGTTCGCGGAGCTCGCGGCGCGGGCGATGGCACCCCGGCCGGAGCCGGTCGTCGGTCTCGAGCACCTGCACGCGCCGGCGGTCAGCGTCCGCGACCAGGCCGTCGTCGTCGTCAATCGCCTGCGGGCCAGCCTCGGCGGCCCCGGGCACCTGACGTTCGCCGAGCTGACGGCCGACTCACCCGATCTCGTGACCACTGTCGCCCGGTTCCTGGCGTTGCTCGAACTGTTCCGGGCGGGCTCGGTCGGCTTCGATCAGGAGACCCCGCTGGGGACCCTGACGATCCGCTGGACGGGCACCGAATCCGGCGAGGTGGCGGTCACCGACGAGTTCGACGGACCCGAGGTCGATTCCGGGGGACAATCATCTGATGCCGGGCCCGATCCGGACGACGAACGAGGAGGCGACGATGGCTGAGAACCGACTGCGTGGTGCCCTCGAGGCACTTCTCGTCGTCGTCGACGAGCCAGCCGCGGTCGAGTTGCTGGCCGAGTTGGTCGACGCGCCGGTGCACGCCGTCCTGACCGAGCTGTCGTCCCTGGCCTCTGACTACGCCGCCGACGGACGCGGGTTCGAGCTCCGCGAGACCGCCGCCGGCTGGCGGTTCTACTCCCGTGCGGACTATGCGTCGGTGGTGGAGCGCTACGTGCTGGACGGCCAGCAGGCGCGGCTCACGCAGGCGGCGCTCGAGACGCTCGCGGTGATCGCCTACAAGCAGCCGGTGTCGCGCGGACGCGTGTCGGCAGTCCGCGGGGTCAACTGCGACGGCGTCATCCGCACGCTCACCGCCCGGGGCCTCATCGAGTCCAGCGGGGTACCCGGCCCGGCCGGCGCCCAGCTCTACCGGACCTCGCCGTACTTCCTCGAGCGGATGGGCCTCGACTCGCTCGATCAACTGCCCGACATCGCACCGTACCTGCCGGATCTCGGCACATTCGACGAAGAAGAAGGACTCCTGGCGTGAGCGCACACAACGAATTCGACGACGACGGCACCGCCGGGGCGCAGGACGCGCCTGAGAACACTCGAGGCGACAACCCCGCAGTCGATGACGCAGGGCTCGACGACGGTGGCGCGTTCACGCTGGAGACCCACGACCTCGAAGCGGACGAGCTCGCACCGGCCGAACCCGAGCGGGTCCGGCGCCGCGAGCAGGGCAGCGCCGACGCGGGCGAGTCACCACGTGGCCACCGTGGCGACGACGACAGCGGCCACGACAGCGATGACGCGTCATCCGAGGACGGCGACGCCCACAACCCCGACGGTGAGCGCCTGCAGAAGGTGCTTGCCCGAGCCGGTGTCGCCAGCCGTCGGGCCAGTGAGCTGCTCATCACCGAGGGCCGCGTCGACGTGAACGGCGAGGTCGTCACGACGCTGGGCGCGCGCGTCGACCCCGACCAGGACCTCGTCCGGGTCGACGGCGAGCGTGTGGTCACCTCGACCCGCTCGACGTACATGATGCTGAACAAGCCACGCGGCGTCGTCAGCACGATGGACGACGACCAGGGTCGCGAGTCGATCGGCAACCTGCTCGCCGGCCGCACCGACCGGCTGTTCCACGTCGGCCGGCTCGACACCGACACCGACGGACTCATCCTGCTGACCAACGACGGCGAGCTGGCGAACAAGCTCGCGCATCCGTCCTACGGCGTCAGCAAGACCTACGTCGCCCAGGTCAAGACCCCGGTGGCACGCGATGCCGGCCGGCGGTTGAAGGAAGGCTTCGACCTCGAGGACGGCCCCGTTCAGGCCGAGTCGTTCCGGGTGCTCCAGCAGAACATCGGCAAGGCGCTGGTCGAGATCGTCGTGCACGAGGGACGCAAACACGTCGTCCGGCGGATGCTCGAAGCCGTCGGCAACCCGGTCGAGACACTGACCCGGACCGCGTTCGGCCCGCTGCACCTCGGCAACCTGCGTGTTGGCAAGATGCGCCCGCTCGACAACCGCGAGATTGCCGCGCTGCTCGACGCCGCCTCCGGAGACCCGAAGCCGCGGACGTCGGTTCGTGGTCCGCGTAAGGCGGTCACGCCACGCACGCCGCTGCGGAAGCCCACGGCAGGCAAGGCCGAACGCAAGCCGGCCGCTCGTCGAGGCGAACCCCGTCGTGAGGATCCCCGCCTCGGCGACAGCCGCGGTGCGGCCTCGCGCGGCAGTTCGACGCCGCGTGGATCTTTCCCTCGTGGCGACGGCGCGCGCGACGACTCCCGTGCCGGTGCCCCGCGTCGCGGGGCGTCCAGCTCGTACCAGCCGCGCTCGGGCCCGCCCCGGTCCGGTGCCGCGCCGCGTTTCGGTGCGTCCAGGCCGTCGGACGAGCCGGGTGGGTACCAGCCCCGTTCCGGCGCGCCGCGCTCCGGTGGTGGACCCCGCTCCGGTGCCGCGCCGCGCTTCGGTGCGTCGCGACCGTCGGACGAGTCGGGTGGCTACCAGCCGCGTTCCGGCCCGCCGCGTCGCGACAGCGCGCCGCGTTCAGGGGGTGCTCCGCGTTCCGGGAGGGCACCGCGTTCCTCGGACGACTCGTACCCGTCCCGCTCGGGCCCGCCGCGTCGTGACAGCGCTCCGCGTTCGGGTGGTGCACCGCGCACAGGCGGTGCTCCGCGTTCCGGTGGTGCTCCGCGTTCCGGTGGTGCGCCTCGATCAGGTGGTGCTCCGCGTTCGGGCGCTCCTCGTTCCTCCGACCAGCCGAACTCCTACCAGTCACGCTCGTCGAACCCGCGCTCACCGAACCCGCGATCGTCCGGTTCGCGCCCTGACCAGCCCCGTTCGTCCCAGCCCCGCAAGCCGGGCTTCCGTCCCAAGGGAAACTCTCGCTGATGACTGCCGACACCACCGCGATCGACCTCGACACCGTCCGCGCTCGGCTGTCGGCGGACGCACTCGAAGCGGCGGTCGTCCGCTGCGCGATCCTTCCGGTCGACCAGGACGAGCTCCGGACCGCGCGGGCGGCTTTCGTGGCCGACGACGCCCGGGTCCAGGCTGCGTCGGAGATCGTCGCCGACGTACGCGGGGCGATGGGACTGCTCGACCCGACCTGGACCGCGAACTGGGACACCCGCTTCGACCCGCGCGGCCCTGACGCAGCCGCCGTCGACCGCTACTTCTTCGTCTTCTCGTTGTTCGCCGCCCTCGATGACGTGCTCGCCTACCACCGGAGCCTCGGCATCCCGGACAAGCAGTCGAGCGCTGTCCTCGGCGACCTCGGCCGGCACCTCAGGGTCTTCCGGCGGACCTTCGACATCGGCGGCCTGCACGTCCAGTGGTGGTTCCGCGGCCACTTCACCGGCCTGCTCTACGACTTCGGCCGTCTCCAGTTCAACCGCGGCCGCTACACCGTCGACCCGGCCGACGCCCGGGCCGCGGACAGCCCGATCGAGGCCGGTGACTTCTGCCTGCACTGCCACATCCCGGAGTCCGGCCCGCTGCTGCCGGCCGAGGTGGCCGCGTCCTTCGGCCGGGCGCAGGAGTTCTTCGCGCGCTACTACCCCGACGAGCCGTACACGACGGCGATGTGCTCGTCGTGGCTGCTCGACGACCAGCTCGCCGACTACCTCCCGGCCGACTCCAACATGGTCCGGTTCCTGCGGCTGTGGCACCTCGTGGGTGCGCCGAGCCCCGGCGACGGTGCCGTCCTCGACTTCGTCTTCCGGATGCCCGGCGCGTCGGTCGGAGACCTGCCGCGACGGACGACGCTGGAGCGCGCCGTCGTCGCCCACCTCACCGCGGACAAGCACTGGCACTCACGCGCCGGCTGGGCGAGCCTGGCCGCTGCGGCGGCCTCCGCACCTTCGGCTCCCTCGGCAGATGACGGGTCCGGCGGTGTCTGACCTCGAACGCGTCCTGATCGTCGGCGCCGGGCTGATGGGGACGTCGGTCGGCCTCGCGCTTCGCCGGTACGGCGTGCGCGTGTGGCTCACCGACGCGACCGACCGGCACGGCAGCCTGGCCGAGTCGATCGGCGCCGGTGACTGGACCAGCGGTCCCGACGACACATCGATCGACCCGCAACTGGTCGTCGTCGGTGTGCCGCCCGCAGTGGCCGGTGAGGTCGTTGCGAAAGCGCTCGGGCAGTTCCCGGACGCCGTCGTCACCGACCTCGCCAGCGTCAAGGGCCCGGTCGTCGCAGCCGTCACCGCCCTCACCGATCCCGTCCAGCGAACCCGCTACGTGCCCGGGCACCCGATGGCGGGCAGCGAACGGTCCGGTCCGCTGGCCGCGCGCGGGACGTTGTTCGAGGGCCGCGCGTGGGCGGTCGTCACCGATGCCGGGGCGGACGCACCGGCGTTGGCGCTGGTGGACGAGCTGATCCACCTGTGCGGGGGGGTGCCGGTGCAGATCGACACCGTCGACCACGACCAGGCCGTCGCGCTGGTCTCGCATCTGCCGCAGGTCGCCGCGTCCACTGTCGCGGGCCTTCTCGTCGGCGCGCCGGAGTCCTACCTCGCCCTCGCCGGGCAGGGTGTCCGCGACACCACCCGGATCGCCGGCGGCGATCCCGAGATGTGGACGCAGATCCTGTCCTCCAACGCGGCCGCCGTCGCGGCCCTGGTCCGCGCGATGGCGGCCGCGTTGACGACCGTCGCCGACGACCTGACCCGACTCGCTCCGGGCGGTCTGGGCGGTCCGGGCGGCCCGGGCGGCCCGGGCTTGGCGAGCGAGACCGCGGAACCGCAGCCCGCCGAACCACAGCCCGAGCTGACCGCCTGGCTGTCCGCCGGCCTGGCGGGGGTCAACCGGCTGCCCGGCAAGCACGGGCACTATCCGGAGACCTACGTGACCGTCGATGTCGTCATCCCCGACCGGGTAGGCGCGCTGCAGCAGCTGTTCGCCGACGTCACTGCGGCCGGCGTGAACATCGAGGACATCCGCATCGACCACGACGTCGCGGCGTTGCAGGGTCACGCGCAACTGGCGGTGCTCCCCTCGGCCGAGGCGGCGCTGACGGCGGCACTGAGCCGGCACGGATGGTCGGTGGCCGACTGAGCTGACCGACCCCCGACCGATCAGCCTGCCGCTACGACCGTCCGCCCGATCCGCTCGATGTCGGGCCGGGCGCCGGGTGGCGGGTAATCTGACTCTTTGTGTCGACAGCCGGTGCCACCACCCCACCCCCAGCAGCTGCGCTGGTGATCGCCATCGACGGCCCGTCCGGTTCGGGCAAGTCGTCGGCGTCACGCGGTGTCGCGACCCGACTCCGTCTGCGCTATCTCGACACCGGCGCGATGTACCGCGCGGCGACGTGGAGTGTGATGGCCGCCGGCATCGAGCTCAGCGACGTCGACGCGGTCGCCGAGCATGTGCGCCACCTCGACCTCCGCATCGGCACCGACCCGACCGCCGCCACCTTCGCGGTGGGGGAGCACAACGTCGACGAGGCGATCCGCGAGCCGAGGATCTCGGCGAACGTCAGCGCCATCGCGACCAACCTCGCCGTCCGTGCGGAGCTGACCGCCCGCCAGCGAGCGGTCATCGAGCAGGCGCGAACCGACGGCGCGGGCATCGTCGCCGAAGGCCGTGACATCACCACCGTGGTCGCACCCGACGCCGAGGTCCGGGTTCTGCTGACTGCCAGTGAGGATGCCCGGCTGGCCCGCCGCGACGCGCAGCTCGGCAGCGGCACCGTCGACGAGTCGGCGCTGCGCGACCAGGTCCTGCGTCGCGACCGGGACGACGCCACCGTGTCGTCGTTCCACGAGGCCGCCGACGGCGTTGTGCACGTCGACTCCACCCGCCTCGACCTCGATCAGGTCGTCGACGTGATCTCCGGCCTGGCCCAGCGCGTGCGCAGCGGGTCCCGCGCATGACCGACTTCCGCCGCAGGACCGATCCCGGCCCCGACGAGTACTGGTTCGGCGATCGCCCACCGTCCGGCGTCGGGCTGTGGCCGGGCGTCCGCCTCGGCCGGTTCCTGGCCCGCCGCTGGCGTGTCGAGGTGCACGGGCGTGAGCACGTGCCACTCACCGGCCCGGTGATCCTGGCGTCCAACCACCTGGCGATCCTCGACGGGCCGGTGCTCATCGCATTCGCGCCGCGCCCGGTGCATGCGCTGGTCAAGAACGAGCTGTTCTCGGGGCCGCTGCGTGCCGTGCTGAACGCCGTCGGCCAGATCCCGGTGGACCGCACGGCGGTCGACATGCGAGCCGTCCGTCGGTCGCTCGCGGTGCTCTCGGCCGGACGTGCGCTCGCGATCTATCCGGAGGGCAGCCGCGGACGCGGCGACCTCGAGGTGATCAAGCGCGGCGCCGCCTATCTGGCGCTGTGCACGGGCACGCCGATCATCCCGGTCGCGTGTCTGGGTACCCGGTCGCTGACCGGCACGATCGAGGCGCTGCCGCCACGCGGGCAGCACGTCGCGATCAGCTTCGGTGAACCGCTGGTGTTCGAGAAGACGCCGTGGCCGCGCAGGCGCGACCTCGTCGGCGACGAGACCGAGCGGCTCGCCGCCGCCCTGCGGACCAACCTGCACGACACGATCGAGCGAACGGGCATCGCCCTGCCGGACGTGACCGAATGAGCGAAGTGAAGAGCGAAGCGAAGAGGAACACAGACATGGACGAGCTGGACATCAAGAGCTCGGACGACACCGGACCCCTGCCCCTGGTGGCGGTGGTCGGGCGGCCCAACGTCGGCAAGTCGACGCTGGTCAACCGCATCATCGGTCGCCGTGAGGCGGTCGTGCAGGACCTTCCCGGAGTCACCCGCGACCGCGTCACCTACGACGCCAACTGGAACGGCCGGGCGTTCACGCTGGTCGACACCGGTGGCTGGGACCCGGCCGCGAAGGGCTTCGCCGCCCGGATCGCCGCCCAGGCCGAGATCGGCATGGAGATGGCTGACGTGGTGATGTTCGTCGTCGACGCGACCGTGGGAGCCACCGACATCGACGAGGCCGTCGCCTCGGTGCTGCGCCGCTCGAAGAAGCCGATCATCCTGGTCGCCAACAAGGCCGACGACGTCCGCGGCGAGACCGACTCGTCGACGCTGTGGTCGCTCGGGCTGGGGGAGCCGCTACCGGTGTCGGCGATGCACGGTCGAGGGTCTGGTGACCTGCTGGACGCGTTGCTGGCCGTGCTGCCCGACGCGCCCGCCGAGACGGATCCCGTCGAGGGTCCGCACAGGATCGCCCTGGTGGGTAAGCCGAATGTGGGCAAGTCGAGCCTGCTGAACCGGCTCGCCGGCGAGGAACGCGTCGTCGTCGACTCCGTCGCCGGTACCACCGTCGACCCGGTCGACGAGCTGATCGAGCTCGGCGGCAAGACCTGGCGTTTCGTCGACACCGCGGGTATCCGCCGCCGGGTCGGGCAGGCGAGCGGGCACGAGTACTACGCCAGCCTGCGCACCCAGGCCGCGATCGACCGGTCCGAGGTGGCGGTCGTGCTGCTGGACGCGAGCGAGCCGATGACCGAGCAGGACCTGCGGATCATCAGCAACGTCGCCGACTCCGGTCGCGCGCTGGTGATCGCCTACAACAAGTGGGACCTGACGGACGAGGACCGTCGGCACTGGCTCGACCGCGAGGTCGACCGCCAGCTCGTCCGGGTGCAGTGGGCCGAGCGGGTCAACATCAGCGCCTACACCGGGCGGGGGATCGATAAGCTGGTGCCGGCGATCGAGACCGCGCTCGCGAGCTGGTCGACCCGCGTCACGACCGGCAAGCTGAACAGCTTCCTGGGTCGGCTGGTGGCCGAGACGCCGCACCCGGTGCGCGGCGGGAAGCAGCCGAAGATCATGTTCGGCACGCAGGCGAGCACGAGCCCGCCGAAGTTCGTGCTGTTCACGTCCGGGTTCCTCGAGGCCGGGTACCGACGGTTCATCGAACGCAAGCTGCGTGAGGAGTTCGGCTTCATCGGGTCGCCCGTCGAGGTGACGATGAAGGTGCGGGAGAAGCGGTCGCGGCAGTGATCCGCGCAGGTTCGGCCGATGCGAGAGCGAGGTCGGGCCTGCGGTAAGGTTTCGTCCGCTCGCCGGGCCGGAAGGCGCTTGCGGGAGTTCGGGCTGTGGCGCAGCTTGGTAGCGCACCTGACTGGGGGTCAGGGGGTCGCAGGTTCAAATCCTGTCAGCCCGACAAATCACCACGCGCACGAAAACGCAGGTCAGAACCCCTGCTCCCGCACATCGGGAGCAGGGTCGACCACGGTCAGCGGCGAAGAATCGCGCTCCGATCGCGCCCAAGACGCTGAGAACGCTGATACGTCGCACTAGGGGACGATGTGGCCGGCGGCGCGGAACAACTCGTACCACTCGGCACGCGTGAGCGGGATGTCCGAGCCCCGCGCGGCACCGGCCACGCGATCGGCGCTCGTCGTGCCGAGGACGACCTGCATGCGCGCCGGGTGCCGGGTGATCCACGCAGTCGCGATCGCGATCTGCGGCACGTCGTACTGTGCGGCGAGTCGGTCGAGGACGGCGTTGAGTTCGGGGTATTTGGGGGAGTCCAGGAAGACCCCGTCAAAGAAGCCTCCCTGGAACGGCGACCACGCCTGGATCGTGATGTCGTGCAAGCGGCAGTAGTCCAGGATGCCGCGGTCCCGGTCGATCGACTGATCCTCGCCCTGCATGTTCGAGGACACGCCTTGGGCGATCAGCGGGGAGTGGGTGATGGAAAGCTGCAGCTGGTTCGCGACGATCGGCTGCGTGACGTACTTCTTCAGCAGGTCGATCTGGCCGGGCGTGTGGTTGGACACGCCGAATGCGCGGACCTTGCCGGCGGCGGCGAGTTCGTCGAAGGCACGGGCGACTTCCTCGGGCTCGACAAGAGCGTCCGGTCGGTGCAGCAGCAGGATGTCGATGTAGTCGGTGTTCAGGGCGGCGAGTGAGCCGTTGGCCGCTTCGACGATGTGCTCGTAGGAGTAGTCGAAGTACGCGCCACCGTCGCTGGGCACGATGCCGGCCTTCGTCTGCAGGACGATCTCGGCACGCTCGGACGGCGTCAGCTGCAGCGCTTCGGCGAACCGCCGCTCGCAGCCGTGGTCGCCGCCGTACACGTCGGCATGGTCGAAGAACGTGATCCCGGCCTCGCGCGCCGTCCGCACCAGCCGCTGCACGTCGTGGTCGGACATCTCGCGGATGCGCATCAGGCCGAGCGTCACGTTGGGCACGGTCAAGTCGGTGCCAGGCATGGTGAAAGTCTTCATAGCGGGACCTCTCGGGCAGGATTCAATGTGATGGGAGTCCCCTCCCCGACAAGTGTCGGGCCTGAGCGCTCAAATCGCGCTGAAAGCTAGCAAGACATGCAAAGGACCGGACGGATTTGGACGTCTACGCACGGCCAGCCACGCTCAGAACGACCCGCCCCCGATCTGGGTGGGGTCAGGGGATCGCAGGTTAAGATCCTGCCAGCCCGACAGATACGAAGGTGCAGGTTAGAGGCCGTTTCCGGAGTCATTCGGGAGTGGCGTCTGCTGGTCTCGACCGCTGCCCAACCGCCATTCTTGACCGCCATTGCGCCAGCGCCGAGCTATAGCTCGCCATCCCGAACCACTACGCGCGCGATGGCGTCTGACGCCATGTATGCATCTACGGCGGAGTCCGCGCCGGGACGGACCCATGGCTGGTCTGCTCGTCGAGCGGCAGCGCCGGGACGACCAGTGGTGGAGCTGAGTGCCAGGCTGTCCGGCCCTTCCAGTCGATCGGCGTGATCCTGCCCATTGTCCGATCTTGGGGTGTCAGCTGACTTCTGATCAGCTAGACGACGGGCTCGGTGGGTGGGCGTGAGCAACGGTGCCGGGCAGGGCCAGACCCTGCTGTCGGTGCTCGACTTCGCTCAGCGGTGGACCGCCGCGATCGACTGGACCAGCTACGAGGCCGCCCATGCAGACCTGACCGGTGTATCTGCCTACACCGACTCCGGGGTTGCCGAAGCCTCAGGGCTTCGGCTGCGCTTGCCGGTGGCCGACCGGGTGCCCGGCTGACGCCGCGGCACCGACCTCGCGGCGGCGTCACCCCTGCGACACACCGACGTGACCGCGAGGGCGTCAGGTCACCGGCACGATCTCGGCGGAGAGCAGCTCGCCAGCGCGAGTGGTCAGCAGGCCCATCGTGCCGTGCGGCTGCCGGCGCGGGTCGGTGGGCGAGCCCGGGTTGAACAGTCGTTGCCGCCCGTGGACCTCGCTCAACGGGATGTGCGAGTGCCCGAAGACCACCAGCCCGGCCGCCGGGAACAGCCGCGCCATCCGCTGTGCCCGCCCGGTCGCGGCGCCGCTGTCGTGGATCATCGCGGCCGGCATCCCGTCGAGGTCGAGCTCGAGCGTGTCGGGTGCGCCCCACGCGGCGACGTCCTCGCCGTCGTTGTTGCCCCGCACCGCAAGAACCGGGGCCCACGCCGACAGCTCGTCCAGGACGTCTGGAGTACAGACGTCGCCGGCATGCAGGATCAGGTCGACGCCCTCGAGGCGGGCTGCGACCGCCGGCGGGCACGACGTCCACCGCCTCGGAGCGTGGGTGTCGGAGACGACGGCTACGAGCATGCCGACAGTCTTGTCGATCAGGTGGTGACCAGGCGCAGGACGAGCGCCGCCACGGCGACGACCAGCACGACGATCGGAGCGACCGCACCCGGGTAGCGCTTGCGCAGGTGCGCACCGGCGGCACCCACGAAGTAGAGGACCACTCCGATCGCGGCAGCCACGCCGATCGGCCACCAGAACAGGCCGACGACGAGTCCGAGGGCTCCGGCGATCTCCGCCGTGACCAGCAACCAGACCCGATCCTCGGGGAATCCCATACCCGACATGGTCTTCATCTGTGCCGGGTCGTGCGCGAGCTTCCCCTGCCGGAGAACAGCAGCGCGCCGGCCAGGAGCGCGGAGACGACGATCGCAACGACGAACAGGAGTGCGGAGTTGAACCGCGCACTGTCGAGCCGCATCTCCTCGTTCTCCTCGAACACGGTCTCGAGTTCCGGCCGGAAGGGAAGCACCGTCGGGATGTGCTCGTGGAACCGGGCGTCGAGCGCGAGGACGGCAATCGCCGGTGCCGTCGCGGTCTTGGCCTTGTTCCCCTCGCTCATGTGCGTGACCACGCGCTCCCGTGCCTCGCCGCGGACGAAGAGGACGCGCAGCGGCTGCATGTTCGCCGAGGTGGGTGCCCACTTCGCGAGTTCCCAGATGTCCGCGAGTTCCGAATCGCTGACGGGGGTGTCGGCGAACGAGTTCGCCGTGCGCGCCTGGGTGAAGAGCGCGGCCCGGCCGGCGTCGTCGAGCGTGCGGAGTGCGGTGTTGCGGGACGGGTCGGCGAGCTGTGTCATGGCGGCTCCCATTCTCGAGGGAACTATGTATCGGCAGGTCGCTTCGTAAAAACTAGCGACAGTGATCAACGTAGCACCCAGCTATGCTGTGGCCATGGCCAAAGGACGTGACGTGGAACACGAGGCACGGGCGTGCGACGGCGCACTGGCCCGTGCCTTCGGCTTCCTGGGCAAGCGCTGGAACGGGGTGATCCTGGCCACCCTGACCTCCGGACCTGCCGGTTTCTCCGAGCTCCGGCGAGCGGTCGCCGGCATCAGCGACTCGGTCCTGTCCGAGCGCCTCAGCGAACTCGCCAAGGCAGGCCTGGTGGTGCGGACGGTCATCGACGGACCGCCGATCACCGTCGAGTACGAGCTCACCGCCGCCGGCAACGCGTTACTGCCGGCGATGCGTGAACTGACTACCTGGGCCAACGACAACCTGCCCGCCTGAGGTTCGACCGGGGGGCGTGATCGAGCCTGCCCGACCTGCCCGGTTGCGGACGACGCGCGGGTATCGCCTTCCCACCACCCCTGAGCAAGACTCAGGGCGTGGATGACCTAGCACACGAGCGCCGAACCGACGCGGGTGCTCTGACGACATTCCTCGAGTCCGGCACGACCCCTGATCACGTGCGTTCGCTGGTCGCCGAGTCCTGGGTGCGGTCGGCCGCCGCGGGAGTCGACGCCGACGCCGAATCGGTACCCGTCCCGTACGGGTCGCGCGACGTCTCCGCCTACCGCGCGCAACACCGGCTCGCGCGTGTGTTTCCCCTCCTCCACGACGTCTTGGGGCGGGTGGCCGAGGACTGTGAATGCGTGATGGCGATCGGCGACGCCGCAGGCCAGCTGCTCTGGGTGTGCGGCCAGCCGGGGGTGCTGCGCCGAGTCGAGTCCATCCACTTCGTCGAGGGCGCGATGTGGGACGAAGGGCACGCCGGGACGAACGCTCCCGGTACCGCGCTGCGGCTCGACCAGGCGGTCCAGATCCGTGCGGCCGAGCACTTCGTCCGGCCCGTGCGGCTGTGGAGCTGTACGGCCGCACCGATTCACGACCCGGAGACCGGGGCCATCCTCGGCATCGTCGACGTCACCGGCGGCGAGGACGTCGCGTCACCTCAGACGCTCGGGATGGTCCGGGCCGCCGCGCGGATGGCCGAAGCCGAGCTCGCCCGCATCACCGCGGTCGAGGGCCGTCCCCGCGGGCTGTCGACCTTCGGTGCGGTGCCGGGAGGGGTGTCGTCGCGGCCGTCCGCCGCCGTCCTCCGCATTCGTGCGTTGGGCCGCCTCGACGCGGAGGTGCGGCTGCCCGGCCAGGCGTTGCGGCTGAGCCCACGCCACAGCGAGATCATCACCGTCCTCGCCGACGAGCCGGCCGGTCTCACCGGCGAGCAGCTCGCCATCGAGGTCTACCCCGACGACAATGCCGCCCCTACCTCGACCGTGCGTGCCGAGCTGACCCGACTGCGTTCGCTGCTGGGCGCGCACGTCCTCGATTCGCGTCCCTACCGCCTGATCGTCGACGTCGAGTCCGACGTGCAGGACGTCCGGTCGCTGCTCGCTGCCGGACGTGTCCGCGACGCCGCGCGGCACTATGTCGGACCGCTGCTCCCGCAATCGAACGCGCCGGGTGTCGTCGAGCGCCGGGACCGGCTGCAGGCCGAGCTCCGCGCCGCGGTTCTCGCGGCCGGCCTGCCCGAGTTGATGGTGGCCTGGACGCGATCGCGGTGGGGTGCGGACGACATCGCGATGTGGCGTCGGCAGGCCGTCGCGCTGCCGCAGTCGTCGCCGCTGCGAGCGCTCGCGGCGGCCGAGGCGGACCGTCTCGAGTCGTCCCTGGGCGCGGTGGCGCGACAGCGCTGACTGTTCGGCCGGGCGCGACCGCTGTTATCTGCGTGCAGCGCCCTTGCAACGTTGCCGCTCCTACCGTGGGGGCACGGCCCGAGCTCTGGGCCCTCGCCGCTGTCCTGCCGTCGGCAGGACGCCGATCGAAGGAGATCACGCGATGCCCGTCTTTTCCGCCCCCGGTCAATCCGACAGTCCCGTCACGGTCGAAAGCCGCTACGGCAACTTCATCGGTGGTGACTGGGTTCCACCCACCACCGGTCGGTATTTCGAGAACCCGTCACCGGTGAACGGCCAGTCGTTCACCGAGATCGCGCGCAGCACCGGCGCCGACATCGACCTGGCGCTCGACGCCGCGCACGGTGCCGCCGGCCCGTGGGGTCGCACGTCGCCGACCGAGCGCGCGCGCATCCTGAACAAGATCGCCGACCGCATCGAGGACAACCTCGAGATGCTGGCGATCGCGGAGAGCTGGGACAACGGCAAGCCGATCCGTGAGTGCATGGCCGCCGACCTGCCCCTGGCCGCCGACCACTTCCGCTACTTCGCCTCGGCGATCCGTGCCCAGGAAGGGAGTCTGAGCCAACTCGACGAGGAGACCGTCGCCTACCACTTCCACGAACCGCTCGGTGTTGTCGGCCAGATCATCCCGTGGAACTTCCCGATCCTGATGGCCACCTGGAAGCTGGCGCCCGCACTGGCCGCCGGCAACTGCGTCGTACTCAAGCCGGCCGAGCAGACCCCGTGGTCGATCCTCAAGCTGATGGAGCTCATCGCCGATCTGATCCCGCCGGGTGTGCTCAACATCGTGAACGGCTTCGGCGTCGAGGCGGGCAAGCCGCTCGCGTCGTCGAGCCGGATCGCCAAGATCGCCTTCACCGGTGAGACGACGACCGGCCGGCTGATCATGCAGTACGCCAGCCAGAACATCATCCCGGTGTCCCTCGAGCTCGGCGGCAAGAGCCCGAACGTGTTCTTCGAGGACGTGGCCAGTGCCGACGACGCCTTCTACGACAAGGCATTGGAGGGGTTCACCCTCTTCGCGCTGAACCAGGGCGAGGTCTGCACCTGCCCGTCGCGTGCGTTGATCCAGAGCTCGATCTACGACAGGTTCCTGGCCGACGCGGTCGCCCGGACCGAGAAGATCATCCAGGGCAACCCGCTCGACACGGCGACGATGATCGGTGCGCAGGCCTCCAACGACCAGCTCGAGAAGATCATGTCCTACCTCGACATCGGCCGTCAGGAAGGTGCGAAGGTTCTCACCGGCGGTGCCCGTGCCGAGATGGACGGCGACCTCGCCGGTGGGTACTACGTCCAGCCGACGATCTTCGAGGGTCAGAACTCGATGCGCATCTTCCAGGAGGAGATCTTCGGGCCGGTCGTCTCGGTGACCCGGTTCGACGACGAGGCGGACGCGCTCAAGACGGCGAACGACACGCTTTACGGGCTCGGAGCCGGAGTGTGGACTCGTGACGGGGCCCGCGCATACCGGATGGGTCGAGGAATCCAGGCCGGTCGCGTGTGGACGAACTGCTACCACGCGTACCCGGCTGGCGCGGCATTCGGCGGGTACAAGGCGTCGGGCATCGGACGCGAGAACCACAAGATGATGCTCGACCACTATCAGCAGACGAAGAACCTGCTGGTGTCCTACTCGCCCAACAAGCTCGGGTTCTTCTGAGCCGATGACCGACTCACCCGCGCTCGAACGGGTGGACCTGACGACTGAGGCGGCGGACCTGCTCCGCCGCCTCACCGTCATCCATGGCCCGTTGATGTTCCACCAGTCCGGCGGCTGCTGCGACGGCTCGTCGCCGATGTGCTACCCGGACGGGGAATTCCTCACCGGCGACGCCGACATCCACCTCGGCGACCTGCACGTCGATGGGCTCCCTGCCGATGTGCCGTTCTGGATGTCGGTCAACCAGTACGAGTACTGGAAGCACACCCACCTGACGGTCGACGTCGTGCCGGGACGGGGGAGCGGCTTCTCGGTGGAGGCGCCTGAAGGCGTGCGCTTCCTCATCCGGTCGAGGTTGATGAGCGATGCGGAGTCGGCGGCCTTCGGACTCATCTGAGCATCGCGGATCGCGTCAGGCGAAGCGTTCCTGCAAGCCCTGCAGGGTTCTGCTGATCCCTTGCGCGTTCTTCCGGGACATCCTCGACGCCCTGAAGACCAGCCAGAGCGGGAACGGCGTGCGGGTGGGGTCCCACGTCTCGGTGATGCGCGTCGACGCCGGGCCGACCTGCTCGAACTCCCAGCGCCACCGGTGGCCGAACGGATGTCTCCACTCCAGCAGCCGATCCTCCTCGTATACCGTCACCGTGCTGGTGATCGTGTACGGCACACCGGTCTGCCTCATGCCGACGGAAAACCTGCTGCCGACCTCGAGCTCGTGCGGCCCGACGATCTGGTCCTGCACGGTTCCCGAACCGTCGATCTCGTGGTGCCGGTGCGGATCGGCAACCAGGGCGAAGACATCGGCGACCGGTGCGTGCACGACGGCGCGGCGGACGATCCGCCTGTCGTCGGTGTCGATCACGGTCACGTCGCTCACGTCGGCATCCTCTAGTCGGGTTGCCTCGACCCTAACCAACGCCTGCCATGCGTGCGGGCGGACGACTCACAACGCGACTGCGATCGCGCTCACCCCCGCAACGACGGCCGCGACCAGGAAAGTGAGGGCTACCTGAATCGCCGGCCGACGGGGACGACGCCGGACCTTCGCAGCCGATGCCGTGGTGGCGGACAAGGCTGCGAGGAGCAGGCCCAAACCGGCGAGATTCGCAGCCGAGCCGTTGGTCGCAGCCGTCCGGGCTGCATCGTTCTGCGCCCTGAGGATGACCTCCCAGTCGGCGTTCTGGGACCCGATCATCGCCACACTGATGGCGTCGAGCCGGTCCGAGGCCGACGGGTTCGCGGTCATGCCGGCGGCGACGTCCGCCCACGTCGTCGCTGATCGCGTGTCGGCGACCCCGATGGCTTCCTGCCGTGGGTCGTCGGCGGTGACGGCGACGAACTGCCGCGCAAGGCCCGACATCGACAGGTCGATCCCGGTCCGCACGGCGTCTGCGGTCAAGCTCGCCCGCAACTGACTGGCGAGAACCGTCGCGGTCACCGACGTCGCGAGGCGAGAAGCGGATGCGTCTGCGCGCGCGGCCGCCGACGACAGGCTGAGCTGCAACGCCGTGAGCACCGTGAGAAGCACCCACGCGACGAGGGCGGTCGACAAGACGAGGCGTACTCGCGCAGGCTCGGACCATGGCTGCGGGATCAGCCCGACGTCTTGCTCGCCGGCGTGATGGCTCGCGGCCCTGCGTTGCCGCTCGTGGCCGAGGGCGTGAACGCCGATGAAGATCCCGACGAGGAGGACCGGAACGACCATGGGGACACGTGACAAGCGGGCGAGCCGGTCACCGTCGGCCATGTCGACTGCCGGTTGATCGCGGAGGTCTGCGCTGTCGGCGAGAAGGTCGCCGAGACGCCGGTTGATGTCGAACGCGTGGTCGGGCAGCTGGTAGCGGTCGGCCATCAGCCCGGGGTCGGTCGCTGCCGCGAGTGTGCGCATGCGTTCCGCGGCGGTCTTTCGGGTCGTTGCCGCCTCGGCCGTTGCGGGGCCGCCCGGGAATGCCGCGGCCGCGCGATCCAGCTCGTCGGCTCGTATCAGCGCCAGGGTGAGATCGAGGGCGATCGGAGCCTCGTCCACGTATACGTAGCGCACGGTCTCGGTGGTCGTAGTCCCTGCTTTGGTCTCGTCCCGGGCCGCACTCTGCTAGGAGACTGCTGAACAAGGCTGGTTTCTTGGGTGTCTGAGAGCGCGGGTGGCG
>DAIQRJ010000043.1:0-35354 GCA_036786375.1 Actinopolymorphaceae bacterium
GGCATTCGCGTGTCACGACCCGCTCCCGCGCCCATTTCACCCGTGGATCCGGGCTGAGCGGGCCCGGTGGTCGATTAGGGCCGTGGGGTGTGGTCGGCTTCGTTCGCGCGGGACTCCTGCCAGAGCGTGAACAGCTCGGTCGCCACCGCAGGGCGGGCGATCATCAGGCCGCCGGCCCGGGGGAACGGCTGCTGGTCGCCGTTCTCGTCCCAGACGGCGTAGCCCGCTTCGTCGGCGAGGATTGCCGCGGCCAGGTGATCCTCGGGCTGGAACGTGCCGACGACGGCGCCAACGGCGCGCCCGGCTGCGACATGGGCCAGCGTGAGTGTCGAGCTCCCCATGATCCGCGAGGTGCAGAGCCGATCAGCCAAGCCTGCCAGGAATGTGAGCATCCCCGGCCAGGGCACGTGCCTGGCCCACTCGGTCAGTACCACACCGCCGGCCAGCTTGCCGCCGCCGGCCCGGGGGAGCGGCTCGCCGTTGCGCCGGGCACCTCGACCGACGACCGCCTCGAGCACCTCGTTGCGCCACGGGTCGGCCACCACACCGAGCACCGGTTTCCCGTGCAGGGTAAGAGAAAGCGAGAACGACGTCCACGGCAGACCGGCCGCCAGGTTCGTCGTCCCGTCCACCGGATCGCAGTACCAGGTCGGCCCGTCGACGGCCGTTCCGCCGTACTCCTCGCCGACGACCACGTGGCTCGGCAGCCGATCCGCGATCAGCGCACGGACGGCGCGCTCGGTGGCGGTGTCCACGTCGGTCACGACGTCGGCGGCGTTTGTCTTCGTCTCGATGCTGCCCAGGGGAGTGGTGGAGAGGATCCCGATCGCGAGCTGTGCTGCTGCACGTGCGACGTCGAGAGCGTCGTCGACATCGAGCCCAGGCAGGTCATCGTGCATGCTCGTCGATCACCTTTCTCAGCTTGCTGATGTGGTTGCTGGTCATGGCGTCGACGCCGAGGGCCAGCAGATCGCGCATGAGGTCGTGGTCGTCGACCGTCCAGCACGTCGCGGCGAGCCGTCGTTCGCGTGCCCAGGCGACCGTGTCGGCCGTCATCATCGGCCAGTGCGGGTTGAATGCCTCGGGCCGCAGCCGCTCGACCACCTCGTCGTCGGGCAGGGCGCCACCACGCGTCCCGGCGTCCCACGACAGCACGATGCGGGCACCCGGGTCGGCGTCACGGATGACGTCGAGTGCGGCCGGCCGGCCGCACCACAGCACCTCGTCGGGTTCGAGCCAGCCGTCGTCGGTCGCGGCTTTCACCACCGCACGGCTGGGCAGTGCCCAGGCGGGGGAGTCCATGTCGACGAGCAGCGCCGCCCCGGTGCCGCTGACGAGCGCCAAGGCTTCAAGCAGCGTGGGGATGCCGCCGTCGGGGGAGCTGACGGCGCGCAGCTGTGTGTAGGTGAGCTCAGTGATGTCGCCGGACCGGTCCCACAGCCGGTCGAGCGTGTCGTCGTGCAGCAGGACGACAGCGCCGTCGGCGGTCACCTTGACGTCGATCTCGATCACGTCGGCTCCGGCACGCAGCGCCGCAGCCAGGGCGGGCAGCGTGTTCTCGCGGTGCCCGACCGGCTCGCCGCGATGCGCGACCGCCACCGGACGATCGGCCCGCCCGAGCCGCGTTCGGCCGTTACTCATCGACGGGGCGCGGCATCGGCGACAGGGCGGGTCGTCGCGTCGACGGCGAGCGTGTCGCCGTTGTAGACAAGGGCACGACGCCACCGTATCCCGACCTCGGACCCCGGCTCCAAGGCCTTGTCGGCGAACGCGCGCATCGTGAGACCTCCACCGAGCCCGAGGACGAGTTCGGCGAAGTGGCCGCGGGGGATCGAACGCTCGACCGTGCCCGGCGTGCTCGTGTCCGCGCTGCCTCCCGCTGGGATGACGACCACGTCCTCAGGCCGGACCGCGACGGTGGTGCGCGCGTCCGTGACCGGCGAGGACACCTCGTCGACCGGGATCGGCAGACCGGAGTCCCCGATGACGACGCCGTATCCGGAGCCGATGGTCTCGACCCGGCCGGGGAAGGAGTTCATGCTGCCGACGAAACTGCCGACGAACAGCGTGGCCGGGTTGCGGTAGAGCTCCTCGGGTGAGCTGTACTGCTCGATCCGTCCGCCGTTCATGACTGCCACCCGGTCCGAGATCGACAGCGCCTCGTCCTGGTCGTGGGTGACGAAGACGGTGGTGATGCCCAGCTGCTGCTGGATCTCGCGGATGTCCTCGCGGACCCGCACCCGCAGCTTCGCGTCGAGGTTGCTCAGGGGCTCGTCCAGCAGCAGGACGGACGGACGTTGCACGAGTGCGCGTGCCAGCGCGACCCGCTGCTGCTCACCTCCAGAGATCCGGGCCGGCCGGCTCCGGGCGTGGTGGGTGAGGTTCACGAGTTCGAGCATCGCGTCCACCCGCTGGGCGATCTCGGACTTTCCCAGCTTGCGCAGCTTGAGGCCGAACGCGACGTTGTCGAACACGTTCATGTGCGGCCACAATGCGTAGCTCTGGAACACCATTGCGGTCGGCCGGCGTTCGGGGCGGAGCCGGGTGACGTCGTTGTCGGCGATCGAGACGGTGCCGGCGTCGGGCTCGATGAACCCGGCGATCATGCGCAGTGTTGTCGTCTTGCCGCACCCCGAGGGTCCGAGCAGGCAGACCAGCTCGCCACGTCCGACTGTGAGGTCGAGGTTGTCCACGATTGTCCGGCCGCCGAGGACTTTTCTGATGCCGGCAAGGTCGAGGCCACCGGCGTTCGCGGCGACCTCGGCTGCGACCGAGGCCGGATCGGTCGCGGTCTGACGGGCACGTATGCGGGTGTCTGTCATCGGATCTGGAACCCTTCGGCGAGCTGGCCGCCCATGACGTGCTTGCGCACCAGCAACAGCAGGACGACCGACGGGACGGACAACAGGATCGAAAAGACCGCGGCCACCTGCTTCGGATAGTTGAGCACCAGCGAGTACATCTCGGTGGGCATCGTGTAGAACGCCGGCGCTCCGACCAGGTAGGTGCCCTGCGCCTCGTCGAACGAGGCGAGGAACGACATGATCATCGCGACGAGGATGCCGGGCAGGGCCATCGGCAGCGTGACCGACAGAAAGACCCGGAGCTTGCCGGCACCGGAATCCTGCGCGGCCTCCCCGAGGCTCCTGGGCACGGAGGCGAACGCCGCCGCCGGGATCCAGGTCATGAACACCACCGTGCCGAGCACGTGAACGATCACCACGCCGGTGAACGTCGTCATCAGGTTGAACGCGTAGAACAACGCGGCCAGCGCGACGAACAACCCCATCTTGGGGAACGCGTTGGTGGCGAACAGCCCGATCAGGAGGATGCGCCGGCCGGGGAAGTCGAAGCGGGCAAAGGCATAGGCGGCCGGCAGACAGATCAGTGCCGATACGACGAGGGTGGTCGCGGCGAACGCCAGGCTCAGTCCGATCGCACTGGAGAGCTTGTCATCGGAGAGCACCTCCGACCACCAGTGCAGCGTCCAGCCGTCGGGGGTCAGGTTCGGATAGGTCCAGCGGGTGGCGAAGGCACGAATGCCCAACCAGAGCAGGGGTCCGAGGATGAACATCGCGAGCGCGCCGACGAGGACGACGGTCAGCGCGACCCGTACTGTCCTGCTCACCGTGACGCTGCTGCCGTTGCCGTTGCCGGTCCGGTCGGGTGCGGCTGCGCGGGGCGCCTCGACAGCGGCCATCAGGCCCTCCCGGAGGCCTGGGCGGAACGGAAGTTCGCCCAGACGTAGAAGGCGCCGAAGCCCGAGGCGATCACGAAGACGACGACCGCCATGGCCACCGACTGCTGCGGGCGGTTGAACGCGACGAAGTAGGTGGACATGTCGACTCCGAGCATCTTGGGAACGTTCGGACCGGTGAAGTACGGCACGGTGAACGCGCCGAGCGTGCCGATCGCGGTGAAGGTCGCCGCGATGACCGTCGGCACCATCGCCATCGGGGCGATCACGGACCGGACCGTCCGGGCGAACGAAGCACCGGCGTCGTTGGCCGCCTCGATCAACGCGTCCGGAACGCTCTGCACGCCGGAGACGATCATCAGCGTGGCCAACGGGAGGTTCGTCCACACCAGCCCGATCACCACGCACGTCACCGTGTATCCCCACACCGGCGCCGTCACGCCGACTTTCTCGGCGATCGAACGGATGAACCCGTCCGAGGCGTAGAACGTGAGAATCGCCCACGAGGCAATGACGACCGGGATGAACATGGGCACGACCGCCAGGGCCGAGAGCAACCGCGCCAGCCAGTTGTGCGAGACCCGGACGTACAGCGCGATGACCCACGCCATCGCCACGACGATGCCTGTCGACAGCAGGGTCACCCCCACCGTCATCAGCAGGTCACGCCGGAATGCGCCACTGGCGAAGACGTCCCGGTAGGCACCGAGGGTCGGCTTCCACCAGTGCTCGGCGACGTGCTGGCCGCCGGCGATCGAGGCGATGGTCTCGTTCAGCCCGCCGGTATTACCGAGGCTGTAGGCGACCGCGATGACGATCGGGAAACCGATGAAGACGGCCACCAGCAGGATCGGCGGACTCGCCATCAGCAGCCCGGTGAGCCGTTGCCGTTTCATCGGCCGCTGCTCTCTCGGCACTGGTTCGACATCACGTCCGTCAGCTTCCCGGGACCTTCTCCGCCCATTGGGCATTGATGTCGTTGCCGTGGTCGGAGTTGTAGCCGGGCCGCAGGTTGTCCGGCTGGGCGTTCTTGAACTGGCTCTTCACGGCGGGCGTCATCTTGTCGAGCGAGATGGCCGGGTAGCCGGCGATCTTGTCCGCGATCGCCGCCTGCTGGGTCGGTTCGAGGATCCAGTTGGCGAACGCGAACGCGAGTGCCTGCTTCTTCGACGCCGACGTCACCCCGATCTCGGTGGCCCCGCCGGTGAACGAGGGGTCGGTGATCTGCGCGACCTTCACTTCGGCCGGGATCGAGCCGGTCTTCTGGCCGGTGATGAACTGGTCGGACCAGACCGGTGCCATCTCGATCTGTCCGCTGCTGAGCAGGTCGAGCACACCCTGGTTGCCGTTCGGGTAGACGCTCTTCTGGAACACGTAGGGGTTCAGGCCCTTGAGTGTCTGCCAGCCCGGGTCCCAGTCCTTCTCGAGGTCCTGGTGATAGCCGGTTGTCATCTCGGCGCGGTCCGCGGTCGGTACGTACTTGTCCAGCACGGTCGCGACGAACGCGCCGCCGGACCCACCGGTGTCGGGTGAGTTGTAGGTGAACTTGCCGGGGTTCGCCTTGATCCAGGCGAGGAGTTCCTCGAGGGTCTTCGGCGGGCTCGAGATCTTCGTGCTGTTGTACGCCAGCAGCACCGATGAGCCGCGGTACGGGATCGCGTCCTTGCCTCCGGACGCGACCACCTTCGCGTCCACCTGGGCGAGGTTCGGGACGGCCGTGGCCGGGTCGGCCAGCAGACCGGCGTCACCGGCCTGCTGCGCCATCCCCTCGACGAGGTCGAGTCCCGGATCCTTCTTCTGCTTGGTCGCAGCCGCGAGCTTCGCCAGCACCTGCTGGGAATTCGCGTCGTGCAGGTCGAACTGCAACGAGACCTTCGTGCCCGGGTTGGCCTTCTCGAAGCCGGGGATCAGGGTGTTCTGCCACAGATCCTGGATGTTGACATCGCCGTTCGCGTACACGTCGAGGGTCTTCGGGTCGGACGACGCGCCGTTGCCCGAACAGGCGGTCAGCCCCGTCGTCACCAGCAACGCGGCAGCCACCGCGGCCACCACAGAAACTCGCTTCATCGCAGTTCACACTCCTCGCGGCACGTGATCACGCATCACGTCCACCGGAAATGTGACTACAAAGTGGCGTCGAATCCGTGAACCGACTGACGCCGGCGGCAGACCTGTGGCCGAACAGAAGGTGAACCGATCAGTCTCCGAGGTTCTTCTGGCGCTCCCAGACCGCCCCGGTCACCCGGTACCCCAGCTTCTCGTTGATCGAGATCATGTGGTCGTTCGAGCCCGCGTTGTCGGTTTCGATCGTCTCGAGCTGCGGCTCGGCCTCCGCGAGCCAGGTGAGCATCTCGGCCTTGAGCAGCATCCCGAGCCGGCGCCCCCGGTGCTCCCGGGCCACCGCGGTGATCTGCTGGTGGCCGTACGTGGGGGCGTCGGGGTGCAGGCTGATCGTGGTCTGACCGGCCACGACGCCGTCGGACCGACGGCGCGTGATCACCGTGTAGCGCTTCGAGCCGCGCAGCTCCTGCCCGTGCTCACTCGCGCGAAGGCGCTCGACCGAAGGGATCTCGTCCTCCCAGGCCGAGTCGTCGCGAGGCGCGTCGTTCATGGCCAGCTCCACCTCGATGAGGCCGACGATGAGCTCGTCGCTCAGGCGCCCGGTCGCGCGGATGACCTCGTAGTCGACGGCGGCCTCGCGTGCTGCGGCCAGCTCGCGGGCCACGACGTCACGGTCCACGTCGGCCAGGACCTGGCGGCGCATGACCTCGCGGAGCACGCCGCGATAGCCGCGCTTCTCTGCGAACTCCTCGTTCGCGACGGCGCCTTCGCGGGTGCCGGAGAGCAGCCAGAGTCGTCCGTTGTTCCGCGCCCACGCCTCGCCGAGCGCGACGAGCGCGCTCCCGATGCCGCGGCGTCGCCACGACGGGAGCACCACCGGCTCGATGTAGGCGTTCGTCAGGTTGTCGTAGTTCGAGTACCAGACCTGCATGGCGGCGACGATCGTGTCGGGGTCCATGCCGGGATCGGCGTGCGCACCGGCGCGGACGACGTAGGTGACCGGCGCCTCGCCGTCCCAGCCGTACTCGATGACGGCGCGCAGTACCTGCGGCACGGTCGGGCCGGCCACGAACTCGTAGGTGTGCCGGTCGGCCTCGTGCAGGGCATGGAGATAGCCGAGGTCGGTGTCGGTCAGCTCGGACGTGCCGAGAACGCTCACGGGTGGAAGGGTGCCGGGCCAGCCGGCCGGATCCAGGGCAACGCTGCTCATGCGACGATGATCAGCCTGCCGGGCCCCTATCGCCACGGGTTTTGTCCGCACCCATCCGCGCGGGGTGGTGGCCACCGTCCACCAGCCAGGTTGTCGCGGTCTGCGCTGCGGGAGTAGCGTCTGGGCATCATGGCGATGCGGCGTCTCCTCCTTGGCTGCCGCGTTGGGGATAGCTGAGAAGCCGGGAACCCCCATCGCGGAGGCTTTTCCATGCCCGGCGCATCCAGTTCGAACATCCCCCAGGAGCGCCAGATGTCCAGCCAGACCCCCGCCAGCCGTGCCGGCCACACGCCGAGCACGCCCCCGCCCGCGCGTCCCGTCACGGGAAGCCGTGCGAACACCCAGCAGCCCAGCCCGATGCCGTTCGGCCGCTACGTGCCGTTCCATCGGCGCAATCCCATCTCCCTGCCCGATCGCACCTGGCCCGACGCCCGTCTCGACGCGGCCCCGCGCTGGCTGACCACCGATCTCCGCGACGGCAACCAGGCCCTGATCGACCCGATGACCCCGGCCCGCAAGCGCCGCATGTTCGACCTCCTGGTGAAGATGGGCTACAAGGAGATCGAGGTCGGCTTCCCGGCGGCCAGCCAGACCGAGTTCGACTTCATCCGTGACCTCATCGAGGCCGACCGCATCCCCGACGACGTCCGCATCTCGGTGCTGACGCAGGCGCGCGAAGAGCTGATCGAACGCACCGTCCAGTCGCTGGTCGGTGCGAAGAACGCCACCGTGCACATGTACAACGCGGCTGCGCCGGAGTTCCGCAAGGTCGTCTTCGGCTGGCCCGGCGACGGTCGCGAGCAGTGCCGGACGATCGCGACCCAGGGCACCGAGGCGGTGGTGAAGTTCGCCGAGTCCTACCTGGGTGGGACGAACTTCGGCTATGAGTACTCGCCGGAGATCTTCATGGACACCGAGCTGGAGTTCGCGCTCGAGCTGAGCGAGGCGGTGATGGACGTCTGGCAGCCCGAGGCCGGCCGGGAGATCATCCTGAACTACCCGTGCACGGTCGAGCGGTCGACCCCGAACGTCTACGCCGACCAGATCGAGTGGATGAGCCGGAACCTGTCCCGGCGTGAGCACATCGCGCTGTCGGTGCACGCGCACAACGACCGCGGCACTGCGGTCGCCGACGCCGAGCTGGCCGTGATGGCCGGTGCCGACCGCATCGAGGGCTGCCTGTTCGGCAACGGCGAGCGCACCGGCAACGTCGACCTGGTGACGCTCGGCCTGAACCTGTACAGCCAGGGCATCGATCCGCAGGTCGACTTCTCCGACATCGACGACATCCGCCGGACGGTCGAGTACTGCAACCAGATCGACGTCCACCCCCGCCACCCCTACGTCGGCGATCTGGTCTACACGGCGTTCTCCGGATCACACCAGGACGCGATCAAGAAGGGCTTCGATGCCCTCGAACGGGACGCGGCCGCGGCCGGCAAGCCGGCGTCGGAGATGCCCTGGCAGATCCCCTACCTGCCGATCGACCCGCACGAACTGGGCCGCAGCTACGAAGCCGTCATCCGGGTGAACTCCCAGTCCGGCAAGGGCGGCATGGCCTACCTTCTCAAGAGCGAGTTCAACTACGACCTGCCCCGTCGGCTGCAGGTCGAGTTCAGCCGGGTCGTGCAGAACCACACCGACTCAGACGGTGGCGAGGTGTCCGCGCAGGTGATCCACGACCTGTTCATCGACGAGTACCTCGGCTACGACGACCTGATCCTCGGCTCGGTCCGCAGCGACCAGGACGGCGCGGGCCGTGACCAGCTCGACGTCGTCCTTCTCGACTCGCGCAGCACAGCGGCCGGCGCACCGGCCGTGCCCCGGCGGATCAGCGGCGAGGGCAACGGCCCGATCGCGGCGTTCGTCGACGCGCTCTCCCAACTCGACGTCGACGTGATGGTCCTCGACTACGCCGAGCACGCGCTCTCGGCCGGCGGCGACGCGTCCGCGGCGGCGTACGTCGAGTGCGAGATCGGCGACAGCGTCTACTGGGGCGTCGGCACCGACTCCAACATCATGCGGGCGTCGTTCCGCGCGATCCTGTCCGCCGCGCACCGGGCCCGCACCGCGTCGTGAGCTGGTGACCGAACTGCCTGGCGAACTGGAGGGCGATCGGCGGCTGCGGTCCGCCAGTGCGGCCACCTGGCCGGCGATCGACACCGAGCAGCTCGGCGACTGGCAGCTTCGTTCGAGCCGGGGATTCACCGGCCGGGCGAACTCGGTGCTCGTGGTCGGCGATCCGGGCCTGCCACCGGCGACTGCGGCCGGCCGCGCCGTCGAGTTCTACCGGCGGCATCACCAGCCGGCGCTGGCGCGGGTCGTCGTCGGATCACCGGGTGAACGGACGCTGCGGGACCTCGGCTGGATCGAGGCCAGGCCGGGCGAAGCGGACTGCTGGGTGATGACCCGGCCGATCGACCCGGCCGCCCCTGACCGGCGGGCCGATGACGTGCACGTCACCGGCTTCACCGCCGACTGGCTGGCAGCCAAGTTCCCCGCCGGCACACCCGACGGAGCGGCCGAGGTGCTGGGCGGCGGACTATCGGTCTTCGCGAGCGTTCGGGCTGCGGGCGGCGCGGTCGTCGGGGTCGGCAGTGGGTCGGTGGCCGGCGGACACGTCGGGATCACCGCGCTCGGGGTGGCGGAATCCCACCGCAGGACGGGGATCGGCACCCGGCTGCTGGAGGCGTTGATCGCGTGGGGCCGTGACGAGGGTGCCGAGACGGCGTTTCTCGAGGTGCTCGACGACAACCTCGGAGCTCGCCAGGCCTACCGCCGGAGCGGCTTCGTCGACCGCTACGCCTACCGATACCTCACCGACCCGGGTGCCGGAGCGGGGCCGGCCGGGTAACCGGCCACCTCGGACAGTCGTCACTCCGGGTCGTTGCCGCTTGTCGAGCCGAGCAGGAACGGCGACTCGGCGTTTTCGTACGCGAGATGGGCGATCATCCCGACGGCCGCATGCTTCAGGTTGTGGCAGTGGTCCATCCAGATGCCGGGGTTGTCGGCGACGAACGCGATGTCGAAGCTCTCGCCGTCTCGGACGTTCAAGGAGTCGAACCACCACGGGCTACCCGTGGCGGCGACGCCATTGCGGGCGAGCACGACCGCCCGGTGGCCGTGCAGGTGCATCGGGTGCACCTCACTGCTGTGGTTCTCGATGTGCATGCGGACGATCTCGCCGTCGCTCACCATGAACATCGGCACGTTCGGGTGGAGGTGGCCGTTGATCGACCAGAACAGTCCCGGACGGCCGTCGACGAAACCCGGGCGGCGGCCGATGCGGTAGTCGAAGTTCCGGTCGGCTGCCGCCGGGTCGAAGCCGAGCGGTGCCGGGGCTCCGTACGCGAGCGGATCGAGTTCGGCGGCCGGTTGCGCCGGCACGGACGGCACGGATGCGGCGCGCGCACCTACCACGACGGCCGTGGACTTCGAGAGCTGCACGCGGACCGAGGTCCCGTCGGCCGGCGGCGTGACCTCGACGTCGACCCGTCCACCCGCGGTGACCGCCACACTCCGGTCGACGACCAGTGTCGGTCCATGCACGTCGTTGCCGTCGATCGCCAGCAACCGGTACGGGCAGTCCGTCCAGACCTCCATGGGTCCGTTGTCGGTGTTGATGATCCGGACGCGCACCGGGACGCCCGGCCATGCGCCGACTCGAAGGTCGCCGGTCCGGCCGTTGATGGTGCGCACGCCCCCGTACAGGTGTGCCATCGAGGTGACATCGACTGTCCCCGACGCGTCTTCTGCCGCGGGTAGCACGACGAGCGCCCCGATCAGGCCGCCGGCGACCTGGACGTCGGAAACCTGGTGCGAGTGATACCAGTACGTGCCCGCCCGGTCGACGACGAAGCGGTAGGTGAACTCGCCGCCGACGGGCACCCGATCCTGGGTGACTCCGGCGACGCCGTCCATGGCGTTCGGGACATCGATGCCGTGCCAGTGCAGGCTGACGCCGGCTCGGACCGAGACGTTCCTGAGGTGCGCCTCGACGAGCTGCCCGACCACAGCGCGGATCGTCGGGCCCGGTGACGTGCCGTTGATGCTGTATCCGCGGACCGATCGTCCGCCGACGTCGAGCTGCTGCTCGCGCGCGACGAGGTCGACGCGGAGGTCGGCGGAGCGGCTCGGATCGAGGACGAACTCGGTGACGCTACGCATGGGCGTGGACGCGCTCGCCGGGGCCGTCCCGGGCATCTGGTGCCCGGCGTGCGCGACCGGCGTCATCCTGGCGCCGACCCGGCCGCCGCCGTAGTCGGGGTAGCCCATCGACATGACGGAGTAGAGCCCGGACGTGAGGCTGTCGGCCCACATCCAGACCAACGGCACCACGAGGATCAGCGCCGCCAGCACGGGCGCTGCGATTCTGCGCACCCGGCGGTGCCGCGTCGCCGCACCCACGACGCCCGTTTAGCCGACTGAGGCGGCGGGCCGTGCGTCGGCCAGTGTCTCGGCCGCCGCGTCAGGGCGTGCGGCGGCTGCCTTCGTCACACGCATGGCTGCGGTCACCGCAACCCCGAACAACACCAGCGCGACGATGCCGTGGAGCATGCCGAGCACCGGGACGCTGTGGGCGGCGAGTCCCAGCACCACCTGCACGACGACGGTCGCGAACGTGATCAGCGCCCACTTCACGCCCCCGGGGATCTTGGCGAACAGCGCACAGATGATGAACAACAGCGCGATGATCGGAATCACCATCGTCCCGAAGATACCGTGGACGGCGAGCCCGACCTCGCCGGTGAAACTCGTGCTGTCGGACTCCACTGCGGCCTTGTCGAGGGTGCCGCCGCCGTCGATCCACTTGCCGAGCCCGAAGAAGCCGTACGCGACTGCCGCGGCCTGCACCATGACCAGCGCGGCGATGAGGTAACCGAACACCCGATAAGCGGTCTTCATGGTCGTGACCCTTCCTACGCGGGAATGAGAAAGTGCTGACAAGAATGATGGGGCCACACGACGCCTAAGGCACCGGCATTTCGCGGATTTCTCGCAATTCCCGGCTCACCGGGCGACCGAGCCTCTCCTCGGCCGAGCTGGGTCAGCCGGGCGTGATCAGGCGGTAACAGCCTGCTGACATGCGGCCGGTCAGCTCTGCAGGAACGCGAGCACGGCGAGGACGCGGCGGTTGTCGTCGTCGGACTGCGCGAGGTCGAGTTTCGAGAAGATATTGGCGATGTGCTTGCCCACCGCCTTCTCCGTCACCACCATCGCCGCGGCCACCGCCGCGTTCGACCGTCCCTCGGCCATGTGCCCGAGCACCTCACGCTCGCGCGGGGTGAGCCGTGACAACGGCTCGTCGCGGCGGGCCAGCAGGTGCGAGACGACCTCAGGATCCATCACCGTCCCGCCGGCGGCCACACGCTCGACGGCGTCGATGAACTGGCCGACGTTGCTGACCCGGTCCTTGAGCAGGTAGCCGACACCGCCCTGCGCGCTCGCGAGCAGCTCACGTGCATAGAGCTGTTCGACGTACTGGGAGAGCACGAGCACCGGCAGCCCGGGCCGCTGTTTTCTGGCTGCGACGGCGGCGCGGAGACCCTCGTCGGTGCCGGTCGGGGGCAGCCGGACGTCGACGACGGCGACGTCGATGTCCTCACGCGCCAGTGCCCGCACCAGCGAGGGTTCGTCGGCGACCGCATCGACGACCTCGATGCCGTGGGCCTCCAGAAGCCGGATCAGGCCTTCACGGAGGAGGGCGTGGTCTTCTGCAAGAACGGCTCGCACGTGGGGATCTCCATCGTCACGAGAGTCGGTCCCCCGGGAGGGCTGGATACGGTCAGGGTGCCATCGAATGCGGACAGGCGTCGCGCGAGTCCGGTCAGGCCCGACCCCTCGGCGCTCTCGGCACCGCCCACACCGTCGTCGGCGACCGTGACGACGAGGATGTCGTTCTCGAGCGCCATCCGCACGTAGGCGCGGTCGGCATGGGCATGCTTGCCGATGTTGGCGAGGCTCTCGGAGACGACGAAGTAGGTACAGGCCTCGACCGGAGCCGGCAGGCGCTGGGTCTCGCCCTCACCGAAGCCGATGGTGGCAACGCTCGTCGGAACCGGCGCATCCAGCGCGATCGCGCGGACCGCGCCGACGAGCCCGCGGTCGGCCAGCACCGGAGGGTAGATGCCGCGGACGAGGTTGCGGAGTTCGCGAAGGACGGTCGACGTCGCTTCACGCGCCTCGCTCAGCAGGGCACGGGCCCGCTCCGGGTCGCTGTAGATGAGCTCGTCGGCCAGCCCGAGGCTCATGCCCATGGCGACGAGCCGTGCCTGCGCGCCGTCGTGCAGGTCGCGCTCGATCCGGCGGATCTCGGCGGCGGCGGTGTCGACGGTGTCGGCCCGGCTCACCTGCAGGGATTCGACCCGTCCCTTGAGGATCGCTCCGGAGGTCGGCCAGAGCAGGCTCTTCGTCATCGTCGCCCAGGCCAGCATCAGCGGACGGGAGAACCCACGCCACAGCAGGAACGCGACCAGCGCGAACGGCCACATCAGCAGGCCCTCGACCGGCCTGGTCATGGTGAAGAACCCGAACGGCTGATCGAAGATGCCCGGCGGGGTCACCCACATCAGGAACGGGTAGATCAGGTAGAACACCGTGCCGGCACCCAGGCCGACGACGAGTGACGTCAGCGTGATGCCCGCGGTGGCCTGGACCAGGACCCAGGAGATGTCGCGCCAGGTGGCCACGTCGGTGAGCAACCACCGCAGGCGTGCGAACCAGCCGCCGCCGGGGAAGGCGCGGTAGGGCCGGACGACCTGGGTTCCGAGGATGCGGCCCGCGATCACCCGGTGTGCGTTGGCCCACCAGCGCAGGGCGGTCGTCGACGCCAGGAGGATCGGGATGCCGATCCAGAAGATGACCAGCCCGAGCCCGGCGACGGAGCCGACGAAGAACAGGACACCGATCTCGGCCACCACGGTCAGGCACGACGCGGTGATCGTGAGCATGAACCGGTTCACGCAGGCCATCATCCCTTCCGGCACCTGATCGGACAGGGGTGCTGTCCCCACCATCGTTTCGGGTGTCCTGCCCAGTGTGATCAGGCGAGTCGTCGGGGACGGTTGATGGCATGACGCCCCTTCTCGATCCGCCCCGCCCCGTTCCGGCGACCGCAGCGACCGGCGCCCGCGCGCAGAGCACGTTCGGCCCGCTCGCGAGCGCGGTCCGGAGTTCCGGCTATCTCGATCGGCAGATCGGCTACTACGTGCGGCTCGCGTGCCTGATCCTCGGCGGCATCGGCCTCACCGCGGCCGGCGTCGTGCTGCTCTCGCACAGCTGGTGGGCGCTGCTCCTGGCCGTCCCCGCGGCGCTGTTGTCCGCGCAGGCCGGGTTCTTCGGCCACGACGCGGGACACCAGCAGATCGGCGCGAGCAAGAAGACCAACCGCATCCTCGGCCTCATCGCCGGCAACGTCCTCGGCGGGCTCAGCTACGGCTGGTGGCAGGACAAGCACCTGCGCCACCACGCGAACCCGAACCACGAAGGCCTCGACCCCGATGTCGCCGAGGGCACCATCGTCTGGAGCGACCGGCAGGCCGCGAAGCGCACCGGCTTCGGCATCTGGCTGGCGCATCACCAGGCCGACCTGTTCTTCCCGCTGCTCACGTTCGAAGGGTGGAGCCTCGCGGTGTCCGGCCTCAAGACGCTGCGGCTGCGCCCGAAGCGCCAGCGCATCCTCGAGGCGACCCTGCTCGGCATGCGCCACGTCGCCTGCCTCGCGTTCCTGTTCGTCTTCCTCACGCCCGGTCAGGCCGTCCTGTTCATCGTGATCCACCAGGCGCTGTACGGCCTGAACCTCGGGATGGCGTTCGCCCCGAACCACAAGGGCATGCTGATGCCGGAGCCCGGGACGAAGATGGACCACCTGCACAAGCAGGTACTCACGTCGCGTGACGTCAGCGGCGGCTGGCTCGTCGACCAGTTCCTGGGCGGGCTGAACTACCAGATCGAGCATCACCTGTTCCCGAGCATCCCGCGTCCGCACCTGCGGTTGGCGCAGCCGATGATCCGTGACTACTGCCTGATCCAGGGTCTGCCGTTCCGCAACGTCGGGTTCGTCGCGTCCTACGTCGAGTGCCTCGACCATCTGCGATCGGTCGGCAGCGCGGCCGGCCGCGAGGAGATCGTGGCGCAGCCTGCCGAGAGCGTGCCTGCCGACAGCGTGCGCTGACCCTTTCCTCGACTCGGCCCTGCTGAGACTGCAGAACCACCGCATCCGCCCTCGGCTCGGCGGGTGCGGTTGTTCTGCATGTTGAGCTCCAGCTGGCCCTGCAGGTTCATCCTTTCGTCCGCGAGTGGACGCGCCGGCACCGGTCGCGCGGCGTGTCGGGTGCGGACGCGCCCACTCCGTGGTCGTGGCTCGGCGGCGTTCTGCCGGTGGTACCCGGCACAATGGTCGGGTGAGCCTCTACCGGGATCGAGCGATCGTGCTGCGACGGCACAAGCTCGGTGAGGCCGACCGCATCGTCACGCTCCTCACCCGCCACCACGGCATCGTGCGGGCGGTGGCGAAGGGCGTCCGGCGCACGAGCAGCCGCTTCGGCGCACGGCTCGAACCGGCCATGCACATCGACGTCCAGCTCGCCACCGGCCGGTCGCTCGACATCGTCACGCAGGTCGAGACGATCGACGCGTTCGCCGGGGCGCTCACCACCGACTACTCCGCCTACACGTGCGCGACGGTCGCCCTCGAGACGGCCGAGCGGCTCTGCGGCGAGGAGCGGGAACCGGCGACCCAGCAGTACCTGCTCCTCACCGGTGCGCTGCGGGCGTTCAGCACCGAGGCGCACGACCGCACCCTGACGCTCAACTCCTACCTCCTGCGGGCGCTCGCGGTCGCCGGTTACGCGCCGTCGTTCGCGGAGTGCGCCCGCTGCGGCGCGCCCGGTCCGCACACGGCGTTCTCACCGGGCGCGGGCGGGACGGTGTGCTCGGTCTGCCGGCCCGGCGGTGTCGCGATGCCGGCCGGTGACACCGTGAAGCTCCTCTCGGCATTGCTCGCCGGTGACTGGGACGTCGCCGCGGCGGCTACTCCAGGCCAGCGTCGTGAAGCGGACGGACTCGTGACCGCCTTCCTGCAGTGGCACCTCGAGCGTGGGCTCCGGTCGATGCCGATGCTCGACCGCGGGGTCGACCGTGTCGCCCCGGCGGCGTCATGACGAGCTGCCCGACGGGTACGTGCCGATGATTCCCAGGCCGACGCCGCGGGCCACGGCCGGCCGTGCGGTCGCTCCGGTCCCGCCGCCGGCGCACCCCTCCGGCGCCAGGCCGCCGTCGATCCCGCGCGAGCTCGTCCCGAAGCACGTCGCAGTCGTCATGGACGGCAACGGGCGATGGGCGAACGCACGCGGGCTGCCTCGGACGGAAGGTCACGCACGCGGCGAAGCGGTGCTGCTCGACGTCGTCGCCGGTGCCATCGAGATCGGAGTGACGCACCTGTCGGCCTTCGCGTTCTCCACCGAGAACTGGGTGCGTTCACCGGACGAGGTGCGATGGCTGATGGGCTTCAACCGCGACGTGATCCGGCGGCGCCGCGACGAGATGCACGCCTGGGGTGTCCGGGTCCGCTGGGCCGGGCGACGTCCCCGGCTGTGGCGCAGCGTCATCAGCGAACTCGAGCGGGCCGAGGAACTGACCGCGGACAACAAGATCCTGACCCTGACGATGTGCGTGAACTACGGCGGCCGGTCCGAGATCGCCGACGCGGCCCAGGCCATCGCCCGCGATGTCGCCGCCGGCCGGATCAAGCCGGACAAGGTCGACGAGAAGATGTTCCGCCGCTACCTCGACGAGCCGCAGATGCCCGACGTGGACATGTTCTGGCGTTCGTCGGGGGAGCAGAGGCTGTCGAACTTCCTTCTCTGGCAGTCGGCCTACGCCGAGATGATCTTCGACAATGTGCTCTGGCCCGACGTCGACCGCCGCGATCTCTGGCGCGCCGTCGAGACCTACGCTCGACGCGACCGCCGCTACGGCGGTGCCGTCGACGCGGTCGCCCGATAGCGTTCGGCACAGCCGCGGACTGCCGGCCCGTTCGTCGTCGCGCTGCTCACCCCGGAAAGCCCGCTCGCCGAGCCTGGAGGATTCATGCATGAGGTCAGAGGAGTCGTCGCGCTCACCAAGGGCGCGCCGGTCACGATCGAGACGATCCTGGTCCCCGACCCGGGCCCGGGCGAGGCGCTCGTCGCGATCGCGGCATGCGGGGTGTGCCACACCGACCTGCACTACCGCAACGGTGGGATCTCCGACGACTATCCCTTCCTGCTCGGGCACGAGGCCGCCGGCACTGTCGAGGCGGTCGGTGAGGGTGTCACCGACGTGGCCTCCGGCGACTACGTCATCCTCAACTGGCGTGCGGTCTGCGGTCAGTGCCGCGCCTGCCTGCGAGGCCGCCCGTGGTACTGCTTCAACACCCACAACGCGACGCAGAAGGTGACCCTCGTCGACGGCACCGAACTCTCGCCGGCGTTGGGGATCGGCGCATTCGCCGAGAAGGCCCTGGTGCACGCCGGCCAGTGCACGAAGGTCGACCCGGCCGCGTCGCCGGCGGCCGCCGGCCTCCTCGGTTGCGGTGTCATGGCCGGTCTCGGCGCGGCCATCAACACCGGCAACGTCTCGCGCGGCGACAGTGTGGCCGTGATCGGCTGCGGCGGCGTCGGATGCGCGGCCATCGCCGGTGCCCGGCTGGCCGGCGCGTCGACGATCATCGCGGTCGACGTCGATGCCCGGAAGTTCACCAACGCCACCACGCTCGGCGCCACCCACACGGTGGACGCGCGCGCCTTCGACCCGGTCGAAGCGATCCAGCACCTGACCGGAGGCTTCGGCGCGGACGTCGTCATCGACGCGGTCGGCCGGCCGGAGACCTGGAAGCAGGCGTTCTACGGCCGCGACCTGGCCGGCACGGTCGTCCTGGTCGGCGTCCCCACGCCCGAGATGACGCTCGAACTCCCGTTGCTCGACGTGTTCGGGCGCGGCGGCTCGCTGAAGTCGTCGTGGTACGGCGACTGCCTGCCCAGTAGGGACTTCCCGATGCTGATCGACCTCTACCTGCAGGGCCGGCTCGACCTCGACGCGTTCGTCTCGGAGACGATCGGGCTCGACGATGTGGAGTCGGCGTTCGACAAGATGCACGGCGGCGATGTCCTCCGTTCGGTGGTCATGCTGTGACGAGTCCGGCGGAGCCGGTCTCGCCCGGCGGGGTACGGGTCGAGCGGGTCGTGACGTCGGGGACGTTCTCACTCGACGGCGGCACCTGGGACGTCAAGAACAACGTCTGGCTGATCGGGGACGACGACGAGGTGATCGTGGTCGACGCGGCCCACAACGCGCGCGCGATCGCCAATGCGGTCGGTTCCCGTCGGGTGCTGGCGAACGTGCTGACACATGCCCACGACGACCACATCGACGCCGCGGGTGATCTTTACGACCGGTTGCACGACGATCAGGGGCCCGGAGCCATCTGGCTCAACCCGGGCGACCGGATGCTCTGGCACGTGCTCTACGCCATCGAGCCCGACCGCGACCTCGACGATGGAACCGAGTTCACCGTCGGCGACGTGACCGTGACTGCGTTGCACACACCGGGCCACACACCCGGCAGCACCTGCCTCTACGTCCCCCAGCTCGGCGTCCTCTTCAGCGGCGACACCCTCTTCCAGGGCGGCCCGGGGGCGACCGGGCGCTCGTACTCCGACTTCCCGACCATCGTCGCGTCCATCCGGGACCGGCTGCTCATCCTCCCCGGCGACACGGTGGTCCACACCGGCCACGGTGACGACACCACCATCGGCGCCGAGGCCCCGCACCTCGATGAGTGGATCACCCGCGGGCACTGATCGGCCAGCCCAGCGGCCCGAGTGGACGCCGGCCCACGGCCACCTCGGCGCGGCGCGTGATGACGCGCCCACTTCGGCCGGCGAGGGCTCAGTCGGAGGTCGGACGAGGCACGATCGACCCCAGCACCGGATGACTGCAAGCTCGGCCGGAACGACGCTCAGATGCCGGAGAGAGCGACCACGGCCCCGATGAACGCGACGCCCGCCAGCGTCAACAGCAGCGTGAGCCGGGACGGATGCCGGCTGTGCGCCTCCGGCAGGATGTCGCCGGTCGCCAAGTACAGCAGGAAGCCCGCGAAGAAGCCCAGATACAGCGCCTCGAGCCAAAGCGGCAACGTCACGAGCAGCGTCAGTGCGGCACCGAAGACCGGGGCCAGCGCGTCCAGAGCAAGCATCACCCGTGCGCGCCTCGGAGAATTCCCGTGGGCCACCATCAGGCTCACGGTGTTCAGGCCGTCCGCGAAGTCGTGCGCCACCACCGCGATCGCGACCGTGACGCCGACCCCGTTGCCAACCTGGAAGGCCAGCCCGATTCCGACGCCGTCGAGGAAGGAGTGCCCGATCAGCGCCAACGAGGACACGATCCCGATCCGTGGGTGCTGATGCGATTCGTACTCGCTCTCGTGCGCGTCGTGCAGCGCCATCGTCCGCTCGACGGTGTGCAGGATGAGGAATCCGCCGACGAACGCGAACATGACCGCCGGCAGCCCGAACAGCCTCATGTCGGTACCGAGCGCGAAGATCTCCGGAAGCAGGTCGAATGCCACCAGCCCGAGGAGCACCCCGGCCGTGAACCCCAGGATCAGGTGCAGGGAATCACGATGCCGCAGCGCGAAGACACCACCGAGCGCGGTCGAGGCAACGGTGATGAGTGCGACGAGGACGACCATCAGACTCCGACGCCGGCTCCGGCGGCTCGGGCGGCCAGCAGCACGACCAGGATCACCAGCGAGCCGATGCGCAGGGCGACCCGCCCGGTGCCGCCCGCGACTCCGACGAGTGCGACCAGCCAGCCCAGCACGAGTGTGACGACGGCAAGGCAGACTGTCGCGACCCAGCGCGGACCGAACAGCCCGAGCAGGAGCAGGATCGCGAGTACGCCGCTGACGACGAACCTCGGTACCCGGTCGAGCATCGCCAGCAACGGGACACTGGAGTGGGCGAGGCGCTTACGCAGGCCGGGCGCGCCGGCGCCGGGGGTGGACACGACGGACTCCTGGGGACGGCGGGACAGGGACACCGTGACAAGGACGGCGGAGCAGGGATGACGTGAAAGGCAGACACTAGGCGCGTGATGACGATGATCACCCGATTCCGGGTCCCCGACGACCAGGCCGCCGGGTTCCGCAGTCAAGCACACGAAGCCGGTGAGGCTCTCGCGGCTCAGATCGGGTGGTGCGGAGGTGAGCTCGTCCGGTCGGTGGACGATCATCGCGCGTGGGTTCTCACGGCGCGCTTCGAGCACGGCGGCGCGCTGCGACGCGGGCTCGGCGCCGGTCCGGTCCGGTACGCGCTGATGGCCCTGCAGCGATGGGCTCTGGACGAGCCGAGTGTGTTCGAGGAGCTCGTGCCCGGGGGAGTCTCCGAGCTCGGTCTCGACGCGATGCGCTGACAGGTCGCCCACCACCGGTGCCCGCGCCGAGACCCCGAGGCGGCCGTCACGGCGGCGAAACGATTCGTCCACGCGCTCGACCCGGCGATACCCTCGAAACCGCTGCGCATCGGCGCGGCGTCCCGCCATCGCACCGAACGTACCGGCCGGGATCGATCACCGAAAACGAAAGAACGAGGTCACCGCGTGCCTGTCAACGCCCTGGGAGCCCGCAACGACGCTGTGGTCAGTCTGGCCAAGCGCCGAGGTTTCGTGTTCCCGTCGGCGGAGATCTACGGCGGCTCGCGGTCGGCCTGGGACTACGGCCCCCTCGGTGTCGAGCTGAAGGAGAACATCCGCCGGCAGTGGTGGAAGGCCATGGTCACCAGCCGCGACGACATCGTCGGCCTCGACTCCGCGGTCATCATGCCGCCGGCGGTCTGGGAGGCCTCCGGGCACCTGGCGACGTTCAGCGATCCGCTGACCGAATGCCAGAACTGCCACAAGCGTTTCCGCGCCGATCACCTCGAGGAGGAGTTCGCCGCCCGCAAGGGACGCGAGCCCGCCGGCCTGAGCGACATCGCCTGCCCCAACTGCGGGACGAAGGGTGCTTGGACCGAGCCGCGCCAGTTCAACGGGATGCTCAAGACCTACCTCGGCGTGGTCGGGAACGAGGAGGGCCTGAACTATCTGCGGCCCGAGACGGCACAAGGCATCTTCCTCAACTACGCCAACGTGCAGACCACCTCGCGACGCAAGCCGCCGTTCGGTATCGCCCAGACGGGCAAGAGTTTCCGCAACGAGATCACGCCGGGGAACTTCATCTTCCGCACGCGTGAGTTCGAGCAGATGGAGATGGAGTTCTTCGTCGAGCCCGGCACCGACGAGACGTGGCACCAGTACTGGATCGACACCCGGATGGCGTTCTACACCGAGCTAGGCCTGACGGCGGAGAACCTGCGTCTGTTCGAGCACCCGAAGACGAAGCTGAGCCACTACTCGACCCGCACGGTCGACATCGAGTACCGCTTCGGCTTCGGCGCCAAGGAGTTCGACGAGCTCGAGGGCATCGCGAACCGCACCGACTTCGACCTGACGACGCACTCGAAGCACTCCGGCACCGACCTGAGCTATTTCGACCAGGTCACCGGTGAGCGCTGGGTGCCCTACGTCATCGAGCCGGCGGCCGGTCTCACGCGTTCGGTCCTCGCATTCCTGCTCGACGCCTACGTCGAGGACGAGGCCCCGAACGCCAAGGGCGGCGTCGACAAGCGGACTGTCCTGCGCCTGGACGCCCGTCTCGCGTCGATCAAGGTCGCGGTCCTGCCGCTGTCGCGAAACGCCGAGCTGACCCCCCGGGCGAAAGACCTCGCCGCCGAGTTGCGCAAGCACTGGAACGTCGATTTCGACGACGCCGGCGCCATCGGCCGTCGCTACCGTCGCCAGGACGAGGTCGGCACGCCGTTCTGCATCACCGTCGACTTCGAGACGGCAGCCGACCAGGCCGTCACCATCCGCGAGCGCGACTCCATGGCCCAGGAGCGCATCGGCCTCGGCCAGGTCCGCGACTACCTGGCCACCCGCTTGATCGGGTGCTGACGACGGCGCGCTCGAAGCTGCGAATCGTGAGCGGCCTGGTCACGCGCCGAAACGCCGCCCCGGCGGTTCGGCGCGTGCCCGCCGCCCGCCTCGCCGCGGTGGTCGGCGCGCTGCTCATCGTGCTCGCCGGATGCAGCGGAAGTGGCGCCGCCGACCAGTCCGCAGCACTCCCAGCCACGCCGACGGCCACCCCCTCGCCGGCGGCGTCGCTGCGGCCGATGGTCCAGCCGACCAAGCCGTACACGCTGCCGAGCATGCCGCCCAAGCCCGCGAAGGCCGACGAGCTGACCTTGGTCGGGTACGGCGTGAAACGCGTCGTCTGGACGTCCGAAGGCTTCGTCGATCCGAAGACCTCGGCTGCCTGCGACACCACGAACGCCAAGCTCGTGGTCGAGAAGGCGTCGTTGCGGTTCGACTGCGTCGTCACCGCAGGCGGCGTGCGGACGGCGTTCGCGATCACGAGCAAGACGGGCGCGAAGCACATCACCTGGGATTTCAAGGTCGCCCGGCTCCCGGTCACCGAGAAGAAGGTCGAGTACGAAGCGAGCCGGCAGTCGTTCAAGCCCGCGCGGGTCACATGTGACATCGACGGCACCGAACTCGTCCCGCTCGGCGATCCGAACGCGATCACCTGCTGGGTCGCCCAGACCGACAACACGTCGGTGGCCTACCACGGTGGGCTCGACGACAGCGGCGTGATCACCTTCACCCTCGCCGCCGTACCGACCCCGGCACCCACCCCGACGGTCACTCCGAGCGTGTCGTCGACCACCAGTCCCACGCCCTCGGCACGCTGACCCGACCTCGACAAAGGGCGCTGACGCGAACGGTCGACCCGGCTCGGCACGTTATCCACAGATCCCGGTTCGCGTATTTTGTCCCTACCCGCAAGCGCGGCTTCACTGCATGCACGCGTCGTGAACGCGGAGCCACCCCCGACGTTCCCCAGAAAGAGTCACGTCATGCACATTCCCAAGGTCCCACGCGGCTTGCGTCGCACTGAGCACGCTCGCCCTCGCGGGTTGCGGACTCCCCGGCCTCGGCGGCGGCACTGTCCGGCACGCCCGTGAGCCAACCCACCGCGGTACCGCAGGCAAGCCTGCCGGCGACGACCTCGGCCGCCGTGCCGTCACCCTCGGAGTCCGCCAGCGCTCCGGCCGCTCCGGCCGCCGGCACGAAGGCGATGAAGCGCCCGACGAAGTCGTACGCGGATCCGACGTTCCCGAAGGGTCCGACCGACTCGCGTCCGGACACCGAACGGCTCGCGTACGTGTTCGAGAAGATGGTCTGGAAGGCGACCGGAACGGCCGACGCCAAGATCACCTCCGGTAAGTGCGCCATTGCCAACTCGACGCTGGCGAAACCGGCGTTCACAGGTTCGCCTGCACGATCAAGCACAACGGCGTGACGGTGCAGGTCGGCGACAAATAGACGACCGGGAGCTTCATCTCCAACTACAACTACACGATCGGGAACTACCCGCTCACCCGGGCGAAGGCCGAGCACTCGGCCATGGACAGCGCCTACAACGGTGTCGCCGTGGCGTGCGAGATGAAGTCGGACACGGTCTCCGTCCAGGTCGGCGACGAGCACGGCCTGCTCTGCCACGTGCAGGACTCCGATGGCGACGTCAACGACTACTACCTTCAGATGTCGTCCTACGGCTCGGTCTACGGCTCGCGTTCCTGAGTCCGACCGATCCGGGCCGCCGAAGCGGGCACCGGTGCGCACTGCGCGACAATGGGTGCTGCCATGACCTCCACCATCGACGCGACCGCCACAGCGACCGCGACCACCGCGCATCCGGCGACGGGCGGCCTGACCTTCGGGTCGGTCCGCTCGTCGCTACCGGTCGTTCTCGCGCCGATGGCCGGGGTCACCAACGCCGCGTACCGCCAGGTGTGCCGCGAGCAGGCGGAGGCCGGTGTCGCCGACGTCGTCGGTGACACCGCGAGCCCAGCCGTCCAGCATGCCCCGACCCGGCCGTCGGACGGACTGTTCGTCTGCGAGATGGTCACCTCGCGCGGCATCGTCGAGCGCGACCCGAAGTCGCTCGCGATGCTGTCCTTCGATCCCGGCGAGCGCACCCGCTCGGTCCAGCTCTACGGCGTCGATCCCGCCACGATGGCCGAGGCGACACGCTTCATCTGCGGCGAGTTCGGCGTCGCGCACGTCGACCTCAACTTCGGCTGCCCGGTCCCCAAGGTGACCCGTCGCGGCGGCGGTGCCGTCCTGCCCTACAAACGCAACCTGCTGGGCGCGATCCTCCGGGCCGTCGTGGGCGCCGCGTCACCGTTCGATGCGCCGGTCACGATGAAGACGCGGATGGGCATCGACGAGCGGCACCTGACCTACGTCGACGCGGGCGTCATCGCCGCCGACTCCGGGATGGCCGCAATCGCCCTGCACGGGCGCACGGCCGAGCAGCACTATTCGGGCACCGCCGACTGGGACGCGATCGGCACGCTCGTCGCCGCCGTCGACATTCCCGTTCTGGGTAACGGCGATGTGTGGGCGGCCGCCGATGCGATCGAGATGATGCGCGCCACCGGATGCGCGGGCGTCGTCGTCGGACGCGGATGCCTCGGCCGGCCCTGGATGTTCCGCGACCTGGCCCGAGCGCTGCATCCCGGCGGCGCGGCCGCGGACGCACGACCGGTGCTGCCGTCACTCGGTGAAGTCAGCATGCTGATGAAGCGACACGCGATCCTGCTGTGTGAGCTGATCGGCGAGGAGCGCGGCTGCCGCGACTTCCGCAAGCACGTGTCCTGGTATCTCAAGGGGTTCCCGGTCGGCGGCGAGATCCGCGCGGCCGGCGGCATGGTCGCGTCGCTCGCCGACCTCGACGACGTGATCGGCAGTCTCGACCCCACGCTGGCCTATCCGGACGCGGAGATCTCCGCACCGCGTGGCCGGCAGGGGAGCCCGAAGTGGGTCGTCCTGCCCGAGGGCTGGCTCGACGACACCGACGGCATCGGCCTCGACCTGGCCGACGCCGAGACCGACGTCAGCGGTGGCTGAGTCCGTGCGGACGCGCGCCGCGGCCGCCGGTGACACCGGCGTTCCCGGGGATGCGCCGGAGGTCCGCCCGGCGCCCGGTTACGACCTGGCCGACATCAGCCGATCGGTGTGGGAGCCACCGAAGGCGGCGACGAGGTCGCCGTTCGAGCGCGACCGTGCCCGCGTCCTGCACAGTGCCGCGCTACGGCGTCTGGGTGCCAAGACCCAGATCCACGGGCCCGGCAGCGGCGACTTCGTCCGCACCCGGTTGACGCACACGCACGAGGTCGCGCAGGTCGGCCGGGAGCTCGGGAAGGCACTCGGCTGCGACCCCGACGTGGTCGACACCGCTTGCCTGGCACACGATCTGGGCCACCCGCCGTTCGGCCACAACGGCGAGCAGGCCCTCGCGCTCGCCGCTGTCGACATCGGCGGATTCGAGGGGAACGCCCAGACGTTGCGGCTCCTGACGCGGCTGGAGGCGAAATCGTTCGTCCCAGGTGCAGGCGGTCGCAGCGTCGGCCTCAACCTCACCAGGGCCAGCCTCGACGCGGCGACGAAGTACCCCTGGCCGCTCGGCGGCGGGCCCGATCCGGCGTCGTCGAAGTTCGGCGTCTACGCCGACGACGCCGACGTCTTCGCCTGGCTCCGCAGCGGCGCACCGCCGGGCCGGCGCTGCCTCGAGGCCGAGGTGATGGACTTCGCCGACGACGTGGCGTACTCGGTGCACGACGTCGAGGACGCACTCGCCACCCGCCGGCTCCGGCTCGATTCGCTGCGTGACGCGGGCCTGCGGCGTGACGTCTGGGTGATCGCCCGCGACTGGTACGACCCGGCCGCCGGTGACGACGCCCTCGACGAGGCCTGGAAGCGGCTGCGAGACTTCGGTTACTGGCCGACCGGCGCGGACTTCGGTGGCAGCCGGCACGAACTGGCCGCACTCAAGGACATGACCAGCCAGTTGATCGGCCGTTTCTGCGTGAGCGCGCAGGCGTCGACGCGGCGCGACCACGGCGACGGCCCGCTCACCCGGTACGCGGCCGGGCTCGTCACGACCGCCGAGACGCGCCTGGAGATCGTCGTCCTGAAGGCGCTCGCGGCCCACTTCGTCATGGACACCCGCCAGCGTCGCGAGGTCCAGTTCGGCGAGCGGCAGCTCCTCAGCGACCTCGTCGGCGCCCTGGTCGACCGGCCCGACCAGCTCGAACCCGAGTTCGCCGACGACCTCGGCGAGGCAGCCGACGACGGCGCCCGGCTTCGCGTCGTGCTCGACCAGGTCGCGAGCCTGACCGACGTGTCCGCCCGGCTTCTGCACGCGCGCCTGGTCGGCCGGCCCACCGGCTGAGGCCGTCGCCGAGACGCCGCCGGCAACGTCGGCGACCGCCACTAGAGTCGGGGCGTGGCTGGACGGATTCGGGACGAGGACATCGCGGCGGTACGCGAAGCGGTCCGCATCGACGAGGTCATCGGCCAGTACGTCACCCTCAAGCCCGGCGGCGCCGGTTCACTCAAGGGCCTCTGCCCGTTCCACGACGAGAAATCGCCCTCCTTCAACGTCCGGCCGGCGATGGGCCACTTCCACTGCTTCGGCTGCGGTGAGGGCGGCGACGTCATCAGCTTCGTCCGCAAGATCGACGGGCTGACGTTCGTCGAGGCCGTCGAGCGGCTCGCCGACCGCGCCGGCATCCGGCTCACCTACGCCGAGGGCGGCCCGACCGTCCAGCGCGACGTCGGCCAGCGCGCACGCCTCCTCGCGGCCAACGCATCCGCCGCGGAGTACTACCGGGGTCAGCTGCACACCAGCGCGGCTGCGCGCGACGGACGCCAGTTCCTCGCCGACCGTGGCTTCGACCGGGACGCCGCCGAGACGTTCGGGATCGGCTTCGCCCCGCGTGACGGCGAGTCGCTGCTCCGTCATCTGCGCACCCGCGGCATCTCCGACGACGACGCGCTCGCCGCAGGTCTGACCGCCACCGGGCAGCGCGGCCCCTACGACCGGTTCCGCGGCCGGCTGCTCTGGCCCATCCGCGACGTGAGTGGCGACGTCGTCGGGTTCGGCGCCCGTCGGCTGTTCGACGACGACCGCATCGAGGCCAAGTACCTCAACACCCCCGAGACGCCGCTCTACCGCAAGAGCACCGTCCTCTACGGCATCGACCTGGCCCGCAAGGAGATCGCGCGCACCAGCCAGGCCGTCGTGGTCGAGGGCTACACCGACGTGATGGCCTGCCACCTGGCCGGCGTCGGCACCGCCGTCGCCACCTGTGGAACCGCCTTCGGTGAGGACCACGGCAAGCTGCTGCGCCGGCTGCTGCTCGACGACGCCCAGATGCGCGGCGAGGTGATCTTCGCGTTCGACGGTGACGAGGCGGGTCAGAAGGCGGCGCTGCGTACGTTCAAGGCCGACGACCAGTTCGTCGCGCAGACCTACGTGGCGGTCGAGCCCACCGGGCTCGACCCGTGCGAGCTGCGGCAGAAGTCAGGCGACGAGGCCGTGCGCGAGCTGGTGGCCCGGCGGGTCCCGCTCTACCGCTTCGTGCTCGCGTCGGTGGTCGGGCGTTACGACCTCGACCGCGCCGACGGCCGGATCGATGCCCTGCGAGCCGCCGCACCGCTCGTGGCGTCGGTGCGCGACCAGGCCAAGATCGGCGAGTACATCCGCGAAGTCGCCAAGATGATCGGTCTCGACGTCGAAGTCGTGCGTGCCGAGGTCGAGAAGATCACCGGAGCGTCCAGGCGCGGCCGCTCGGCCCCCCGGCCGGCTCCGGGTCAGGACCGGCAACTGCAGGTCGAGCGCGAACTGCTCAAGCTCGCCATCCAGCGGCCGGCGCTGCTCGGGCCCGAGTTCGACGTCATCCCGGTCGAGGCATTCACCGACCCGGCCTACCGGGCGATCGTGACCGGGGTCGCCGCCGCCGGTGGAGTGGGTATCGCCGCGGGCGGTGAGCGATGGGTCGAGGCCGTCACCGCCGCAGCCGGCGACGATGCGGTCCGTGCGTTGATCAGTGCGCTGACCGTCGAAGACCTGCATGTGCCCGCCGGTGGCGAGCCGGACGGCCGGTACGCATCCGCGCTGGTCGCCCGCACGCAGGAACTTCACGTCAGCAGGGAGATCACCGAGGTGAAGGCGAAGCTCGAGCGGATGAACCCGGTCACCCAGGTGGAGGAGTACAACCGCTTGTTCGGCATCCTCATCGGGCTCGAACAGCGCCGCCAGCAGCTGCGCACCCGCGGGGAGAACGGCTTCGCATGACCGGGCCGCCGCGTGCCGTCGGAGTCCGCAAGCGGACGACAACCGGGGTGACCTCAGGTGTCGTCGGCCTCGACCCCTGGCTAGGGTCGTGTCGATCGGCGCCGACGTGCGCCGTCGAGCTTCCGTCCGTTCTGTCAGCCCCGTCAGCCAGGAGTGCGCATGAGCCCCAGTGCCCCGGAATCCGGCAAGCCCACGATCGGCATCGGCATGGTCGGTTACGCGTTCATGGGCGGGTCGCACTCGCAGGCCTGGCGCACCGTGAACAACTTCTTCGACGTCGGGCTGCGGGCGAAGATGGCCGCGATCTGTGGCCGCAACGAGGCCAACGTCTCCGCCGCGGCCACGAAGTTCGGCTGGGCGTCCTACGAGACCGACTGGCGCGCCCTCGTTGCACGTGACGACATCGGCCTCGTCGACGTCGCGAGCCCCGGCAACAACCACGCCGAGGTGGCGATCGCCGCTCTCGAAGCCGGCAAGCACGTGCTCTGCGAGAAGCCGCTGGCCAACAGCGTCGACGAGGCCCGCGCCATGGTCGCGGCCGCGGAATCCGCAGCGGGCAAGGGCGTTCGCTCGATGGTCGGCTTCAACTACCGCCGCGTCCCGGCCGCCGCGTACGCGAAGCAGCTCGTCGCCGAGGGCAAGCTCGGTCAGATCCGGCACGTCCGGGCGGTCTACCTGCAGGACTGGATCCTCGACCCGGAGTTCCCGCTTGTCTGGCGGCTGCAGAAGGAGGAGGCCGGCTCCGGCGCGCTCGGTGACATCGCCAGCCACATCGTCGACCTCGCCCAGTTCATCACCGCCCAGACGGTCACCGGCGTCTCCAGCCTGCTCGAGACGTTCATCAAGGAACGTCCGCTCGTCGCCTCCACCGAGGGCCTGCGCGGAACGGGATCGACCGAGCGCGGCGAGGTCACTGTCGACGACGCGGCCCTGTTCATCGCACGGCTGTCCGGGGGAGCGGTCGCGACGTTCGAGGCGAGCCGGCTCGCCCCCGGCCGTCGCAACGGCCTGCGCATCGAGATCAACGGGTCGAAGGGCTCACTGGTCTTCGAACTCGAGCGGCTCAACGAGTTGCAGGTGTACTTCACCGACGACGAGCCCGGCGTGCAGGGCTTCCGGACGGTCATCGTGACCGAGCCCGAGCACCCGTACCTGTCGGCCTGGTGGCCGGCCGGGCACATCATCGGGTGGGAGCACACGTTCACCCACGAAGTGTTGGACCTGCTCACCGCGATCGAGAAGGGCACCGACCCGGCGCCGTCGTTCGCCGACGGTCTCCAGGTCCAGCTCGTCCTTCAAGCGGTCGAGGAGAGCGCCGCCGGCGGCTCCAACTGGACCGCCGTCCCGGATTAGCCAACGCTGCTTGACGAAACGCCGCTCGAACAACCGAGAAGAACGCTCTAGCCACGCACCATCGTCCGTCCTGACAAGGAGAACCAGCAGATGCCACGTCCCGTCACTCTCTTCACCGGCCAGTGGGCCGATCTGCCCTTCGAAGAGGTCTGCCGTCTCACCAGCGAGTGGGGATACGACGGCCTCGAGATCGCCTGCTGGGGTGACCATCTCGAGATCGACAAGGCCATCGCCGACCCGAGTTACCTCAAGGGCCGCAAGGAGATCCTCGATAGGTACAACCTGAAGGTCTGGGCGATCTCGAACCACCTCGTCGGCCAGGCCGTCTGCGACGACCCGATCGACCGTCGTCACCGCGACATCCTGCCCAAGCGCATCTGGGGCGACGGCGACCCCGAGGGTGTCCGCCAGCGCGCGGCCGAGGAGATCAAGAACACCGCGCGGGTGGCCGCCGATCTCGGCGTCGACACCGTCATCGGGTTCACCGGCTCGTCGATCTGGAAGTACGTCGCGATGTTCCCGCCGGTCGCCGACGCCTGGGTGGCCGAGGGCTACGAGGACTTCGCGAACCGCTGGAACCCGATCATCGACGTCTACGACTCCGTCGGCGTGAAGTTCGCGCACGAGGTGCACCCGAGCGAGATCGCCTACGACTACTGGACGACGGTCAAGACCCTCGAGGCCATCGACAACCGTCCCGGCTTCGGCCTCAACTTCGACCCGAGCCACTTCGTCTGGCAGGAGCTCGACCCGGTCGGCTTCCTGTTCGACTTCTCCGACCGGATCTACCACGTCGACTGCAAGGACACGAAGGTCCGGATCGGCAACGGGCGCAACGGCCGGCTGAGCTCGCACCTGCCCTGGGCCGACCTCCGTCGAGGCTGGGACTTCATCTCCACCGGTCACGGCGACGTCCCGTGGGAGAACTGCTTCCGCGCTCTCAATGCGATCGGCTACGACGGCCCGATCTCGATCGAATGGGAGGACGCCGGCATGGACCGTCTCGTCGGGGCGCCGGAGGCGCTCGAGTTCGTCCGCAAGATGCTGCTGATCGAGCCGTCGGCCCAGGCGTTCGACGCGGCGTTCTCGTCGTCGAAGGACTGACGACACCGCCGTGCGCCTGCCCCGGCCCGGACGCAAGCGCGACGACGCCGACGGCGTGATCCCGCCGGACGTGCTGGTGGCGCTCGGACTGCCGCGCCGCCAGCACGTGCTGGCGGCTGCGCAGGACGGTGCCGGCCGCTGGTGGGTGGCGACTCACGACGCGCTGGTCATGCCCGGCGCCGGGTCGGCGCCGGCGCGACAGGTTCCGTGGGAGGAGATCGACAAGGCCGAGTGGGACCGTGACTCGGCCCGCTTCAGCCTCCTCATCGTGGGTGCGCCGGCGCCGGTGCACACCCGGTTCGAGAGCGCCGACGACCTGCTGACCGTGCTGCGCGAGCGGGTGACGACCAGCGTCGTCGCTGTCCGGACGATCCCGCTCGACGATGCCGCCGTCGTCGCGCGGGTCGGCGGCATCCTGCCGGGGGACGCGATAGTGACCGTCCGTCGCCGTTCGGCCGACCGTTCGTTGTTCACCCAGGTGGCGTTCTCCGAACCGCTCGATCCGGACCGGCCCGAGGTCCGGCTGGCCGGCGAGGCGACCGCCGCGATGGCGAGGTCGGAGCTCGGGGTGTGACAGCGAGTCGGCCGGCAGACCGCTGAAAGCCCGAATTGTCGGCCTGGGCGGTCCACGTAGGCTGGCGCGCATGACTGGCAGCGCACAGCCGACCCGCCGCTCGCCGCGGGTCGTCCGGGTCCGCTGGATCACCCTGCCGGTGGTCGCCGCGCTGCTGCTGCTGAGCGCCTGCGCGCCGAGTGCCCAACGTGCGCTGGGCTCCTCGTCCCCCGAGCCGTTTCCGTCGTTCACGCCGTCGCCGAGCGAATCCGCCACCCCCACGCCGACGCCGACGGCGAACCCGCAGTGCCCCAGCCCGCCCTCCGGTGGTGGCGGCGGTGGGAACGACCAGGGTGGTGGCGGCAACGGCAGCGAGCTCTCCGGCCCGGACACGCCCGCGCAGATCGAGCCCGCGGCGCTCACCGGCGGCAGGGTCGACTCGGCGCCGATCGACAAGTCCAAGCCGTCGGTGACGCTGTGTTTCGCGTTCTCCTCCGATCGGACCGAGGCCAACGGGCGTGAGCAGGTCACGTTCACGCCCGATCTCAAGGTGTGCCAGCTCGTCTTCCGGCTGTGGCCGAACAAGGCGGTGGCCGGGTCCAAGAACGCGAAGCTCACCATCACGAAGGCGACCGTGGCGCGGAAGGAGATCAAGCCGACGCTGCGCGCGGCGGGCGCCGCAAGCGGTGCACCTGGGACGCTGGCGTCGCTGAAGCTTCCGGCCTGCGTGAAGGCCGGGACCGAGCTCTCCACGAGTCTGGAGTTCACCCTCGATCTCGCCGAAGGGACCCCGGAGCGGGTCGGCTACGACGAGGCGGCTGACGTCGCCTGGGCCGGGTCGGCGTATCCGTTGCTGGCGTGGGTGCCGGGGCAGGGCTGGGCGACCGAGCCGGCCGTCAAGCTCTACGGCGAGACGGCCACGAGCACCGCCTACGACCTCAGCGAACTGCTCGTCGTCACCAACACCGGCGACACGGTGATGGGCGAGGGGACCGAGGGCAAGGTCGAACCCGGGGCCAACGGGACGGAGACCCACTCGTTCTCGGCTCCCTCTGTGCGTGACGTCGCGGTGACGGTCGGCTCGTTCGCTCGGGTGGATACCGAGGTCGACGGGATCAGGGTGCATCTGGCCATCCCGAGTGCCGGTGCCAAGGCGACGTCGCAGCAGTGGTCGAGCGCTATCGCGCAGGGCATGCGTGCCCTCACCGCCGAGCTGGGGACGTTCCCGTACCCGGACGTGTGGCTTTCGGTCGTGCCCGATGTCGGCGGCGGCATCGAGTTCCCGACTTCGGTGCTGTACGGCGACATCCCGCCGGAGGATCTGCTGCCGCTGGTGACACACGAACTCGCGCATCAGTGGTTCTACGCGCTGGTCGGCAACGACCAGGCGGCGAGCCCGTGGCTCGACGAGGGGTTCGCCAGTTACGCCACCGCGGTCGCGCTCGGCGACGAGAAGGACTACACGTCCTTCACGGTTCCGGCGCGGGTCAAGAACAAGGTGGGGGAGTCGATGAGCTGGTACAGCGCTCTGGGCAACCCCGACCTGTACACCGCCGGTGTCTACCAGCAGGGCGCGAAGATGCTGCTCGAGGCCCGCGCTGCCGCCGGCGACGCCAAGTTCACGGCTCTCACGAAGGCCTACATCAAGGCCGACGCGAACAAGATCGCGACACCGGCCGCGGTGAAGAAGGCGTATGCGTCGTCGCCGGCGGCGATCAAGGTGATGCAGCGGTACGGGGCGTTGCGCTGACGGCTGGGTCGGGGGTTCGGGCGGCGCGCAGGACGCAGAACTCGTTGCCCTCGGGGTCGGCCAGGACGACCCACGACGCGTCGTCGGTCTGACCGACGTCCATCCGACGTGCGCCCAGTCCGATCAGCCGCGTGACCTCGGCACGCTGGTCGGCGTCGGTACCAGTCGGCCGGAAGTCGAGGTGCAGGCGGTTCTTGGCGGCTCTGGCCTCGGGGACCGGGACGAAGATCAGGCCAGGCGTGACACCCGGTGCCGGCTGGACCTCGACCTCGTACGGGTCGTCGGTGACGACCGTCCAGCCGAGGGCTGTCGCCCACCAGCTCCCGAGCGCCGACGGGTCGGCCGAGTCGATGACAACCTGTTCCCATGCGAGCGTCATGGCGCGAAGCCTAGGGCTCCGGATCGTGCGGCCGGGTTCGGTTGCTCCGGCGATCTTTGCTAACCTGACCCGGCACTTCGCACGATCCCGCGTAGCTCAATTGGCAGAGCATCCGACTGTTAATCGGACGGTTACTGGTTCGAGTCCAGTCGCGGGAGCCAGCAAGTTCGCAGGTCAACGGCGGGCCGTGGAGCTGACCACTCGGCTTGGACGCCAGCCCGTCGACACCGTCCGGGGATGCACCGTGCGCGTGCTGCGTTTCGCCTCCGTAGAGAGGGGAACTGCGAACGACCGCGGTTGACGTCAGCAGCGGGGGACGGGTGGGCTGTACGTGGTCCCGCTCGGGGTGGCGAGGTAGTAGTCGGTGACGTAGTTGCCGTCATCAAGCCGGTCCCAGACGCGAGTGGTACCTACGGTCGTGCCGGATCGCTGGCAAGTGACCCAACCCAAGCTGCCACTCGTCAGAGTTCGAGCGACGGAGTAGGAGCTTCCTGGTCCGGTCCGCTCGTTCAGCGTGTTGGCGGTCACTTGATACGGGTATGTGCAGCGGGGGAGCGGGGCGCTGTAGCCGGTGGTGGAGGGAGTGTCGACGTAGTAGTCGGACACGTAGCGGCCCGTGCTGAGTTTGTCCCAGACCGACGTGGTGCCGACCTTCGTCCCCGCTGTCTGGCACACCACCTTGAGGGTCGAGCCGGCTGGGTATGTGGTGACGACCGGATAGGACGTCGACGGTCCGCTTCGGGCGTTGAGCGCTGCGGTGGTGCGGTATGAGTAGGCGACTGTGGCGACCGGGGCGTCGAAGCTGTCGCTGTCGATGTTGATCTTCACCCCACCCCAGGTTTCGTCGTGATCGCCCCAGTACTGCTTGCCGCGCTGGTGGTTGGCCCATTGGGCGTTGGGGATTCCCGCCCACCCCGTCAGGGTCGGAGAATGATCCCAGCGTGCGAGCCAAAGTACGTCGGGGCGGGCATAGGTGATGGAGGCGTAGGCCTCGGAGAGGTGCGTGGCGCCCGAGGCAAGGTTGGCGTAGACCCCGGACACGTAACCCTGCCGGTGCAGCTCCTTCGTCCACGACGACAGGTACCGCAGCACGGCGGTGCGACAGGTGGTGTCGGTAGGCGTGTAGTTCTCCATGTCGTCGTAGATCGCGCTGCCGGGCAGCATGCCGAGCGCCTTCGCCTTGATGACCGCGTCAGCGGCGTCGCGTGTGCCATCGGTGCTGGCGCTGGTCGGCGTGAACTTCACCCTCCGGGTGGAGCAGGGTGCTTGCCGACCCATGTAAATGGGGATGAGCCGCCAACCCATCCTGGTGACCGTCGTCACCCAGGTTCCGGTGAGGTTGGCCTGGGCGCAGGTGCGGTTCGGTCCGCCGATATAGACGCCGACGCCGCGGAACGGCGAGGCCCTCCAGGCCTGCATGGTCGAGGTTGTGGGCGCATCGCAGGCATCGAAGGCAGCGCCCGTGAAACGGGTGGCGGAGGCGCTGGCGGCGTACGAGACCGTGGTTGCCGGTTCCGCAGCGGCAGGCGTAGTGGCTTGCATGGCGGCGACCACCACGAGTAGCGCGGTGGTGATGCCAAGCGTGCGACGACGAGTCATGTTCTTCCCTCACCAGAGAATCGCCAAGCGTATCCTCCTGCGGTCGGTGCGACACCTGGTTTGTCCAAAGAGTCATGACAGTGTCCAGCGATCCCGGCGACAACCGCGGTCGCCAAGCCCGCTTGGGCTCCGAGCACCGACGCCACGCCGAACGCCAGTGCGAGCGGGAGCGCGACGGCGGCGACGGTGATGCCCGCGACGAGGTCGCGACGTGGGTTGCGACGGACAGCGGTGATGTCGGCTCGGGTCGGCAACAGGCCGGTGAAGCGTGAGCGCAGGTCCGGGGCCGACTCGATCTGGGGTGTCGGTTAGGACACGCGTCGAAATAATGTAGGTTTTCTGCTCGGAGGGTCATATCGTTGTGC
>DAIQRJ010000044.1:0-35340 GCA_036786375.1 Actinopolymorphaceae bacterium
TCATCCACCCAGAATCACCGCTCCCACCCGCACAACATGGGAGACACGCCCTAGTTGACCTGCTGGCCACCGGGATCACGCGCAGCCGCGCATCCTCACAACAACACATGGCACCTACCCCGGACACACCCCCCATGTGCGTCAGCCACTGGATGCTGCCGGCAACCGGGCACACGCCGCACGAAGTACTGGCGAAATCGCCGCCATCCGAGACGTCTAGCGCTGTGAGATAGTCGCGGAGTCACGCGTGCTCCGGGGTCGGTGCAATTCCGAACCGGCGGTGACAGTCCGCGACCCGGTCGAAGCCATCGGCCGGTTGACCTGGTGGAACTCCAGGACCGACGGTGAGAGTCCGGATGGGAGGCGGCACGCGGCGTCGATGCGGGCCGTTGTCCGTCGGAGCAGTGCCGCTGAGGCTTGCCGCCGACGGTATCTCCGTTCGCTGACGCGTCGCTGCGCTCTCTGACGCCATCCCCCGCGGTTCGCCCCGGAGGATTGGAGCAGTCATGAACGTTGTGCAGACGAGGGCCGCCGAGACGGTCGCGATGCGCCGCGCCGCGCAGCTGGCCTCGTTCGGGGAGGCGACGACGCGTCCGAATCCGAACGTGGGCTGCGTCATCCTCACCTCTGACGGGACCATCGTCGGTGAGGGCTGGCACGAGCGCCCGGGTTCCCCGCATGCCGAGGTGGTCGCGCTGAGAGCCGCCGGGGATCGAGCCCGGGGAGCCACGTTGGTGGTGACACTTGAGCCGTGCGCGCACACCGGCCGCACTGGCCCATGCACTGTCGCCATCATCAATGCCGGCGTCACGCGCGTGGTCTATGCCGTCTCCGACCCAACTCCGGCAGCCGGCAGGGGTGCCGAGGTGCTGACCGCCGCGGGGCTCACTGTGCTCGCCGGTATCGGCGTCGCGGAGGCCGAGCGCACCAACCAGCGCTGGCTGGCCGCCGCTCGACTCGGCCGTCCCTTCACCATCTGGAAGTACGCGGCGACACTGGACGGAAGGGTCGCCGCCGCCGATGGCAGCTCACGATGGATTACCAGCGCCGTCGCGCGGGCCGACGTCCACCGGCTGCGGGCGAGCTGCGACGCCATCATCGTCGGTGTCGGCACCGTCTTCTCGGACGACCCGCACCTCACGACGCGACTGCCTGACGGCACTCTCGCTGCTGACCAACCGCTTCGCGTGATAGTCGACACGCACGGCCGGACACCAACCGCGGCCCGGGTGCTCGATGACGCTGCACCTACCTGGGTAGCGACCGCGGGTCAGTTGGGGGCGGGCACGGACGGACGCGTCGACCTGCGGTCGCTTGCCGCCGAGCTCTACGAGCGTGGCCACGTGCGGGTCCTGCTCGAGGGAGGCCCCCGGCTTGCCGGGTCGTTTCTTCGCGTGGGCCTGGTCGATCAGGTCGTGGGGTATCTGGCACCGGCCCTCCTCGGAGCAGGTGCCGCCGCTCTTGGACCAGCCGGCATCGAAAGCATCGATGACGCCATCCGATTGACCGTCGAGGAGATAACTCGACTCGGGCCAGACGTCCGGTTCACCGGAACCCCCACCATCCGTCCAGCCCCCGTAGAGAACTGGAAGTGACCGAATGTTCACTGGAATTGTCGAAGAACTCGGAAACCTAACAGCTGCAGAGATTCTTCCAGACGAGAGTGCGCGGCTGACTTTCCGCGGGCGACACGTGTCAGATGGCACGATCGTGGGGGATTCCATCTGTGTCAATGGCGTTTGCCTGACCGTGGCCGGCATCGCCGGTGACACCTTCACGACCGATGTGATGAAGGTGACCCTTGACCACTCGAACCTCGGAGGCTTACATCCCGGAGAGCGAGTGAATCTCGAGCGAGCGCTGCGGGCGAATGGACGGTTCGGCGGCCACATCGTCCAAGGGCACGTGGATGGCACCGCGCGCATTCTATCCCGAAAGCCGGCCGAACACTGGGAGCTCGTCGACATCTCCCTTCCGCCGGAGCTTTCCGTCTACGTGGTGGACAAGGGCTCGATCACTGTCGACGGCGTCTCCCTGACCGTGGCCGCTTTTCATCAGGATTCCTTCACCGTAAGCCTCATCCCGACCACGATTGCGCTGACCACCCTGGGCACCAAGAAGCCGGGCGCGCATGTGAACCTTGAAGTCGACGTCCTCGCCAAGTACGTGGAAAGGCTCGTTGGATCCCGGCTGGACGAACTGCGGGTGCGCCCATGAAACCTCAAGTAGCAGGTCATGATCGAGAATCGTTCTCCCCGCCGAGACGGCCGGAATCGGCATCCGCAGATGCACCGCTGGACAGCGTCGAGCGTGCCGTGCACGACATGGCCGCTGGGCGGATGGTGCTGGTTGTCGACCACGCGGATCGCGAGAACGAAGGTGATCTGCTCCTCGCTGGAGCACACGCGACTCCCGCACAGGTCGCCTTCATGATCCGCCACACCAGCGGGGTCCTCTGCGTTGCCATGGAATCAGCAACCCTCGACCGGTTATCGGTTCCTCCGATGACCTCAGTCAACGAGGACCCGAAAAGCACCGCCTACGCTGTGTCAGTCGACGCCCGCGAAGGGATCAGCACTGGCATATCGGCTGCTGATCGATGCCACACGATCCGGCTGCTGGCCGAGAACTCGACGGAGCCCTCCGATCTGACGCGACCCGGTCACGTGTTCCCATTGCGGGCCGTCCAAGGCGGCGTGTTGCGCCGCGCCGGGCATACCGAGGCTGCCGTTGATCTCGCCCGCCTGGCCGGGACGACGCCTGTTGGGGTGATCGCGGAAGTCGTCAACGACGACGGATCGATGGCGCGCCTCCCGGATCTCCGCCGGTTCGCCGATACCCACGGCATCGCTCTCATCTCGATCGCCGATATGGTCGCGTACCGCCGACGAAGCGGGGATCTGGTCCAGCGCGCCGCCGAGACCACCCTCCCGACTGTGCATGGCGAGTTCAGGGCGATCGGCTTCCGATCCACTCGAGACGGTTCGCAACACCTGGCCCTCGTTATGGGCGATATTTCCGACGGTGCACCGGTACTCACGCGAGTCCACTCCGAATGCCTGACCGGTGACGTGTTCGGCTCACTGCGCTGCGATTGTGGGGAACAACTCCACGAGGCGCTCGCCGCAATCGCTGAACGCCGACGCGGTGTCGTTCTCTACCTGCGCGGGCACGAAGGTCGCGGCATCGGTCTCCTGGCCAAGCTGGCCGCCTATGCCCTTCAAGACCGCGGGATCGACACGGTCGACGCCAACCTGGACCTTGGCCTGGCCGTCGATGCACGTGACTATGAAGTCGCCGAGCACATGCTGGCAAACCTTGACGTGAGACGAATCGATCTCCTGACCAACAACCCGGCGAAAACCGTTGCGTTCGCCGACCACGGGTTCAGCGTGACCCGGATACCGATGCCGACAACACCCACACCGCAAAACCTGCGCTACCTACTGACCAAGCGCGACCGGATGGGTCACGACCTACCCCACCTCCCCACCAATCCGACAGCTCCCGAAGGAGAACCGACATGAGCCGAGGCGGTGCACCCACCATCCCCGACCCTATCGCCAGCACATCGAAAGTAGCGATCGTCGCAGCATCCTGGCACCAAGAGGTAATGGATGGCCTCATCGCCGGAGCTGTGCGTGCCCTCGCGCGATGCGGCGTTCATGATGTACCGGTCATACGAGTCCCCGGCACCTTCGAACTGCCAGTCGTCTGCGCCGCATTGGCACACGCGGGCTACGACGCCGTGGTAGCACTCGGCGTCGTCGTCCGAGGTGAAACCCCCCACTTCGACTACGTCTGCTCGGCCGCCTCCGCCGGCCTCACCCAGGTCGCCATCAGCACGGGCGTACCCATCGGGTTCGGTGTACTGACATGCGACACCGACGCCCAAGCGCTCGACCGTGCCGGACTGGAACACTCAAGTGAGGACAAAGGCGCCGAAGCCGCCATGGCCGCGGTCACGACCGCACTGACCATCGAACAAGTACGGGCAGCTCCAGAGCTGCCAGACTCACAAAGAGCGAATGAGGGAGCCAGCGACTAGTGGGTGCGGCTCATGAGGTGCGTGACGATCTATCGCAGACAAGCCGTTACGCGACGACGAGTTCGCCGAGGACCGCACCGGCTTCGACCACGTCAGCTTCGGCGTCGACTCGCGTTCGGACCTGGAAGCCGCGTCCGCGATGCTGAGCGAACGTGGCATCGCCCACGGCGACATCAAGGACATCGGCGCCGGCTACATCCTCGAGTTCCGGGACCCCGGACAACATCGCCCTCGAGCGTTTCGCGCCGAAAGCCTGATCGGCGCGGGACGTCGCGTCCGACGTTGCACGAGTCTCACTGCAAGCACTGAGACTCTCTACGTGGAGGCAGCCGCCGGTGAGCGGGTCGCTCGTGTTCGACGACCGGAACTGTCAACGCCGCGACGAGGTGGTCAGGCGAGCCGTCGCCTTCGTGGACAGCTGCGCGGAGCGCAGGACGGCCCGCGATCCCCATGCCGCGGTCCTCGACGTAGCCGCGGACCCGCAGGTTTTCCAAACTCGACTCCCCTGCTGCTCCGACTTCGGCCATGTCCCTCGCACGATCGCGTCGACCTCTGGGTGCCGCCAAACGGTCGTGCACGTGTACATACGCGCGAGCCCTCGCTCTGGGCAGGCGATCGACTGCTGGCTGGCGCACGATCGCCTGAGCGGGGTGCAGCGGGGTGTAGCGGGGCCCCACACAAGTCCATAGCAGTCGGCATGATCGCGCTCCGTCTGGCCGCGCCGCGCGGCGTCGATCCCGGCGCCTCACCCGATAGGTGAAGATGACCTCGTGCCCCGATCCCCCGCCGACGACACCGAGGCTTTGCGGAAGGCGCGCGGGGCGTTCTTCACGCCTGAGCCTGTGGCGCGGTATGTGACGGCTTGGGCTGTTAGGTCGGCGACCGATCGAGTGCTCGAGCCGTCGTGCGGCGAGGCAGCGTTCCTGCTCGCCGCGCACGAACGCCAACGACAGCTCGCAGCACGCGCCAACGACGATGCCATCGGCTCGCTGGACGGCGTCGAACTGCACGACGTCTCCGCCCGCTCCGCGAGGGCCCTGCTCCGTGCGGCTGGCGCGGAGCCCAAGATCAAGGTCGGCGATTTCTTCGCGGAGCGACCAACGGCGCTGTACGACGCTGTGATCGGAAATCCGCCGTATGTTCGCTATCAAGCCTTCAGCGGTGAACATCGCATCCGGTCACGAGCCGCCGCTCTGCGAGGTGGTGTGGCGCTCACCGCCCTAGCGTCATCGTGGGCAGCGTTTACGGTCCACTCTGCGCTCTTCCTCAAGCCCGGAGGCCGTCTCGGTCTCGTTCTGCCCGCGGAGCTGTTGTCGGTGAACTACGCCGCGGATGTCCGCCGGTTCCTCATGCAGCGTTTCGGCCGCGTGCGCCTTGTTCTGTTCACCGAGCGAGTCTTCCGCGGAGTCTTGGAAGAGGTAGTACTACTCCTCGCCGAGGGGCAGGGACCCACCGATCACTGCGAACTCGTCCAAGTGCGGGACGCCTCTGAACTCGCCGGCGTCACTGGTCCGTTCTCGACGTGGACGCCTAACGACATTGCGGGTAAGTGGACGTCAGCGCTTATCCCGTCTGCTGCGGCTGGTACATACACCGAACTCCTCAACGACGGCGGCTTCAGCCCGCTCCAAACCTGGGGCGAGACGACTCTGGGCATGGTGACCGGCGCCAACCGTTACTTTGCGCTGAGCCCGCAACGGGTCGCCGAGCTGAGGATCCCCCGTCAGGAGCTCCTTCCGCTGTCGCCTCCAGGCAGTCGTCACCTACGCGGGCTGTCATTCACCTCCGCGATGCGCAACCAACTGGGCGAGGGTGGCGCGGCCACCTGGCTGTTCCGGCCACCAGGCGAGCCGAGCCCTGGGTCCAGGGCATACATCGCTGACGAAGAGAACCGGCCTGGTGGGGTCTACCACGCGTACAAGTGCCGCGTTCGCACTCCGTGGTGGCGCGTCCCGTTGGTCAAGACCGCAGATCTGCTCTTGACCTACATGAACGCCGACACACCCCGGCTCACCACCAATGCCGCCGCCGCACGACACCTCAACAGTGTCCACGGCGTCTATCTGCGCGAGCAATATCGACAGATCGGTCGCCAACTGCTCCCACTCGCTTCTCTCAACAGCGCGACGCTTCTCGGCGCTGAGACCGTCGGCCGCGCCTATGGCGGCGGCATGCTCAAGATCGAGCCGCGAGAGGCTGACGCACTGCCAGTGCCGGGTCCCGAAACGATCGCGGCCGCTCGAAGTGGTCTGACTCGAGTCCGCGCGCAAGTGGCCGGACAGCTGCGCGCTGGTCGCCTGCGGGAAGCTGTGCGACTTGTCGACGAGATCGTGCTGGTCCGGGAGTTGGGATTGGGTCGGGCTGACGTCGCGGGTCTTGCCGAAGCCCATCAGCGTTTGATGGCACGCCGTGTCGCCAGAGGAGGTAACCCGTGATGCCCAACTCCCGAACAGACGCCTTCTCCTTGCTAGATGCGGTGCTCGCAGATCGACCACTCACCGATCCGTGGGCTCATGGACGGGGTGAGCGGCCCGTTTATGTGCCCGACTATGAGCTCTTCTCAGAGCTTCTGCGCGTGCCTGTCAGCGCCGGTGACTCTTCAGAGAGCGGCCGCTTCGCCAAAGCAATCGACGCATGGCTCGCCAGTGAACTTCGCCGTGCAGGCTTCGGAAGCGACGAGGTCTGGCCACGAGCCACCCGACCCCGCGTGCTCCCGCGTGACATTGCGGTGCTGCTCGAAAAGCTTCCTCGAAAGCTTGCCGACGAACTACGTCAGCGCATCTCTGGCATCTCCGCCGTCGGTCCGAGCGACGCTCGAATCCTGGGACGCGCCTACGACAAACAGGTCGACGTCTGCATCTCACGCTGGGACTGCGGCCCCGAGCTCATGATCAGCACCAAAGCCCAAGTGTCATCGTTCGGCAAGAACCTCCCGAACCGATTCGAGGAGGCTTACGGCGACGCGGGGAACCTCAGGGGTCGATACCCACTTGCAGCCGTCGGATTCTTCTTTGTCCAGCGCGACACGATCCTAACCAGCGAACCCGAGTCGTTCGAGCGCACGGTGGACATGATGCGCAAGCTCCGCGACCTCGGGCTCGGCGCCTCGAACGGCTACACCGCCACCGGCCTCGCACTGGTCGGCTGGGACAACGAAGATGCTGCCGGTACATTGACCGTCGACGTCTCGCACGTGCCCGATGACGTCGGCGCCGAACAATTCATGGTGGCGATGGTGCAGCAAGTCCTCACGGTCACGCCGGTCGGTCATCATGTCGACGTCCGAGAGAAGATCGAACGGCGAACCATCCCCGTCCCGGAGGAGGACACCGGAGGCGGCTGAGCCCTCTGGCTCGCAGCGAAGACTCGAACGACGCGGGACGTCACGGGACGAGCCGGTGATCCTCTCGTCGAACTCGAGGTAGCAGTGATCGGTCGTACCGACCGAGAAGATGCCGGTCTGCGTGGTCGCCGATCCATCGTGGCGCGAACCGAGCGCTCGGCGGAAGCAGCCGGGCCGCAACACGCCGCCGGCACCGCCGGTCGGCACCGATGGCCCGCTTGTGCGGTTCGAACAACGCAACGTCGGCGACGCTGTGGTCGGATGTCGTGCACGCGACCGGCAGAACCGGAAGCATCGCCATCGACGCATCCGTCCGATGATCTCGAGCACGCCATCACGTTGGAGAAACCATGAGCCTGTCCGCCGCCAGCCCGCCCGCCGGGTCTGCCACTCCCGGGGACGCCGTCATCCGACGGTTCATCCTGCAGCCGCTCGCCGGCACCTGGGTCCGCGACACCGTGCTGGTCGTCGCCGCGGTCGCCCTCACGGCGCTGTGTGCCCAGATCTCCATCCCGGTCCCCGGCTCGCCCGTGCCGATCACCGGCCAGACCTTCGCGGTCATGCTCATCGGCGCGAGCCTCGGTGTGCGCCGCGGCCTCATCAGCATGCTGGCCTACCTCGTCATCGGTGCGGCCGGCGCTCCGATCTTCTCCGACGGCTCGAGCGGCGGGCACGTCATTCTCGGCGCCACCGGCGGCTACATCGTCGGCTTCCTGCTCGCCGCTCCGCTGATGGGCTGGGCGGCCGCGCGTGGCTGGGACCGCACCCCGCTCAAGGCGTTCCCGGTGTTCCTGGTCGGTCAGATCGCCATCTTCGGCGTCGGCGTGCCATGGCTCGCCGTCTCGGCGCACGTCAGCCTCTCGACCGCGATCGCGCTCGGGTTCACGCCGTTCATCCTCGGCGGCATCGTCAAGGGCGCCCTCGCGGGCGCGCTGCTCCCGACTGCCTGGAAGCTCGTCGGCCGTGACCACTGACGCCGCCCGCGCAGCCGAGGTCGACGGTCACGTAGCCGACGGCTTCGGACCCGTCGCCGACGCGTTCCGGGCCAACTTCACCGACGCCGGCGAGGTCGGTGCCGCGGTCGCCGTCTACGCCGGCGGTGAGCTCGTCGTCGACCTGTGGGGCGGCACCGCCGACCCCGCGACCACCTCGAAATGGCGGCCGGACACCCTCTCGGTGATCTTCTCCTGCAGCAAAGGCATCGTCACGCTGTGCGTGTACGCACTCGTTCAGGATGGGCTCCTCGACCTCGATGCGCCGGTTGCCCGTTACTGGCCCGAGTTCGCCCACAACGGCAAGCAGGACATCACCGTCAGGACCGCGCTGAGCCACCGCGCCGGGCTGCCGACGGTCGAGGCGGAGCTCAGCTTCGAGGAGGTGCTCGCGTGGACGCCGGTGATCGACGCGCTCGCGGCCCAGGCACCGCGATGGAAGCCGGGCACCGGGTTCTTCTATCACGCGCTCACGTTCGGCTGGCTCGCCGGCGAAGTCATCCGCCGGGTCTCCGGGCAGATGCCCGGCGACTTCCTCCGGTCCCGCTTCACCGGCCCACTCGATCTCGACACCTGGATCGGGCTCCCGGCCGACAAGCTCGGACGGCTGGCCCCGGTCGTCGACGCCACGCTGCCGACCGACCCGGACGTCCTCGCCGAGCAGGCCGTGTTCGCGCTCACGGAGGCGGCGGTGATCGGCGAACGCTCGGTCACCCTCGACGGCGCGCTGATGCCACCGGCAGGCAGTTGGGCCGCCGCGTTCAACCGTCCCGCCGTCGCGCAGGCGCAGCTCCCGGGCGGCAACGGCATCTCCACGGCACGCGGTCTCGCCGGCCTCTACTCGGCCGCAGTCCACGGCCCGGACCGGTTCCTTCGCGCCGACTCCGTCAGCGACGCGCTCGTCGTCCGGTCCGAGGGCGCACCTCTGTTCGGCGGCGAGGCAGGCGACCGGTGGGGGACCGGCTTCGTCATCGGCACGCCCGGCGCGAGCCCGCTGCTCGGACCGCGAAGCTTCGGCCACGGCGGCGCCGGTGGCAAGGCCGCGTTCGGTGACGACAGCCACGACGTCGGGTTCGCCTACCTGAACAACTGGATGGGAACGGTCCCCGACGAGCGGGCGAGCCGCATCATCACCGCGCTGGCCGGCTGCCTCTAGCTGCGCCGGGACGCGTCACGCGCCGGCGACGTCCCGGCCGACCCGATCGTCCTCCTCGGCGGCTCGCTCGGCCGCCTCCATGACCTCGTCGATGGCGCCGCGCAGCGGCATGGACGCGGCCGCACCCTCGGACCGGACCGACAGTCCGGCGGCCGCGGTGGCGAACCGCAGCGACCACTCGGGGTTGCCGGTCTCCTCGAGCCCGACCGCGAGCGCGCCGGCGAAGCAGTCCCCGGCACCGGTCGTGTCGACCGCTTCGACCCGCATCGCCGGTACCTCGTAGGTCTCGTCGCCGGGGCCGGTCCAGCTCGCGCCGTGCTCGCCCCTGGTGGTGACGACGATCGGCACCCGCGCGAGGACGTCGGCGCCGAGCTGCTCGGCCTCGACCTCGTTCACCAGCAGGATGTCGGTGACCTCGAGCAGGGAGTCGAGCACCGCGTCGGTCAACGGCCCGACGGGCGCCGGCGTGAGCATCGTGACCGAGCCGGCCTTCTTGGCCTGCCGGAACCCGTCGATCACCGTCGCAACCGGGATCTCCAGCTGGGCCAGCACAAACTTCGCACGGCTGAGGACCGATCGCTGGTGCTCGTCGAAATCGCCCAGGGTTCCGTTGGCGCCCGGCACGACGATGATCGCGTTGCGCCCGTCGGCGCCGACGGTGATGTGCGCGATGCCGGTCGGCAGGTCCACCCGCGCCAGCGCGTCCAGCTCGACGCCGGCCTCGGAGAGCTCCTCGACGACGAGGTCCGCGTTCACGTCCCGGCCGATGGCGGCGACCAGGCTGACGTCGCCACCCGCGCGGGCCGCCGCGACCGCCTGGTTGAGCCCCTTGCCGCCCACCGATGTGAAGAACGCGTCACCTGTCGTCGTCTCGCCCCACGCCGGACGTCGGGAGGTGACCGCCACGACGTCGACGTTCGCGCTGCCGAGGACGGTCAGCCCGGCCAGGGCCGCACGCGGGCGGGCGTGCCGGCCGGGCGAGATCGCCGTCTCCGCGGTGTCGTCGTCCGGTGAGGTGGTGCCCCGGACCTCGGCGTAGCGGGCGAGGGAGTGCAGGCCCGGGCTGCCGGCCCGCAGGCGGCGCCGCTTCGCCTTGTGTTCGTACATCGCCGAGTCGGCGTCGCTGAGGATGGTGTTGGGGTCCGACATGCCGTCGACGTGGGAGATGCCGATGCTGAGGGTGACCGGGACGTCGACCTCCGGCAGCGGCGCCGAGACAGCGGCGATCACCCGCCTGATGAGGTCGCTCAACTCCTCGCTGCTGACGTCCTCGACCAGCATGACGAACTCGTCCCCGCCCATGCGGGCGACGAGGTCGGTCGGGCGCACCTGGTCGAGCAGCCGCCGGGCAATGGTCTGTAGGGCCCGATCGCCGACGGCGTGCCCGTACCGGTCGTTGACCGGCTTGAAGCCGTTGAGGTCGCAGTAGAGCAGGACGGCGCGGCGGCCGGGCGACTCGCGGGCGCGCTGATGCGCCTTCACCAGCCGCTCGACGAGCAGCCGGCGGTTCGGCAGCCCGGTGAGGAAGTCGTGGCGTGCCTCGTGCACGAGCCGCTGGTGCTCGGTCTTCGCGTCGGTGACGTCGTCGATCTGGATCAGCAGGAACGGCTCCTGGTCCTGGCCCGAGTCGATCGACGTGATGACGGCGCTGAGCCAGATCGGCTGCCCACCGCGCACCACCCGGTTCTCGAGGTGGACGGGCTCGCGGAACAGGGTCAGCGGGTCGTCGCGGAACATGGCGGCGACGGACGGATCGACCCGGTCGAGGTAGTCGACGAGCGACGTCCCGAGGATCGACTCTTCGGTGGTGCCGACGATGTGGACGAACGCCTGGTTGACCCGGATGTAGCGGCCGAGGGTCTCCTCGTCGAGACTCACCGCCGCCATCCCCGACCGGGAGCCCTCGAACGCGAGCCGGAAGGCCTTCTCGCTCGCGAGCAGCCGGGTCCGGTCGTCGCGCAGGCGTTCGGCCAGCCGGGCGGCGTCGATCGCGATACCGGCCTGGACCGCGAGCAGCTCGAGGAGTTCGCGCAGCAACGGCGCCGGCCGCTGACCGTCCTCGGGCAGGTCGACCGACAGGACGCCGATCAGTTCACCGGTCGCCGAGGTCAGCGGTGCGAACAGCGCGTCGAGCGGATGCCACGCCGCGGGGTCGGTGGGGATCTCGATGTCGGGCACCCAGCCCAGGTCGTCGCCCTCGGTGACCCGGTCGTGCGGGACGAACAGCAGCTTGCCCCAGCGGTCGGCCCGGTCGAACTCGACCTGGAAGTGCGACGGCGGCATTCGGCGGCCGACCAGCGCGTCGCGGGCGGCGTCGGACCCGGCCACCGCGAAGGCCTCGAACGTCCCGTCGTCGTGGCGCAGGTTGGCGACCGCGACGCCGAAGCCGAGGCCGCTCACGACACCGTCGACTACCGCCCGCATGGTGTCGCGCAGCGAGCGGCCGGCCCCGATCTGGACGCTGACGTCGTACAGGCGTCGCAACGTCGAGAGCGGTATCTGCGTGTTGTCGTCCACGAGCGAGCCTTCCGATATCTCCCTGATGCCGCCCAGCCGGCTCGGCCACTCCAAGCTCGGCGCTCAGCTGCGCAGCGCAGTAGCTTTACGACCTATCCTGACCTATCCCGACCGGCAACGAGGGCAGATAAGCCGCTTGCGGGACTAATCGGGTTTGTCAGATTACTTCGCCTCACAGGATGAACACGTTCGGCCCCGATCGGGCGTCATCACTACAGTCCGAGCGTGGGTGCTGTCGTCGCGGGGTTCGGCACGATCGGCATCGTCATCGCCCTCGGGTACGTGCTCGCGCGGACCGGTGTGCTCGGCCCGGACTCCCGCGATCTGCTCTCCCGGACGGTGTTCTTCGTTGCCACGCCGTGCCTCTTGTTCACGACGTTGCAGCAGTCCGACCCGCACAAGTTGCTGTCCGGCTCGCTGATCGTCAGTGCGGCGTCGGTCGCCGCCGTCTCGGCCGTCTACGTGGCCGTCGCCGGGCTCGTCTGGCGGCGCTCGGCCGCGCACCTGACGATCGGCGCTCTCAGTTCCTCCTACGTGAACGCGGGCAACCTCGGGATCCCGCTGGCGGCGTATGTGCTCGGCAACGCTGCGCCGATCGCGCCGGTGATGCTGCTGCAGCTCGTCGTCCTCGCGCCGGTGTCGTTCGCGATCCTCGACACGGCCGCGTCCGGGCATCGCCCGTCGTTCATGCAGCTCTTGGGGGTCCCGCTGCGGAACCCGGTGACGCTGGCGTCGCTGCTCGGCCTCGTCGTGGCGATGACCGGGTGGACACCGCCGCGGATCGTCGACGAACCGATCGCGCTGATCGCCGGGATGGCCGTTCCCGCCGCGCTGCTGGCGTACGGGGGGTCGCTGCGCGGGGCACCACGGGTGGGTGCCGGCGGGTCGCACAACGAGGTGGCCGTGGTGGCGTTGCTGAAGAACGTGGGGCAGCCGCTGGTGGCGTGGGCGGTGGCCTGCTTCGTGTTCGGGCTGACCGGGACGCCGCTGCTCGCCGCGGTGATGACGGCCGCGCTGCCGACGGCGCAGAACGTGTTCGTCTACGCGGTCCGCTACGACCGGGCGGTGGCGCTGGCACGTGACGCGGTCGCGGTGACCACGCTGCTGTCGGTGCCGGCGGTGTTCGTGATCGCGGCCGTGCTGGGCTGATCAGGCTCTCCGGGCTCCAAGAGTCATACGAACCGTGCGGCTCCGCGCACCACCCGCCTGACAACCCGGCCCGCCTGCCTAGCCCGGGAGTAGCCGTCGCCCGAGTCAGACCGACGGGACGAGCACCTCGGCGGCCACGTACGGGACGGTCTGCGGGCCCTCCGGGAGCACGCACATCCGAGCGCCCCGGCCCGCTCGCGCCAGCGCAGCGGCGGCCCAAGCCGCGATCGCCGCCGCATCCGGCGCGACGTGCCCGAGGTGGGCCTGCGCCAGCTCGGCCGCCGTCAACCCGCCGGTCGCGACCGACACCTCCGCGAGGACCTGGACCTTCGCCTGGACCTGCACCTGCCACTGGTCGGGGACCGTCACCGACCGGGCCGCGATCTGCGCCAGCAGTTCCTCCGGTGACCCGGCCGACGAGAGCACCTCGCGGTACGAGCCGTGGTCGGGGAACCCGTCCGCGCACTCGGTCACGCACAGGATCGAGCCGCCGGGTTTCACCACGGTCGCGGCTGCCGACATGCCCTTCACCGACTGGTAGAGGTTCTGGTCGAGCGGATAGCCCGAGCCGGTGGTGACGACCACGTCGTAGCGGTCCGGCACCGCGACCATCGCCGCGTCCTTGACCTCGGCGCAGGCGGCCGCGTGCATGGCGAACAGGTCGCCGCCGTACGCCGAGACGATGCGCTGGTGGTCGTCGAGCGTGACGTCGAGGGCGTAGGTCACGCCGCCGACCGCGCCGACCACCGCCCGGATGTCGTCGTGCACCGGGTTGCCCTCGGTCACACCCCAGGTCGCGCGATCGCTGCCGATTCGCGCGGCGTCGTGCAGGACGAGGACGGTATCGAGGCCGGCGAGCCCGGGCACGACCAGCTTCGGGCCGCCGGAGAACCCGGCGAAGAAGTGCGGCTCGACGAACCCGGTGGTGATGCGGACGTCGGCGGCGCACCAGTCCCGGTTGAGCCAGACCGGGACTCCGGCGTGGGTACCCCGCCAGGTCAGCGTGTCCGGGTCGCGGGCGTCGTGGTTGACGATGCGGACGGTGTCGACGATGTCGTCGCCCAGCATCGACCGGAGCTCGGCGTCGGTGTTGGCGCGGTGCGTGCCGGTGGCGACGACGACGGTGACGTCGGTGCGCGCGACGAGCCCCTCGAGCTCGGTGAGGACGGCGTTCACCATCAGCTCCCGCGGCTGGGCGCGGGTGATGTCGCAGACCGAGATCGCGACCGTCGATCCGGGTGCGACCCGATCCCGCAGCGGCGGCCCGGCGACCGGCTGCCGCAACGCCCGCTGCAACTCCGCGGCCGGGTCGGCAGCGGCGGGCCGGTGGGCGGGCCGGACGACGTCGGTGCGAGCCGGGTCGACGTCGACGTCGAGACCGGTCCGCCCGTAAGCGAGGTGCATGCGCATCCTCGCATTCTGTCCCACCGCGTCGAGGTCCCGCTCGACGTCGGAACGGAGGCGACTGTCGCCGGACGTTCACGCACCGCCTCTTCACGCCTGCCCGCGCGGGGGTTTACGGTCGTCGCGATGACGACACGCAACCGCTCGCTCACGCTGACACTCACCACCGGCCTCGTCGCGCTCGTCACGGCGGGTGGCTCGATCACCGCCGCGGTCCCGGCGGTCGCGTCCGGCCAGCCGGCTGAGGCGGCCACGTCGCACAACGGCCCCAAGCCGGTCGCGACCTGTCCACCGGACGGCCGCGCGCTCGGATTCAGCGACGCGCTCGACAAGAAGACCGCGCTCGGCGCCCAGGTCGGCGGCCTGTCAGCGCTCACCTACGACAAGCGGCGGCACGCCTACGCAGCCATCGAGGATCACTCCGGCAGCGACCCGACGCGGATGTGGTTCTTCCGGGATCCGAAGGACCCGACGGTGACCGCGACCCTGCTGTTGAGCAAGGCCGACCGGACTCCCTACACCGGCGACGACTTCGACGCCGAGGGCCTGGCGATACTGCCGAACGGCGACTACCTGGTCAGCTCCGAGGTCGAACCGTCCATCCACGTCTTCAGCCGGTCGGGACGGGAGAAGTCGCAACTGCCCGTGCCGGCACGGTTCGGGGTGGCACCCGTCGGTCAGGCGACCGCCAACGCCACCCTCGAAGGGCTGTCCCTCTCCCCCGACGGTTCGCGCATCTATGCGGCCATGGAGGGAACGCTGTTCGGCGACGTCTCCGCGAGCGGCGACGCGACCTACCGGCGGATCCTCGTGTACTCGCGTACGCACGCCGGCGGCTACACGCTCGCCAAGCAGATCGGCTACCGGATGGGCGACGGGATGCGCATCTCGGAGGTCGCGACGTACGGACACGGCGGACTGCTGGTCCTCGAGGCCGCGTACGACCCGGCGATCGGCAACACCATCCGGCTCGTGGCCGTCCCGAATGCCCGTACTGCTGCCGACGTCAGCCGTGTCACCGACCTCGGCGACACCCCGGCGAACGTCGCGGCCTCGGCGCTGGTGTCGGACGCGACGAAGTGTCCCGACCTCGGTGCCACGGCCAAGGAGACCCAGGCCAACCCGTTGATGGACAACTACGAGGCGATGGCCGTGCGCACGGGTCCGGGCGGCAAGCCCGGTAAGCACGCCGGCAAGCACCACGGAAAGCCCGGCAAGCAGCACGGAAAGAAGCACGGCGGCGGTGACGCGAAGCGGCTCGGCGCCACTGTCCTACTGCTCTCCGACGACAACTTCGGCGACGGCCAGACCACCCGGCTCCTGCGTCTGAAGGTCGCCCTGCCGAAGCGGTAGCGACGACGGCGGTCAGCGCGGCGGATTCGCCAACCGGGTCAACGTCGCGACCAGGGTCGGGGTGTCGGCCGCGGCGAAGTGGGTCTCGTCGGCGAGCACGGACCCGGGCCGGACGGGGACAGGGAAACGTTGCCGCAACAATCACCTCGCAGAGTGGGCAGCGACGTGGCGAAGGACGATGATGGGCGCCATCGGCACGGTCGGGCGTCCGTCGGTGTACCTGCCGCCCAGCGGTCAGAAGGAGCGACATGGATCATTACGACCTGCTCGTCATCGGATCGGGCCCGGCCGGGCAGAAGGCGGCCATCGCCGCCGCCAAGCTCGGCCGTCGCGCCGGGGTCGTCGAGAAGATCGACATGGTCGGCGGCGTGTGCATCAACACCGGAACGATCCCCTCGAAGACGATGCGCGAGGCCGTCCTCTACCTCACCGGGCTGAGCCAGCGCGAGCTCTACGGGCAGTCCTACCGGCTGAAGAACGAGATCACCGTCAGTGACCTGACCACCCGCACCCAGCACGTGATCGGGCACGAGATCGACGTCATCCGTAACCAGCTCTCACGCAACCGGGTCGCCCTGATCCTGGGCATCGCGCGCTTCGTCGACCCCCACGTCCTCGAGGTCGACAACGGCCGGGACCAGCATGTGAAGGTCAGCGCCGACAAGATCATCATCGCGGTCGGCACGCGGCCGGCACGACCGAGCTCGGTGGAATTCGACGGCACGACGATCGTCGACTCCGACCAGATCCTCGGGATGGACAAGGTGCCCTCGTCGATGATCGTCGTCGGCGCCGGGGTGATCGGCATCGAGTACGCCTCGATGTTCGCCGCACTCGGCACGAAGGTCACCGTCGTGGAGAAACGCCCACGCATGCTGGAGTTCTGCGATCTCGAGATCGTGGAGGCGTTGAAGTACCAGCTGCGCGATCTCGCCGTGACGTTCCGGTTCTCCGAGTCGGTGCGGACGGTGGAGAAGGTCAACGGCGGCACTCTGACGATGCTCGAGTCCGGAAAGAAGATCCCAGCCGACACGGTGCTCTACTCGGCCGGACGCCAGGGCGTCACCGACGAGCTCAACATCGAAGCGGCCGGCCTCAAGGCGGCCGAGCGCGGCCGCATCGAAGTGGACGACCACTTCCGTACCGCCGTCGAGCACATCTATGCGGTCGGCGACGTCATCGGGTTCCCCGCGCTCGCAGCGACAGCGATGGAGCAGGGCCGGCGGGCGAGCTACCACGCGTTCGGCGAGCCGGTCGGCACGAGGCTCGGCGACCTGCAGCCGATCGGCATCTACACGATCCCCGAGCTCTCCTTCGTCGGCCGGACCGAGGACGAGCTCACCAGCGAGAACGTGCCGTTCGAGGTCGGGGTGTCGCGCTACCGCGAGCTCGCCCGTGGCGCCATCCTCGGCGACTCCTACGGAATGCTCAAGCTGCTGGTGCACGCCGAGACCCGCAAGCTGCTGGGAGTGCACGTGTTCGGGTCGAACGCGACCGAGCTGGTCCACATCGGCCAGACGGTGATGGGCTGCGGCGGGACGGTCGACTACCTCGTCGACGCCGTGTTCAACTACCCGACGCTGGCCGAGTCGTACAAGGTCGCCGCGCTGGACGCGGTGAACAAGATGCGCGCCATCGCACGAGTCAGCGGCTGACCAGCCTGGTCGTTGTACCCAGGGGTCCGCGGAGTCCGGCCGAGCTGGACGAGTCCGTTGTCAGCACGCTGACATCACTGCGCCTGCTCGACTTTGAGAGGGTGAGCGTCATGGACGACGAGATCCCCCTGGCGGGCGGCGGCCGCACCGCGGTCGGTCGTCGTGGTGACGTCGTCTATCGACCGGTCGAGGCGTGGACGCCGGCCGTGCACGCACTGCTCCGGCACCTCGAGAACGTCGGCTTCGAGGCCGCACCCCGGCTCGTCGGGTCGGGGATCTCCGCCGACGGGCGGGAGCAGACGACGTTCGTCGCCGGGACGTTCAACCAGCCCGGGCCGTTCACCGATGCAGGGCTGGCCGAGCTCGGTCGTATCGTCCGTCGGCTGCACGACGCCACCGCCACGTTCGTCCCACCGGCCGATGCGCGCTGGTTCGACTGGCACGGACGCGAATGGGGCTCGGCAACCGGTAACCGGATCATCAGCCACTGCGACCTCGCGCCGTGGAACGTCGTGATCCGCGACGACCTGCCGGTGGCGTTGATCGACTGGGAGTTCGCCGGGCCGGTGGACGAGCTGGTGGCGCTGGCGCAGGTGTGCTGGCTGAACGTGAAACTGCACGACGACGTGGTCGCGGAGATGGAGGGGCTGCCTCCGCTGGCAGACCGGGTCCGGCAGCTGCGGCTGCTGGTCGACGGCTACCGGATGCCGGCAGCGCAACGGCATGGACTCGTCCAGGCGATGATCGAGTTCGTGTTGTCCGAGGTCGCGTGGGAGGCCGACGACGCCAACGTCTTCCCCGGCGTCGAGACCTACGCGGCGGGACCGTGGGGGATGGCGTGGCGGGCCCGAGCCGGGCGCTGGATGATGCGCAACCGCGCCGTTCTGGAGAACGCCCTCGCCTGAACCGGAGTCGGCTAGCGTTCGGCCCCATGAGCTTCATTCCCGCCAGGAACGGCCCGGTCGACGAGCGGACCGTCGTCGACCGCTCCCGACTGTGGGCGGGCGGGGTGGCGACGTCGGTGGTGGCCGCGCTGATCGGGTTCGTCGGCGTCCTGTTGACCCGGGACGTGTTCGGGCTGAAGTTGCACGCCCCGCCGATCCTGCTCGGACCACCGTCGCTGCTGGCCGCGTCGTGGGCGTTCACCGCGGCCTGCGCCGGCATGGCGTCGACGGGGGTCCTGCTCATCCTGCTGGTGTCGACGCCACGTCCGCGGACGTTCTTCACCTGGATCATCGTGCTGCTCACCGCGGCTGCGGTCGCCCTGCCCTTCGCCCAGGACGCGCCGGCGGAGTCCCGGTTCGCGAGCGCGCTGATCAACATCGTGATCGGCATCGCCATCGGGACGCTGCTGACGGGCGTGGCCAGCCGGACGGCCAACGTGTTCCTGGCGCCGCCGCCGGCGCCCGACAAGGACGGCGCGTACTAGCCCTCGAACACCCGTGTGCGGCCCGCTGGTCAGGCGGTGGGGCCCAGCCGTCCGAGCAGGCGTTGCTGAGGAGTGGCGTCGGGTCCGACCGGGACCTCCGGGCCGCACACCCCCGAGGTGCGGAGCATGTCGCCGAGGGAATCGCTGAGCACGAGGGTGGTCTCGACCTCGTCGGCCGGCATCGCATCGTCCTGGCCGGTCGAGTGGGCCAGGTCCCAGCCGTGCACGACGAGGTCGAAGCCGCCGAAGTCGTTGATCGTCTTCCCGACGGTGGTGGTGCCGAACAGCCCGTCGTACTCGAGACCGGCCCGGTCGGGATCGTCGAGGACGCCCTGGATGATGCCGCGGAGTTCGTGCCAGGCCGCGACCGTGTCGGTGTCGACGTCGGTGCTGCGCGGAGCGTCGATGTGGACCGGCTTGAGCATGTTGTGCTCGGTGGTGACGACGTGCCGGACGAGGTCGCGGACGCTCCACTCGGCGCAGGTCGACGGAAGATCCCACTGGTCGGGGCGGACGGCCTCGACCTTGCCGGTGAACTCGGCTGAAAGGGTGCGCTAGCGGTCGGCGAAGTCGACAGGTGTCGTAGACATGACCCCATCCTGCTCGGCAGGCGGCGGTTTCGTCTTGTAGGAACCCGACGGCGACCAGCTGGCTCGGGGATCAGCTCAGCCGGCGGGGTGGACGTCCTGCTCGGCGACCTGGGCCGCGGTCCCGATGAAGTGCCCGTACACGGATGCCGATCTGCCGAACGCCGTGAGGGTGCCGTCCGAGAGCGGCGCGAAGGGTCGCGGGGTGATCGTGATGCCGGCCGGCGTGACCTTGCGCCGCCAGGTGCCGACGATGCGGCCGTTGACGACGACGGTCGGCTGGAAGACACCGTTGTTCCCGGGGACGACGACCGGGGCGTGCGCGGGATCGAGCGCGGCGCTGCGGTCCTGGTAACCGAGCAGGTACTCGTCGAAGCCGGGCAGGGCGTGGACGCGCCGCGACATCCGGTCGGGCAGTCCGGGCGCCATCCAGTAGCTGACGTCGTCGACCTGGATCTCCTCGAGCTGGTTCCGGGCGATCGCGAGGCCGATGCCGGCGTCGCGGACAGTGAGTTTCGTCCACCAGGTGAAGTCCTTGAGGGTGGCCGGGCCGTGGCTCCGGAAGTACCGGAGCACCCACTCGCCGAGCGCTTCATCACGCTCGGGCGTCCGTGGCTCGCGGACCCACTCGTCGTGCAGGACGACGTTCTGACCGGTGCCGTGCATGGGTCCGAGGACGAGCGTTCCGAGTTGATGGAGGTGGCCGAGGATGTGCGGCCCGCGCTGGCCGGTAGTCGAGATCCCGGCCGCCTCGAACTCGTCGAACCGCGCGGCGCGGGACAGCGCCCGGCCACCTTCGAGCGCCCCGACGGCTACGTGCTCAGCCTGCTTGAACGATGCCGGGTCGAGCCCGAGTTCGTCGTAGCGGCGGGCCAGCGAGCGGAGTGTGCGCTCGGCCGTGAGGCCGACCATCCAGCCGATGTCCTCGGCGGGGACGAGATGCAGGGTGCCGCGCATGGGCCACGAGCGGACGATCTCGCCACGCGCGAGCGCAGCGTCCACCTCACGAAGAGTGGTGCCGGGCGCGCGGACGCCGACCGACCACTTGCCGCCGGGCAGATCCTGCGCCTGCATGGCGAGCATCCAGCGGACGACCTCGGTGGGCGTGGTGAACTCGCTGCCCTCGATGCGTTGAGCCGCGAGTCGCAGCCGGTTGATGTTCAGCGCTCGCGTCATCGCGCTGGCCCATCGTCGTGGTTCGCCATCCGCCCATCCTGACCTAACCCACCGACAGTCTCGGCAACCAGCGGACTCGGCGTCCACGGGAAGCCTCTGCGTCAGTACACTCGAGACCTGAGTGCCCGCTGAGCACGAGGTGGCACGACGCGATATCCCGTTGCATAGTTCGGAGATCAGTCCGACCGGCCAGGAGGTGGTATGCGCTTCGCCGCGTCCTCGGGCACCATTCGGGTCGGCGCCGGCCTGGTTGCGCTCGGCCTCACCAGCTACGTGTTCCTCACTGTTGCCGCGCGTCACCTGAGCCCGACCGCATTCGCGTCGCTGTCGGTGCTGTGGTCGGCCACCTACATCGTCGGCCCTGGGTTCTTCCAGCCGTTCGAGCAACAGATCGGGCGGGCCCTGTCGGCGCATCGCGCGATCCGATCGACCGCAGGCTTCGGACTGCACCACTCGGTACGGTCGGCAGCGGCGATCCTGCTGGCACTCAGTCTGGCCACGCTGACCTTCGCCCGACCACTGGCGAATCTGCTGTTCGACGGCTCGCTCGGCCTGCTCGTCGTGCTCGTGATCACCTTCGGCACACTCGCCGTCACCTACGTCTATCGCGGCGTGCTCGCCGGTGAAGGCCGGTTCGATCTCTACGGTGCGCAGTTGGGGATCGAGGGCACGGCACGTCTCGTCGGTTGCGGCCTGCTCATGCTCCTGGGCACCGGATCGGTCGCGGCCTACGTCATGCTCATCCCGCTGGCGCAGGCGGCCGCGCTCCTACTGGTCATACGGCCGGGCGTGGTCCGGCTCGCCGGCACACGCGACGACACCCAGCCCGCGGCGGCGCCCGGCAGAGTCGAACGCGACGAGGTACGAGCCGACCGGACTCTGGTGTGGCTCGTCGTGGCCGCTGTCCTGTCGCAGACCCTCGTCAATGCCGCCACCGTGCTCGTCCGTGTGCTGGGCAAGGGAAATCCCGGTGCCGCCGGGCATCTGCTGGCCGGCTTGACGGTGGCCCGGCTACCGTTGTTCGTCTTCGCCGCCGTGCAAGCAGTGCTTCTCCCCGGATTCGCCGCACTGCTGGCCATCGGCGCGACCGGGGCGCTGCGTCGGCGTGTCCTGCTGGTCTGTGTGGCGACGGCCGCTGCGATGGCCGTCGCAACCACGCTGCTCGGATTCGCCGGACCGTGGGCGGTCCGCCTTCTCTTCGGCGATGCATTCCAGCTCTCGGGCACGGTGCTGGCAGCACTGGCCGCGGGCACCGGGCTGTTCATGATCGCCACCGTCCTGGCCAACGCCGCCATGGCCGCCCTGAGCTTTCGCACCGTCGCACTGTGCTGGGCGTGCGGGGTCGCGGTGATGCTGACCGCCGTCGCCGCACCCATGAGCCTGATCGCACGGGCAGTCGGCGGTTTCGTCGTCGGTGCCGGTGTCAGCTGCAGCCTCCTCGCGGTCGCCTTCAACCGGTACGCACGGTCGGCCGAGCCCATGCGCGTGCCGGTTCCTGCCGCTCGCGCAGCGCGCATCGAGGAGGTGGGCCGATGACTGCGCGACCAAGCGTGTCGGTGCTCATCGTCGCGTTCGGCGACGATCCGGAGCTGGACACGTGTCTGGCAGCCGTGCTCGATTCCACCGACGCCGACGTCGACATTGTCGTTGTCGACAACGGAGATCGCTCAGGACACCTGGGGATCCTGGAGCACAACCCACGTGCGCGGGTGATCCGGCCCGACACGAATCTGGGATTCGCCGGTGGCTGCAATCTCGCGGCGGAGCACGCCGACGGCGATGTGCTGGCCTTCGTCAACCCCGACGTCATCGTCGCTCCCGGCACGCTCGCTCAGCTGGCCGCAGCCTGTTCGGCACCCGAGGTGGGGATCGCGACCGCGAGTCTGCGTCTTGCCGACCACCCGGACATCATCAACAGCGCCGGCAATCCGGTGCACTATCTGGGCCTCTCGTGGGCCGGCGGTCACGGTGAGCCCGCCGACCAGCACGCTTCCCGTACCGTCGTCGCGAGCGCAAGCGGTGCGTGCTGCGCGATCCGGACCGATCGCTGGCGCGAGCTCGGCGGGTTCGACGAGGAGTACTTCGCGTATCACGAGGACGTCGAACTCAGCCTACGGTCTTGGCAACACGGATGGGCCGTCGTGTACGTGCCGTCCGCGATTGCCTACCACCACTACGACTTCTCGCGTCACGACCTCAAGACCTACCTGCTCGAGCGGAACCGGATTCTCACCGTCATCACCACCTTCTCGGCACGGACGCTGCTCTGGTTGACGATTCCGCTCCTCGTCCAGGAGGTCGCCATGCTCGCGGTGGCGGCGATCGGCGGCTGGTTCCCGGCCAAGCTGAAGGGTTATCTGTGGATAGCCGGCCACCTCGGGCACATCTGGTCGCGACGTCAACTCCTGCAGCGCGAACGGGTGCTCAGCGACCACGATCTCGCCCACCTGTATGCCATCACCCTCGACGCCGGCAACGTCGACACCGGCGCCGGCGTCCGTTTCGCCAACCGCCTCTCGACCGTTGGCGGGCACGCATTCCGGCGGTGCGCCGCATGATCTCCGCGGACCGCACGCTGATCGTTCTGCCGGCATTCAACGAGCAGCAGTCCTTACCAGCCGTCCTGGCCGAGGTGTCGTCGGTGATGGGATCAGCCGATCTGCTCGTCATCGACGACGGCTCGACCGACCGCACCAGCGCCGCGGCCAACCGAGCGGGCGTCGACGTTGTCACGCTGCCGTTCAACCTGGGTGTGGGCGGCGCCCTGCGCGCCGGCTTCCGTTACGCCGTGCGGTACGGGTACCGGCAGATGGTGCAGGTCGACGCCGACGGTCAGCACGATCCGCGCGAGATACCGAACCTGCTCCGGCCCCTGGACCACGCCGACATGGTGATCGGCGCGAGGTTCGCCGGACGTGGCGGCTACGAGGTCGATCGCGCCCGGAAACTCGCCATGAACGTGCTGGCCCGTTCCCTGTCCCGTCGAACACATGCGGTGCTCACCGATACGACGTCCGGGTTCCGTGCGTTCGGCCCGCGCGCGATTGCCCTGTTCGCACGCGAATATCCGGCCGAGTATCTCGGCGACACCGTCGAAGCGCTCCTGATGGCTGCCCGCGAGAATCTCACCATCGTCCAGGTTCCGGTCGTGATGCGCGCCCGAACGGGCGGGACGCCGAGCCATTCGTCCATCAGTTCAGCACTCCTGCTCGCGCGAACCCTTCCGGCGTTCGTCCTCCCACATCCGCGCGCACGCAACGCGCCCCGGCGACAGGACGCCTGATGACCACGCAGTGGCTCGCAGGCGTCGCCGGTGTCCTGACCATCATGGCGATGATCCATCTCCTGCGCAGGAAGTACGTCAAGGAGAAGTACGCGGTCCTGTGGTTCCTGGCCGGGATCTCTGTTGCTGTGCTGGCGATCTTCCCGCGGCTGCTCGATCTGCTCGCGGACACCCTCCACATCCACTCCGGCCCGAACCTGCTCTTCCTGATCGCTGTCATCGCACTGGGACTCGTGTGCGTGCAGCTGTCCATCGCGGTGTCGACGCTGGAGGAGAACAACCGCACGCTCGCCGAGGAGCTCGGGCTGCTCAGGCTGGTGGTCGACAAGAATCACGACCAGCGTCGGCTGCCGTGATCATCAGCGGGCAGGAGCGTGCCGGGCGCACGCCGACCAGCGACACGTCCGGTGATTTGCCGAGGTCATGGCGACGTCCTCGCTGGGCAGTGACCTTGGACGCCGCCGTGATCGGCGCCCTGGCGGCATTCGCGTGGTGGACGCTGCTCTACGAGGTCATGCTCGCCGAGGGCTGGCCGACGACACCGGTGATGGTCGGGTGGCTGGTGACCGCGCCGTTCGTCGCGGTGCCGATCGCGCGGTGGAACATCGAGCACGCGAGGCGTGCCGAGGACGAGAACTGGCGGGTGCCGCTCCGACCGATCAGCAGGCCGGAGCGCAAGACCATGCTGTTGGTGGCCGTCGCGGTCGTGGTCTGCGCCGTTCTGATGGGGACGACGACGCACGCACTGTTCCGTGTGGGTTGGGGCATCGGCATCATCGGCCTGCTGGCAGTCGGCCATGCGCTCCGCCGCGGCGCGGCACCGGCATCCCCGGCAGGTGATGTGCGGGCCGATGTGGCGCCGAACGTGCCGCCGTCCATGCGTCGGACCTGGGATGACGTGGTCGCTGTGGTCGTCAGCTGCGGCGTCGCGATCGCCTCCCTGTTCGTGGTCCGGACCAGCTCCGACGACGTGTACTACGTCAATCTCTCGACCTGGATAGCCGAACACGGGCACATCCCACTGCGGGACACGATGTACGGCGACCAGACGTACCCGTCCTCGTACGGCGGAGGGTTTCCACTCTCGTCGATCGAGGCGCAGCTCGGAGCACTCGCCCGACTGTTCGATGTGCGTGCCGGCACCATCGCCTACCTCGTCGTCGCGCCCCTGTGCACGTTCGCGTCGATGTGGGTGCTGTGGCAGCTCGCCCTTCTCTGGTCGCGGCGCGGTCCGATGCCCGCGTTCCTGTTCTCGGTGGTCTTCGTCCTTGCGGGCGCCGGAGGTGGGTACCGCAGCTACTCGACCGTGCGGATCTGGCAGGGGAAGGTGATGGCCTTTGCCATCGTCATTCCGCTGATCTGGATATTCGCGACCCGGTTGGCTCGTACGCGCGATCGACACTGGGCGGTGCTGTTGTCGCTCGCCGGCGTCGCTTTCGTCGGGCTGACCTCGACCGCCGCCCTGCTCGGGCTCACGCTGGCCTGCGCGATCGCGCTGGCCGCGGTGATCCTGATGAACCGTAGCCTGTTGTGGGGTGTGCTCGCACTCGCGGTGCCTGCGCTTGTCAGTGGCACGACGGTGGCCGTGCTCTCGCGCAGCGTCGGCGGGGCGACTCCAACCGCGCCGACCGCCTGGGCTGCGGTTCGCGCCGCTTACGGCGCCCACCCGACGATGGCGATCGTCACCATCGCGGCCGTGATGGTTGCTCCGCTGCTGGTGCGTGGAACCGCCGCGGCCACGCTGATCTGGTGCAGTGGCGTCGCGTCGCTGGCAGTGCTGACCCCGGGCGTCCTGTCTTTCCTCAACGCAGTCACGGGTTCCGGCCCGGTCGAGTGGAGACTGCTGTTGAGCCCGCCCGCGCCCACGCTGATCGGGCTCTGCGCTGCTACCGGAGTCGCCGCGGCCACGCGCGGACTCACCTCCCGTCCGGTGGCCACGCGGATCGTGTCGGCGGCCGCCACCCTGGCGGTGGTCTTCGCATTCATGGTCGTAGGAACGCCACCCTGGTCTTCGACGGTGCGGGTCGAATCGAGACCGAGCTGGAAGGTGAGCGTGAAGGCCCTGGCCAACGTCCGCGCGGTGGTCGCCGCGAATCCGAGCACCACCGGCCCGCTGCTCCTGCCGGCGGCCGAGATGCGCGTCTTGGCGATCTACACGACGAGGTGGTTCGCCGTCCTGCCACGCGCGTTCGACCTTCCCGGGCTGGCCGAACCAGCTGCAACCACCGCCGCACGCCGCACGCTGTTGCAACTGGTCTCGACAACGAAACCGAATCCCAGTGCCGCAGACGTCGAGTCGGCGCTGCACACCCTGAACGTCACCACCGTGTGCCTGAGTCCGAGCGACGTCGGGGCGCGAGTGCGCGTACGCGCCGCGGGCTACTCGTCCTTCCGGCCCGTCGGGGGGATGCGCTGCTCCGTCCGCACGCGATGACGACCGCCGACGTCGACCGACCGACCAGCGGGCTGAGCACGCGCTGAGAGTGACTCCGGCGCTCAGCACCGGCTCAGCACCCAATCCCTAACGTGGCATGGGTGAACACCCGGCTCGAACGCCTCACCGGACTCCGCCATTCGCGTCGGCGACACGTCGTGACGGTCATTGCCGTGATCGTCTTGGCGCTGCTCGCTCCGACGGTTTCGTACACGCGTGCCTTGCTCTATCCAGGACACGCGGGCTTCGCAGCCCGCAGCGTCGAGTGGATCCGCGAGCACGGAGGCAACGGTCTCGTCGATGCGATCGAGACCTGGCGGTACACCCACGACGCCCCACCCGCGGCCGGGCCGCCGGCGGACGCCGCGTTCGGGCACTCCCCGTCCTCGAACCAGCTGCCATCGCCTACCCGCTTGAGTGTTCGACATCACCGGCGTCTCGGACCGGCTGCGGTGTCGCCGCTGTCAACACTTCCGCCGATCCCCGGCGAAGGAATCTGGCGAAGCATCGCCACTGCCCCGTCCGCCGGTGCGACCTTGTTCACCAGTTGGTTTCGCCCAGACGCCGCACACGCGCCGGTCACGGTCGCTGCCGCGTTCTTCCCGCGCGGGACCGATCGGTTCACGCTCGTGTCCGGGACCCGGGAACCGGTGCCGGGGCTGAGCTCTCCGCGCGGTCACGCCGTGCCGGCCGATGCGACCGGCGCCCTGGTGGCGACGTTCAACTCCGGCTTCAAGACACGGGATTCACAGGGCGGGTGGTACGCGAACGGCAAGGCGGCGGTCCCGCTGGTCGCCGGAGCCGCATCGATCGTCATCGACGACAAGGGCCAGGTGAACGTCGGAGCCTGGGGCCGGGATGTCTCGATGACGCCGCACGTCACCGCCGTACGGCAGAACCTGCCGTTGATCGTCGACCACGCGAGCCCGGTCGCGGGACTCGACAACAATGTCGGCCGCCGGTTCGGTTCGCTCAAGTCACAGTTCGAGTACACCTGGCGTTCAGGTGCCGGCGTCGATGCCCAGGGCAACGTGATCTACGTTGCCGGTCAACATCTGACTCTCGTGACGCTTGCCCACGCGATGAGCCAGGCAGGCATTCAGCGGGGCCTCGAGCTCGATATCCATCCCCACATGGTGTCGTTCAACATCGAGCAGCACACTGCCGCCGGTGTCCGCCCGGCGCACCTGCTGACGTCGATGGACGAGCCGGCCAACCGTTACCTGGCAGCGGATCAGCGAGACTTCTTCTATGTCACCGCGCACTGACCCGGCCGGCCGACAAGGTCCCGCCCCGGCCGATCCAGCACACGGTGTTCACTAGCGGCGTCAGGGTTCGTTCGGCGGTGGCCGCGACCGTCGTCGTCGCTCTCGCCTACTCCGGCGGTGCGCTGGTCTTCGTCGGACTCGTCCAGAAATCACTGCTGTCGGCGATCGACGGTGCGGCGACCACACGTGCGGCCGAGGTGGCCGACGAGGTGATGCGGCGGGGAGTGGACGCCGTCGCCGACGACCTCGTCGCCAACACGCGCAGTACTCAGGTCGTCCAGGTGCTCGACGCGACCGGCAAGGTCGTGTCCACCTCCTCCGATGCCCACACCACGGCCTTCACCGAAGAGCCGGCAAGCCCGGGTGTGCTCGTCCGGCCGAATACCTCGCGGGTGCAGCTCTTCGACCTCGCCGCTCCGTACAGCTTCGTCGTCATGGGGACCCAACACGACGGGGCGCGCTATCGCGTCGTCGTCGCGACGTCGGTCGAAGCTCAGCGCGACAGTGTCCGCTCGGTGGTGTTGTACCTGACCCTGGGATTCCCGCTCGTGCTGGTGCTGGTGGCAGTTGCAACCTGGGCCCTGGTGGGCCGGGCGTTGGCTCCTGTCGACCAGATGCGCTCGAAGGTCGACGGAATCGGCGCGACCCGGCTCGACGAGCGGGTGTCGATCCCAGCGTCGGAGGACGAGATCGCCCGGCTGGCCGTGACGATGAACAAGCTGTTGAGCCGGTTGGAGATATCCCAGGCCGAACAACGACAGTTCATCGCCGACGCCAGTCACGAGTTGCGTAGCCCCCTTGCGACGGTGCTCGCCGCCCTCGAGCTCGCGGAGGACGATGACGCCTCCTGGGCCGACCTTCAACCTCTGGTGAGGGAGGAAGCCGTTCGCATGCAGAGCTTGGTGAGCGACCTGCTGTTGCTGGCGCACACGGACGAGGAGGGCCCACGGTTCGCGGTGGATGACGTCGATCTCGACGACATCCTCGCCGCCGAGGCCGTGCGTGTCCGGAGCTCCGGCCGGCTGACGGTCGCGGTACACCTGTCGCCGGTGCGGATCCAAGGTGACCTGGTCGGACTGTCACAGGCCGTCCGGAACCTCGTCGACAACGCCATGAGAGCCGCAGCGGGTGCCCTTGCTCTCACGGTCGAAACCTCCTCCAGCGGTGACGCGGTGGTGTGGGTCGACGATGACGGACCGGGCATCGAGCCGTGCGAGCGCCAACGCGTGTTCGGCCGTTTCGTACGGCTGGACACGAGCCGCGACCGCACTGGCGGCGGCAGCGGCCTGGGGCTGGCCATCGTCGAGCGGATCGTCCACGCACACGTGGGAACGGTCACCGTTCTCGATGCACCGATCGGGGGCGCGCGCTTCGAGATCCGGCTGCCGCAGACCCGGCAGCCACGTTGGCGCGGTGTCCAGCCGGTCAAGGCAGACAAGCACCCTCAGCCCCCGGACGGCTCGATCCGGTAGCCCATGCCGCGCACGGTCTGCAACGACTGCCGCGCGTACGGCACGTCGATCTTGTTGCGGAGATAGCGCATGTAGACCTCGACGACGTTGTCGTCGCCTTCGAAGCTCGAGTCCCATACCCCGTCGAGGATCACCGCTTTGGACACGACGTCACCGCCATGACGCATCATTAACTGGAGCAGCCCGAACTCGGGTGGCGTCAGCCCGATCGCGTCGTCACCGTGACGCACCATCCGCGACGCGTGGTCGAGGGTCAGGTCTCCGGCGGTCAGGATCGCCGGGGCGTTCGGGAGCTCCGCGGCGAACCAGAGCACGAAGACGCGCGAGCAGGACGACGAAACTGAAGGGCTTCGTCAGGTACTCGTCGGCGCCGGCGTCCAACGCATGCACGAGCCGTTCGTCCTGATCGATCGCCGTCAGCATCAGCACCGGCGTCCAGATCTCACGGCTCCGGAGTGCTCGCACGACCTGCAGGCCGTTGCCTTTCGGCATCATGATGTCCAGCACCAGAGCGTCATACCGGTGCTCGGTCGCAGCCCAGATCGCGTCCTCACCGTTGTGCACGACTTCGACGACCGAACCGTGTCGCTCCAGTCCCCGGCGAATGATTTCCGTCAGAGCCACTTCATCGTCTGCCAACAGAACATGCACCGGCCCACCTCCGTCCCCTCGAATTCCTATGCTGCGCCCGGGCGCCGCGGTACCGGCGGTCACTCCGTCGCAGCCGCGGTGACCGCGTCCCGCCGTGACCCCGTCTGGCGGCGGCTGTTTCTCTGAGCGGTCGTTGTCACGGTTATCAGCATGGGGTGATCCACCTGTGCGCTCGCTGAGTCCTGCCATCTCAGGATCGAACAGCGCTCGTCACCCCGCGCGGGCGCGACGCGTGATCGCCTCGCGTGCACTCGACGTACGGCCCAGGGCGTGACGGCCGGGGCGCGCCTTCTCGAGTCGGGGACGGTACGCCTGCAGGCTGCGGTCGAGCACCCGGTCCCACGTCATCGGTGGCAGCGTGCCCGAGTTGTGCACCCGCAGCGAGTCGAGCTCATCGGGACAGCTCAGCAGGCGCACGGCGACCCGGGCCATCTCTGCGTCGGAGCCGACCAGGTGACCCTCGCGCCCGTCGCGGACGAACTCACCGACCCCGCCGCACGCCATCGCCACCACCGGCACACCCGCGCACCTGGCCTCCAGAGCCGCAATCCCGAAGGACTCCATCTTGGCCGGCGCGAGGTACAGATCGGCCCGCACGTACAGGTCCCGGATCTCGGCACGGGTGAGCCGCCCGGGGAGATCCACCCACGCGTCCATCCCCCGCGAGCGCAGCGCCCGCTGCACCGCACCGCGCTGGGGGCCGTCGCCCACCAGCACCGCGCGCAGCCGCAGCTCGGCGGGCAGGTCGGCTCGCACCCGATCCAGCATCCGCACCAGGGGAACCGGCCGTTTGCGTTGAGCCAGCCGCATCACGCTGACCACCACGAGCTCGTCGATGCGGCTCGGGCGGCTGGTCGGGACCTTCCACGCGGACGGGTCGATCCCGTTGTGCAGAACGGCGATCTCGCGTCCGGGCAGCATGCGGCGCAGCGGTGCGGCCGCCACCTCGCTCACCGCCGTCCAGCGCACGTTCCACCGGCGGCATCCGGTTGCGAGCCCGACCGCCCACAGCAGCGGGCCCGGCGGCGGCACCGAATGCATGGTGATCACAGTCGGCCGCCCCAGCTCCGAGCCGGTCCACGCACCAGTCCAGGCGAAGGGCGAGTACAGCGAGAGGTGTGCGTGCACCGCGTCGAATCCACGCAGTACCGCAGGCAGTTCGTCGCGCGTGAGCCGGCGCACTCCGACGGCCGGGTCACCCTCGGTGGGGGTGAAGACGGTGACGTCGTGGCCGGCGCGTCGCTGCTGGTCGGCGAGATCGCGGACCTGGAGCTCGATCCCGCCGGTTCGAGGCAGGTAGCAGTCGGTGACGTGGGCGATCCTCACGTGGCCCGCCGCCGACGCCGGACCAGGATCCAGCCCAGGATGCCGAGGCCGCCCACCGGGATCTCGAGGAGATACGTGAATCCGCGGTAGAGCACCACGGCCGCGGCCACCACCACCGGGTCGCCCCCGAGAGCCACCAGAACACCGGCGCAGGCAGTGTCGGCAAGGCCCGCACCTCCCGGCGTGACCGGCACCAGCGTGATCAGACGCTCCGCGGCGAACCCGGCGAGCACGACCGGCACCGCGAGGACGCTGCCCAGCAGGTGCAGGCACGTTCCCAGCAGCACCGCCTGCAGCGCGAGATAGCCGGCCATCCCGCCGGTGAGGTGCGCCCAGCGGCGGCGGACCACCGCTGCGGTCGCCGTTCGCAGCGCCGGCACGCTCATAGCAAAGGAGGTGGGCCGGAACCAGACGACGTGGTCGAGCGCCCGGCCCAGGGTCGCCGCGCCCGAACCGACCACGAGGATGGAGACGGCCGCCAGCAGCACTCCGGTGACCACGAGCAGAGCCACCCGAAGAGCGGTCAGCAACGCACCCGCGGGGAGGCTGCCGCCCAGGATCAGCGAACCGAGGACGAGCGCGGCGAGCACCAGCTTGGCCAGCCAGTTCCACAGATTGCTGACCGCGGTGAAGGTCACGAAGCTCGCTGTCGAGAACCGCCACGACCGGGCCATGGCGAAGTTCAGCCCGACTCCGGCCGCACCTCCGAACGGGGCGACGTTCGCGACGGCGCTGCCGCTCAGGTTCAGCAACATGGCGCGACGCGTGCTCAGGCCCGGCAGTGAACTCGTCAACACCGCCGAATAGCTCAGCAGCCCGACGAGCCACAACACGGTCAGGAGCGTCAGATCCCGGACGGACAAGGCGCCGAGAACCTCCTTTACCGGATCCCATGACGTGCCGAGTGCACGCGGCAGCACCATGAACAATCCGACGGCCGCGAGGACGGATCCCGCAGCGACCCAGACACGCCCGCCGGGTAACCGGAATCGGCGATGATCCGTGCCCGCGGCGTCCACCGGTCCAGTACAGCCGATCCACGCTGTGCACACGCTGAAAGCCGGCAGGATATTGAGATCCGGGCTGACATGCTGGAGCCGTGCCCCCCGATGATCCCCCCGTCGCCTCGGGTCGCTTCACCCTGGTCTCCTTCCATGCCCACCCCGACGACGAGGTGCTGTTCACCGGCGGCACTCTTGCCCGGGCGAGCGCCGAAGGGCACCGGGTCGTTCTCGTCGTCGCCACCGACGGCGCGGCCGGGTTGGCCGACCATGCGCTGCTGCCGGGCCTCGGCGAACGTCGGGCCCAGGAGCTCCAGCGATCAGCGGAGGCGCTCGGGTGCGCGCGGGTGGTCCGGCTCGGGTACGCCGACTCGGGATGGGGCGACAGCGCTCGTGCGGGCGGGTTCAGTGAGGTCGCCGTCGACCTTGCGGCCGCCCGGCTCGCCGACGTGCTCCGGGAGGAGTCCGCGGACGTGCTCACCATCTACGACTCCGCGGGCGGCTACGGCCACCCCGACCACGTCCAGGTACACCGGGTGGGGGTCCGTGCAGCCGAGCTCGTCGGCACCTCGGTCGTTCTGGAGGCCACCCTGGACCGACGGCTCATCCAGCGCGCGGTGCGGCTCGTCTCCTGGCTGCCGGGGCTGAGGGTCCGGGCTGCGGACTTCAGGACCGCGTACACAGCGTCCGGCCAGATCACGCACGCGGTAGACGTGCGCCCGCAGTGTGCGGCCAAGCGGATGGCGATGCAGGCGCACGCGAGCCAGGCCGGCGGCGGCGTGCGCACGCTCGCACTCCTGCTCCAGCTGCCCGGGCCGCTCTATCGCCTAGTAGCGGGTCGTGAGTGGTTCACCGAGCGTGGCCGCGCCGCCGGGCCGCGGTCGGGGGACGTGTTCAGCGCGCTACGCCCACAGTCGGGGGCCCCTCATCGCTAGGGTCCTGGGCGTCGACGCCTGCAGCAAAGGCTGGGTCGGCATCGCCCACGACGGAACCCGCTGCGACGCGTACTTCGGCGCGACGATCGCCGAGGTGGTCGCGGCCGGCCAGGCCGACGGCGCGTTCGACGTGGTGGCGATCGACATCCCGATCGGGCTCCCCGACTCGACCAGCCGGCAGGCGGACGAGCTGGCCAGGCGGGAGCTCGGGGTCCGCCGTGCGGTGCTGGCCGACGACTACGCCTCGGCATCGCGCATCAACCGTGAGCTCACCGGCAGCGGTATCTCGATGCAGGCGTTCATGCTCAAGCCGAAGCTGCTCGAGGTCGAGGCGTGGGTTCTCGCGACGACGCGGACGGTGATCGAGGTTCACCCCGAGCTCAGCTTCACGACGATGGCCGGCGCACCGTTGCCGACGCGGAAGGCAACGTGGGCGGGTGCGGTCGAGCGGCACCGGCTCCTGAGGTCCGGGGGTCTGACCATCGATTCCGAGCTCGGCGAGGTCGGCCGGCTCGCAGGGGTCGACGACGTGCTGGACGCGGGCGCGGCCGCGTGGACGGCGCAGCGCTACGCACGCCGGGTCGCACGGTCACGGCCGAGCCCGCCGGAGCGCTTCAGCGACTGGATAGCGTGCGCCATCTGGACGTAGCGCGACGCCGACCGGGACCCGAGGAGCTGCTGGATGACCGTCGATTCGACGTCGTCCGCGCAACTGACTCTCTCGCAGCGATCGGGTCGGTGGCTACTGGTCGCGACGGTGCTCGGATCGGGTCTCGCGGGAATCGACGCCACTGTCGTCAACGTCGCGCTGCCCGCGCTCGGCGACGACCTCGAAGCGAGCTTCGCGGGCCTGCAGTGGACCCTCAACGGCTACACGCTCACGCTGGCGGCGTTCATCCTCCTCGGCGGATCGCTCGGCGACCGGTACGGCCGCCGCAGGGTCTTCACGATCGGCGTGATCTGGTTCGCGCTCGCGTCCGCGCTGTGCGCGCTGGCGCCGAGCATCGGGGTACTGATCGCGGCCCGTGCGCTGCAGGGCGTCGGTGGAGCGTTGCTCACCCCGGGCAGCCTCGCGATGATCTCGGCGTCGTTCGCCGCCGACGACCGGGCCCGCGCGATCGGCGCGTGGTCGGGGTTGAGCGGCGTTGCCAGTGCGATCGGCCCGTTCATCGGCGGCTACCTCGTCGGAGGGCCGGGCTGGCGGTGGATCTTCGTGATCAACGTGCCCCTCGCGGCGGCCGTCGTCCTGATCACCCGTCGGCACGTGCCGGAGACCCTTGATCCCGACGCGGTTCCGCATCTCGACTTGGTCGGCGCGGTGCTCGGAGCCGTCGGACTCGGCGGCGTGACCTATGCGCTCATCGGCGCCGGCAGCGGCTGGTCGCCGGCCGTGGTGGTGTCCGCCGTGATCGGCGTCGTGGCGATGGCGGGGTTCGTCGTCACCGAGCACCGCAGTCCGCACCCGATGCTGCCGCCGAAGATCTTCGCGAACCGCCAGTTCACCGCAGCCAACCTGGTCACCTTCGCCGTCTACGCCGCACTCGGCGCCGTGTTCTTCCTGCTGGTCGTCAACCTGCAGGTGGTCTCGGGATTCTCGCCGCTGCTCGCCGGGGTGGCCCTGCTGCCGATCACCGTGATCATGCTGCTCCTGTCGGCCCGCTCGGGTGCGCTCGCGGGACGGATCGGGCCGCGGCTCCAGATGACCCTCGGCCCGCTGGTCGCCGCCGGCGGGGCTCTGATGTTCCTGCGGATAGGTGCGAACGCGTCCTACCTGACCGAGGTCGTGCCCGCGGTCGTCGTGTTCGGGCTCGGTCTGGCGCTCATCGTCGCGCCGTTGACGACGACCGTGCTCGCGGCCGCCGAGAGCCGTTACGCCGGGATCGCGTCGGGCGTCAACAACGCGGTCGCCCGGGCGGCCGGCCCTGGCGGTCGCGGTGATACCGGTGCTCGCCGGTATCAGTGGGGACAGCTACCGGCACCCGGACGCGTTCGCCGATGGTTTCCACACGGCGGTGCTGATCTGCGCAGGGCTGCTGATCGCGGGCGGCGTGGTGTCGGGAGTGACGATTCGCAACCCGGTCCGTCGCAACCGCGGTCGCGCCTAGCCCCAATACTCATAACTTAGAACTACATTCGTGGTATTTTGGATGCATGCCACGGG